>NZ_JANLIZ010000029.1:0-13162 GCF_024702055.1 Enterobacter sp. HG048
ACAGCGTGGCGGTGGCCCTGCCGCGCTCGGTGTTCCTGACCCTGGCGCTGCACGGCATTGTCGAAGCGGGGGCCGCCTGGCTGCCGCTGGACACCGGCTACCCGGACGACCGCCTGCGGATGATGCTCGAGGACGCGAAGCCATCCCTGCTCATTACTACAGACGAGCAGCTTCCGCGCTTTAGCGATCTGTCTGTCGAGACATTTAGTTACAACACATTGTTACCGGTTGCGGGTGTTGAACCGCTGCGGCTGGCGAAGCCGGAGCAAACGGCGTACATCATCTTTACCTCCGGTTCGACGGGCCGTCCGAAGGGGGTCATGGTCGGGCATACCGCCATCGTTAACCGCCTGAAGTGGATGCAGGATCACTACCCGCTGGACGCGACGGACGTGGTGGCGCAGAAAACGCCGTGCAGCTTTGACGTGTCGGTGTGGGAGTTCTGGTGGCCGTTTATCGCCGGGGCGAAGCTGGTGATGGCCGAGCCGGATGCGCACCGCGACCCGCAGGCAATGCAGAGCTTCTTCGCGCGGTACGGCGTGACCACTACCCACTTCGTGCCGTCGATGCTGGCGGCGTTTGTCGCCTCGCTGGCGCCGGAAAACGTCGACTGCTGTAAAACGCTTAGGCAGGTGTTCTGCAGCGGCGAAGCGCTGCCGACCGAACTGTGCCGCGAGTGGGAGCAGCTCACCCGTGCGCCGCTGCACAACCTCTATGGCCCAACCGAAGCGGCGGTAGACGTGAGCTGGTATCCGGCGTTTGGCCCCGAGCTGGCGGCGGTGGAAGGCAACAGCGTGCCGATCGGCTTCCCGGTATGGAACACCGGGCTGCGCATTCTTGACGCCATGATGCGCCCGGTGCCGTTCGGCGTGGCGGGGGATCTTTATCTCACCGGCATTCAGCTGGCGCAGGGGTATTTGGGCCGTCCGGACCTCACCGCCAGCCGCTTTATTGCCGACCCGTTCGCTCCCGGCGAGCGCATGTACCGCACCGGCGACGTTGCCCGCTGGCTGGATAACGGCGCGGTGGAATATCTCGGCCGCAGCGATGACCAGTTAAAAATTCGCGGACAGCGCATCGAGCTGGGCGAAATCGACCGGGCGATGCTGTCGCTGCCGGACGTGGCCCAGGCCGTGGCGCACGCCTGCGTGTTCAACCAGGCGGCGGCAACGGGCGGCGATGCCCGCCAGCTGGTGGGGTACGTGGTTTCCGAATCCGGCTTACCGCTGGATCGCGACGCGCTGTTGGCATCGCTCAAAGCGCAGCTGCCGCCGCATATGGTGCCGGTGGTGCTGCTGCAAATCAGCGCGCTGCCGCTCAGCGCGAACGGCAAGCTGGACCGCAAGGCGCTGCCGCTGCCGGAGCTGACGAGTAAAACCTCCGGCCGTGCGCCGGAAAGCGAAACCGAAATCGCCGTCGCGCAGGCTTTTATCGCGCTGCTGGGCTGTGAGATCAACGACATCGAGGCGGATTTCTTTGCCCTCGGCGGACACTCGCTGCTGGCGATGCGCCTGGCGGCACAGCTTAGCCGCGCGTTCGAGCGCAAGGTTACGCCGGGGCAGATTATGGTCGCCTCCACGGTGAGTAAGCTCAGCGCGCTGCTGGACTCGCAGATGAGCGACGAGCAGGCGCAGCGTCTGGGGTATGAAACGCTTCTGCCGCTGCGCGAAAGCGACGGCCCGACGCTGTTCTGCTTCCATCCGGCGTCCGGCTTTGCCTGGCAGTTTAGCGTGCTGGCGCGTTACCTCAGCCCGCGCTGGTCCATCGTCGGCATTCAGTCGCCGCGTCCGGACGGTCCGATGCTGCAGCGTGCGGATCTGGATGGAGTGATTGAGCATCATCTGAATACGTTGCGTATGCAGCAGCCGCAGGGGCCGTATTACCTGTTTGGCTATTCCCTCGGCGGTACGCTGGCGCAGGGTATTGCCGCCCGTCTGCGCGAGCAGGGTGAAGTGGTGGCCTTCCTCGGCCTGCTGGATACCTGGCCGCCGGAAACCCAGAACTGGGCGGAAAAAGAGGCTAACGGCCTCGACCCGGCGGTGCTGGCGGAGATCGAGCGCGAGCGTCAGGCGTTTATCGCCGCCCAGCAGGGGCAGGGCTCCAGCGAGCTGTTTAACGCGATTGAAGGCAACTACGCCGACGCGGTGCGGCTGCTCACCACGGCGCGCAGCGCACGCTTTGACGGCAAAGCGACGCTGTTTGTCGCCGAGCGCACGCGAACGATGGATCCGCAGGTCGCCTGGGCACCGTGGGTGGCGGAGCTTGAGGTATACAGCCAGGACTGCGCCCACGTGGACATCATTTCACCGCAGGCGTTTGAGAAGATAGGGCCGGTGTTGAGGGAGATATTGGGGTAGTGATTTCCCCTCACCCTAACCCTCTCCCCAACGGGGCGAGGGGATGCTTTGCTCCCTCTCCCTGTGGGAGAGGGCCGGGGTGAGGGCATCAGACCGCACGTTTTCCCAGCGGCACCACCAGCGGCGTACCCGCCACCGGATCGTCAATAATCATGCAGCGCATGCCGTAGATCCGCTCGATCAGGTTCGGCGTGACAATCTCTTTCGGCGCGCCCTGCGCCACAATCTCACCGTCGCGAAGCGCAATCAAATGCGTGGCGTAGCGGCACGCCTGGTTTAAATCGTGCAGCACCGCCGCTAGCGTATACCCCTGCGTGCGGTTCAGCTCGCTCAGCAGCTCAAGAAGGTCAATCTGATGGCTGATATCAAGCCAGGTTGTCGGCTCGTCCAGCAGCATGATCGACGTTTCCTGCGCCAGCACCATCGCGATCCACGCCCGCTGGCGCTGTCCGCCGGAGAGGGTGTCCACGCTCTGCTGCGCCAGATCGGTAATACCCGTCGCCCGCATCGCGCGGTTCACCGCCTCATCGTCTTCCTTGCGCCAGCGGGTAAACAGCGGCTGGTGCGGATAGCGCCCGCGCGAGACCAGCTCTTGTACCGTGATGTCTCCCGGCGTGGTGGCGTTTTGCGCCAGCAGCCCGATGCGTCTGGCCACCTCTTTGCTGGCGAAGCGCTGGATCTGCTCCCCGTCGAGAAACACGCTGCCCTCAGCCGGCGTCATCAGGCGACTCAGCGTGCGCAGCAGGGTCGATTTGCCGCAGCCGTTCGGGCCGATAATCGCGGTGAAGTGCCCGTCCGGAATGGCGACGGATAAGTCACGGGCAATGATTTTTTTGCCGTAGCCGAGGGTTAAATTTTCGCCGCGCAAGCGGGTGGTTGTGTCTGTCATTTCTTGCGTGACTCCTGAACGAGCAAGACGATGAGGTAAATCCCGCCGAGGCTGACGGTCACCACGCCCACCGGCAGTTGATAAGGCATAAACAGCCGCTGGGCGCAGAGATCGGCGGCCAATAGCAGCAGCGCGCCGCACAGCGCCGCCTGGGTTAATCCCCAGCGCGCCGTGCCGCTAAGACGTCGGGCGATGTGCGGGGCCACGAGAGCGATAAACGAGATTGGCCCGGCAATCGCGGTGGAGGCGGCGGTCAGCAGTACGGCGACCAGCATCAGCATCAGGCGCGAGCGCTCGACGCCCACGCCCAGCGCGCAGGCGCTGTCGTCGCCCATCTCCAGCAGACGCATGCGCCGCACCAGCAGCAGCGCGCCGATAAACATCAGCACAATCAGCGGCGCGGCGGGCCAGGTTTTGCCCCACGTCAGGCCGTTGAGCGAACCGGCGTACCACAGCCCGGCGGAGAGCGCGGTTTCCAGCGAGGCCTGCAGTAAAAGCCAGGTGTTAAAGGCCATCAGCATGGCGCGGATGCCGATCCCGATGATGATCAGGCGGAAGGTGTCGATACCGTTGCGCCAGGATAGCGCCCAGATCAGCAAGGACGTCAGAATGCCGCCCGCCATCGCCGTAAAGGTAATGGCCGTCAGGTGCTGACCAAACAGCACCATCGCCACCAGCACGCCGCTCCAGGCCCCCGTGTTGAGGCCCATCACGTCCGGGCTGCCGAGCGGGTTGCGCATCAGCGACTGGAATATCGCACCGCTCACGCCGAGCGCCGCGCCGACCAGAATTGCCATCGCCACGCGCGGGAGACGCCACTCCGTCACCACCATGGTGATGTTGCGCGGCGCGCTGCCGAGCAGGGCGTTAACCACCTGAGAAAAATCGAGCGTCACCGCGCCGCTGCGCAGGCTCCAGACCGCCAGCAGCAGAATGAGGATACTTAGCAGCGAGACGCTGGTGACTAAACGCCGGGACGGGGCCATCATGCGCCACCTCCGCGTTTACGGCGTACCAGGAAGATCAGCACCGGCGCGCCGATAAAGGCGCTGACCACCGAGACGCGCAGCTCGCCGGGCACCAGCAGGCGGCCCAGCACGTCGGCAAACAGCAGCAGGGCAGGGGTGGCAAGCAGCGTCACCGGCAGCGACCAGCGGTGATCTGCTCCCACCAGCCAGCGCGCCATGTGCGGCATCATCAGGCCAATAAAAGCGATCGGGCCGACCACGGCGGTCGCGCTGCCGGACAGTACGGTGATGGCGAACAGACCAATCAGCTGCGTGCGCGCCACGCGGTTGCCGAGGGCGGTCGCGGTGTCGCTGCCGAGGCTCAGGCTGTTGAGCGACCGGCTTAAAAACAGCGCCACGGCGGCAGCGATAATGACCGGGATCGCCACCACTTTAAGCGTGTCTAGGGTGCGGATATCCAGCGAACCGGCCTGCCAGAAGCGCAGCTGGTCGTAGACGTCCGGGTTGAGCAGGGCGATGCCGTTGGACAAGCCTTCCAGCACCGCCGCGAGCGCTACGCCCGCAAGCGTCAGGCGTACCGGGCTCAGCTGCCCGCCGCCCTGGCTGCCGGTAAAGGCGACGACCAGCGAGGCGGCCAGCGCGCCGCAGAAGGCCATCACCAGCTGTTCAGAGGGCGAGGTCAACCCGAACAGCGCCGCGCCGAGCACGATAGCAAAGCTGGCGCCGGAGTTAACACCGAGGATACCGGGGTCCGCCAGCGGATTGCGGGTAAGGGTTTGCATCAGGGCACCGGCAAGGCCGAGCGCGCCACCGGCCAGCAGTCCGGCAAGGGTGCGGGGCAGTCGGGCGTCGAGCACGATGACGCAGTCGGCGCTCTGGCAGGTGCCGGAGAGCGCATCAACAATAACGGACGCGGGCAGCGGCTTCGCGCCAACCAGCAGACTGAGTGCAATTGCAAGGCTCAGGAGCAGCAATAAAACGGGCACGGCAACGGCGCGCACCGAAGAAGAGGAAAACGACATAGCAACATCCATGATTTGATAATGATAGTGATTATCGTTATCTATCTTATTTGGCTATGTTAGCATGTGCGCCCATGGAATGGGTAGAAATAGACTCAAGGCTTTGTCATGAATCAAAAATCCTGGCTGCTCAACCTCAGCCTGCTTAAAACGCATCCGGCGTATCGCGCCGTTTTTATCGCTCGCTTTATCTCCATTTTGTCCCTCGGGCTGCTCGGCGTGGCCGTGCCGGTACAGATCCAGACCCTGACGCACTCCAGCTGGCTGGTGGGGTTATCCGTCACCTTAACCGGCGGGGCGATGTTCATCGGCCTGATGGTCGGCGGCGTGCTGGCGGACCGCTACGAGCGTAAGAAGCTGATTCTGTTGGCGCGCGGCACCTGCGGCGTGGGCTTTATCGGGCTGTGTCTGAACGCGATGCTGCCGGAGCCGTCGCTGATCGCGATTTATGCCCTGGGGCTGTGGGACGGCTTTTTTGCCTCGCTGGGCGTGACGGCGCTGCTGGCGGCGACGCCCGCGCTGGTCGGGCGCGAGAACCTGATGCAGGCGGGGGCGATCACCATGCTCACCGTGCGTCTGGGCTCGGTGATTTCGCCAATGGTGGGTGGCCTGCTGCTGGCGACCGGCAACGTGGCGTGGAACTATGGGCTGGCGGCGGCGGGAACCTTTATCACCACGCTGACGCTGCTGCGCCTGCCTCTTCTGCCCCCTCCGCCGCAGCCGCGCGAGCATCCATTGAAATCGCTGATGGCCGCTATTCGTTTCCTGTTCAGCAACCCGCTGATTGGCGGCATTGCGCTGCTCGGCGGCCTGCTGACGATGGCGAGCGCCGCGCGCGTGCTGTACCCGGCATTAGCGGGAGAGTGGCAGATGAGCGCCTCGGAGATTGGCTTACTGTACGCCGCCATTCCGCTCGGTGCGGCGTGCGGAGCGCTGACCAGCGGCAACCTGGCGCAGAGCGCGCGTCCGGGGTTGATTATGCTGCTTGCCACGCTGGCCTCGTTTATCGCCATCGGCTTCTTCAGCCTGATGCCGGTGTGGGCGCTGGGCGTGTTTTGCCTGGTGATTTTCGGCTGGCTGAGCGCCATCAGCTCGCTTTTGCAGTACACCCTGATCCAGACCCAAACGCCGGAAGGGATGCTCGGTCGCATTAACGGCCTGTGGACGGCGCAGAACGTCACGGGGGATGCGATTGGCGCGGCGATCCTCGGCGGGCTGGGGGCGATAATGACCCCGGTGGCCTCGGCGAGCTGCGGCGGGTTTGTACTGGCAATTATTGGCGTGATTTTATTCATGTCGTTGGCAGAATTGCGCCGATTCAGGCAGGAGAGTGTGTTGAACGACGGGGCGGCCTGATGCCCTCATCCCGGCCCTCTCCCACAGGGAGAGGGAGGAAAAGGCCTACTTAAACAACGTATTCAATCTGTCTAACACCAACATCGCGCTGTAATAATCCAGGCGGAACGTCTCGGTTCCCAATGCCCAGACCCGTTTGTTTTTCACCGACGGCAAATGCGCCAGCAGCGGGTTGGCGTAAATAGCATCCACGTCTTTCTGGTCGCCGGCAAACACAAACAGCCCTTCGCCGTTCAGCCCCGTCGCCAGATTTTCACCGCCCAGCTGAATGATGTCGTGGCGTTTGCCCTGGCTTTTTGATGTGTGCAGCCCGGCGGGCAGCTCTGCCAGCATAAAGCCCAGCTGGTGCAGCAGCTGGCCCTGCGCGGATTCCGCAGTCCACAGGTTGGCGCTGTGCGCGGCGGCGGTATAGACGATGGCGTTTACCGGCTGCGGCGGCAGCTTCATCTGCTCTTTAACCTGCGCGAGCTGTTTATCAAACGCGGCAATGCGCTCTGCGGCCTGTTTTTCCTGCCCGGTAATGGTGCCCAGCTGCGTCAGCAGTTCCTGCCAGCTCTTGTCGTCGTAGTTGATGATAAGCGTTGGGGCGATGGCGGAGAGCTGATCGTACAGCGCCAGCGCGGAATCCCCGCCGGTGGCACCGATCAAAATCAGGTCCGGCATCTGGGCGGCGACCGCTTCGGCGCTCGGTTCGCCAATGTACAGCCGCGCAACCTTGCGCTGTTTCGCAATATCGCCCCACTGGCGCAAAAAGCCCTGCGCATCCGCCACGCGGTTGTTCGGCGTGGTCGCGCCGCTGGCGACGACTGGTGCGTCAATCGCCAGCAGGGAGCCGGTTAAGGTCACGCTGGTAGAGACAATGCGCGTCGGTTTGCTCTCAAGCGTGTGAACGCCGCGGCTGTCGGTCACCTGACGC
The DNA here is from genome assembly GCF_024702055.1 of Enterobacter sp. HG048. Lineage (NCBI taxonomy): Bacteria > Pseudomonadati > Pseudomonadota > Gammaproteobacteria > Enterobacterales > Enterobacteriaceae > Enterobacter > Enterobacter sp. HG048. Next base: position 7,509 of record NZ_JANLIZ010000029.1, read on the forward strand.
GGCCAGTCGGCGGCAACGGCTGAGGCAAGTCCTAAAACAAAAAGTCCAGGTAAAAGCAGGGTATTACGGAATACGAAAGGGAATCTCACAGCGCGACATCCTGTTTTTGTTGAAGATAATGCTTCTCATTTTCATGGTTGCCGCGAAGGGATGCAAGCTTTTGTCGCATAAGTTATTTGCCCGACGGTTGACAGCGAAGCGATGTGGGATTAGGTTAGCCGACGAAAATATAAATGATAATCATTATTGCTTCTTTTATCATTTTGAGGAGGATGATATGGACACGTCCCTGGCTGAGGAAGTTCAGCACACCGCGACCACGCTGCAATCAGACAGCTTTTTCTTTATGTCGCCTTACCGCAGTTTTACTACCTCAGGCTGTTTTGCCCGCTTCTCTGAACCCGCCGTCGGCGGCGACGATCCGGCCGGGCACTTCCAGCAAAAATTAGCCCAGGCCTTCCGGAATGCAAAAGCCAGCGGCATCGCCCATCCGGTCATGGTTGGTGCCATCCCTTTCGATACCCGCAAGCCGTCTTCGCTGTTTATTCCCGAACGCTGGCAGACGTTTTCCCGTCCGGCTCGTCAGCAGTCCGCACGCTATTTTTCCGGCTCGCAGGCGCTGAAGGTGGAAAAACGCACCGAGATCCCGCCGCAGCCCGTGTTCGAAGAGATGGTCGCTCGCGCCGCGTCGCTCACCGCAACGCCGCGGGTGAACAAGGTGGTGCTGTCGCGCCTGATTGATATCGCGACCGACAAACATATGGACAGTGGTGCCCTGATGGAGCGCCTGATTGCCCAGAACCCGGCAAGCTTCAACTTTCACGTGCCGCTGGAAGACGGCGGGGTGCTGCTGGGAGCAAGTCCGGAACTGCTGCTGCATAAAGAGGGCGTTCACTTTAGTTCGCTCCCGCTGGCAGGCTCCGCGCGTCGTCAGCCGGATGACGTATTAGATCGCGAAGCGGGCAATAAGCTGCTGGCCTCCGAAAAGGACCGTCACGAGCACGACCTCGTGACCCAGGCGATGAAGGCCATTCTGGCACCGCGCAGCCACCACCTGAGCATGCCGTCTTCCCCGCAGCTCATCACCACGCCGACCCTGTGGCATCTGGCTACGCCGGTTGAAGGCGAGGCGCGTGAAAATGAAAACGCCCTGACGCTGGCCTGTCTGCTGCACCCGACCCCGGCGCTGAGCGGCTTCCCGCATGAGGCGGCAAAAGAGCTGATTGCCGAGCTGGAGCCGTTCGACCGCGAGCTGTTCGGCGGCATCGTCGGCTGGTGCGACAGCGAAGGTAACGGCGAGTGGGTGGTGACCATCCGCTGCGCGCGTCTTCGTGAAAATACCGTTCGCTTGTTTGCCGGTGCGGGCATTGTGCCTGCCTCTTCGCCGGTGGGTGAGTGGCGCGAAACAGGCGTGAAGCTCTCCACCATGCTCAACGTGTTTGGCCTGCACTAAGGATCGCTCATGACCATTCCCTTTACCCGCTGGCCTGAGGAATTCGCCCGGCGCTACCGCGAAAAAGGCTACTGGCAGGATCTGCCGCTGACCCACATCCTGACGGATCGCGCGGACAGCGATGCCGTGGCGATCATCGACGGCGAGCGGCACATCACCTACCGCGCGTTTAATCAGGCGGTGAATAACCTGGCGTCCGCGCTTCAGGCACAGGGACTTCACCGCGGTGAGACCGCGCTGGTACAGCTCGGCAACGTGGCCGAGTTCTACATCACCTTCTTCGCGCTGCTGCAAATTGGCGTCGCGCCGGTTAACGCGCTCTTTAGCCATCAGCGCAGCGAGCTGAACGCCTACGCGGAGCAGATCAAACCCGCCGTGCTGATTGCCGATCGCGAGCACGCGCTGTTTGCGGGTGACGATTTTCTCAACACCTTTGTGGATGCGCACCGCTCGGTTCGCGTCGTGCTCCTGCGCGGCGATAAGGGTGAACATGCCCTGGAAGCGGCGATTGCTCGTCCGGCTGATAATTTCATCCCGAACCCGACGCCCGCCGACGAAGTGGCATTTTTCCAGCTTTCCGGCGGCAGCACCGGCACGCCGAAGCTGATCCCGCGCACGCATAACGATTACGACTACAGCATTCGCCGCAGCAACGAAATCTGCGGAATCAATGCACACACCCGTTATCTGAACGCGCTCCCAGCGGCGCATAACTACGCCATGAGCTCGCCGGGATCGTTAGGGGTCTTCACCGCGGGCGGATGCGTGGTGCTGGCGAACGATCCGAGCGCCACGCTCTGCTTCCCGCTGATTGAACGGCATCAGATTAACGTCACCTCGCTGGTTCCTCCGGCTGTGAGCCTCTGGCTACAGGCGATTGCCGACGGCGCAGGAAACGCGCAGCTTAAATCCCTGAAGCTGCTCCAGGTGGGGGGCGCACGCCTCTCCGCCACGCTCGCGACGCGCATTCCGGCGGAAATCGGCTGCCAGCTTCAGCAGGTGTTCGGCATGGCGGAAGGGCTGGTGAACTACACCGCGCTCGACGACGCCCCGGAACGCATCATCAACACCCAGGGCCGCCCGATGTGCCCGGACGACGAAGTGTGGGTGGCGGACGAATACGGCAACCCGCTGCCGCGCGGGGAGGTCGGGCGTCTGATGACGCGCGGGCCGTATACCTTCCGCGGCTATTTCAACAGCCCGGAACACAACGCCAGCGCCTTTGACGCCGACGGCTTTTACTGCTCTGGCGATCTGATCGCCATCGACGAGCAGGGCTACATCACCGTGCAGGGGCGTGAGAAGGATCAGATCAACCGCGGCGGGGAGAAGATCGCCGCCGAAGAGATTGAAAATCTGCTGCTGCGCCATGAGGCGGTGATCCATGCCGCGCTGGTGAGCATGGAGGACAGCCTGCTGGGCGAAAAAAGCTGCGCGTATCTGGTGGTGAAACAGCCCCTGCGCGCGGTTGAAGTGCGCCGCTTCCTGCGCGAGCAGGGCGTTGCCGAATTCAAGCTGCCGGACCGCGTGGAGAGCGTGGATGCGCTCCCGCTGACGCCGGTCGGCAAAGTCGATAAGAAACAGTTGCGCCTGTGGCTTGCTGAACGCGCCCGGGGCTGAGGAACAGAGTATGGCCATTCCAAAATTAACCGCTTACGCGCTGCCGACCGCCGCAGAGCTGCCGACCAACAAGGTGAACTGGGCGTTTGAGCCTGAACGTGCCGCGCTGTTGATTCATGATATGCAGGAGTATTTCCTGAACTTCTGGGGCGAAAACAGCGCGATGATGCAGCAGGTGGTGGCGAATATCGCCAGACTGCGCGCTTACTGCAAAGCGCACAATATTCCCGTCTACTACACCGCTCAGCCGAAAGAGCAGAGCGACGAGGACCGCGCCCTGCTGAACGACATGTGGGGGCCGGGCCTGACCCGCTCGCCGGAGCAGCAGCGCATTGTCCGCGAACTGACCCCGGACGAAGCGGACACGGTGCTGGTGAAGTGGCGCTACAGCGCGTTTCACCGCTCGCCGCTGGAGCAGATGCTGAAAGAAACCGGCCGCAACCAGCTGCTGATTACCGGCGTTTACGCCCACATCGGCTGTATGACCACCGCCACCGATGCCTTTATGCGCGACATCAAGCCGTTCTTTATCGCCGACGCGCTGGCGGATTTCACCCGCGACGAGCACCTGATGTCGCTCAACTACGTGGCCGGACGCTCGGGCCGCGTGGTGATGACCGACGAGCTGTTGCCGTCCGTTCCGGCGACCAAAGCCGCGCTGCGTGAGCTGATCCTGCCGATGCTGGACGAGTCCGACGAGCCGATGGATGACGAAAACCTGATCGACTACGGTCTGGACTCGGTGCGCATGATGGCGCTGGCCGCCCGCTGGCGCAAAGTGCACGGCGATATTGACTTCGTGATGCTGGCCAAAAATCCAACTATCGACGCCTGGTGGGCGCTGCTGTCCCGCGAGGTGAAGTGATGGTGCTGGATTTCACCGGTAAAACCGTCTGGGTGACGGGCGCGGGCAAGGGGATTGGCTACGCGACGGCGCTGGCGTTTGTGGAGACGGGCGCGCAGGTGACCGGCTTCGATCTGGCGTTTCCGCTGGGTGATTATCCGTTCGCCACTGAAACCCTGGACGTGGCGGATGCCGCGCAGGTGCATGAGGTGTGCGGGCGCGCGCTGGCGTCGCTTGAACGGCTGGACGTGCTGGTCAACGCGGCGGGCATTCTGCGCATGGGGGCGACGGACCAGCTTTCGCAGGAGGATTGGCAGCAGACCTTCGCGGTCAACGTCGGCGGCGCGTTCAACCTGTTCCAGCAGACGATGGGCCAGTTCCGCCGTCAGCAGGGCGGGGCGATAGTCACCGTGGCGTCCGACGCGGCGCACACGCCGCGCATCGGCATGAGCGCCTACGGCGCGTCGAAGGCGGCGCTGAAAAGCCTGGCTATGACCGTCGGGCTGGAGCTGGCGGGCAGCGGCGTGCGCTGTAACCTGGTGTCGCCGGGCTCAACGGACACTGACATGCAGCGCACCCTGTGGAAAAGCGACGACGCGGAGCAGCAGCGCATCCGCGGCTTTGGCGAGCAGTTCAAGCTCGGCATTCCGCTGGGCAAAATCGCTCGCCCGCAGGAGATTGCCAGCACGGTACTGTTTCTTGCATCCGATGCCGCCAGCCATATCACCCTGCAGGACATTGTGGTGGACGGCGGCTCCACGCTGGGGGCGTAAGATGATCTGGAAACGTCATTTACCGCTCGAGGAGCTGAACGCGACCAGCCTGAATACGCTGGTGGCGCATCTCGGTATCGTCTATACCCGTATCGGCGACGACACGCTGGAAGCGGAGATGCCGGTGGATGCGCGCACCCATCAGCCGTTTGGCCTGCTGCACGGCGGCGCGTCGGCGGCGCTGGCGGAAACCCTGGGGTCGATGGCCGGTTTTCTGATGACACGCGACGGTCAGAACGTGGTGGGGACGGAGCTTAACGCCACGCACCATCGTGCGGTCTCTCACGGCAAAGTGCGCGGGGTATGCCAGCCGCTGCATCTGGGGCGTTCAAGCCAGAGCTGGGAGATTGTGGTATTCGACGAGCAGGGGCGGCGGTGCTGCACCTGTCGGTTGAGTACGATGGTGTTGGGCTAAGCCAGGCAGATCAAAGTGATCGGCTTAACACTGTGGTGTAAATCTCTGGTTTGACCACGCATTATTGCGTTTCAAAGTTGTTAAAATTTTCCGGTTGTTCTAGAAACAAAATGTAACATCTCACTGTTTCACAACAACGGACAACAACTATGAACAACTCAGGGAAATACCTTATATGGGCAGGGCTCTCCGTTGTGGGAGCCTTTGCCCTGGGCTATATCGCCCTCAACCGGGGGGAACAGATCAATGCGCTCTGGATCGTCGTCGCCTCCGTCTGCATTTATCTGATCGCGTACCGTTTTTATGGCCGCTATATCGCTAAGAACGTTCTGGGCGTTGACGCGACGCGCATGACGCCTGCCGTCCGCCATAACGACGGGCTGGACTACGTGCCGACCGACAAAAAAGTGCTGTTCGGTCACCATTTTGCGGCGATTGCCGGGGCGGGCCCGCTGGTGGGACCGGTGCTGGCGGCGCAGATGGGCTACCTGCCTGGGATGATCTGGATCCTCGCGGGCGTGGTGCTGGCGGGCGCGGTGCAGGACCTGT
>NZ_JANLIZ010000002.1:0-445921 GCF_024702055.1 Enterobacter sp. HG048
GGGCGATTCAGCGCGCGGGGCTGGAGAAGAGAATGGCGGCGCTGGCGACGATAAGCTCCGGCCTCAGCTGCGGACGTTTGCTCGGCCCGCCGCTGGCGGCGCTGATGCTCAGCGTCAGCCCGGTGGCGCCGCTCTGGCTGATGGCGATCGCGCCGTTAATCGCGCTGCTGCTGGTGCTTCGCGAAGCCGCAGACCCGCCGCTGCCGCCGGTCGCACACCAGGCGACCCGGCTGCAGGCCTCGATGCTGCCGTTCCTGCTGCTGGCGCTGCTGCTGGCGGCGCTGGTCAGCCTGATGCAGCTTGGCCTGTCACCGCATCTTAGCCCTCTGCTGGGGGGCAACGCCCGGGAGATCAGCCATCATGTTGCGCTTCTGCTGAGCCTGGCCGCGCTGGCCACGCTCGCGGCGCAGTTTCTGGTGGTCCGCCCGCAGCATTTCACTCCGGTGACGTTGCTCTGCATCGCGGCGGTGCTGATGGTCGCAGGGCTTGGGCTGATGACCGTCGCCGGTTTAACGCTGTTCTACGTGGGAATTGTTATCACTTCACTCGGGGCGGCGATGGCCACGCCGGGCTACCAGCTTCTGCTGAACGACAGGCTGACCACCGGGAAAGGGGCGGGCGTCATCGCCACCAGCCACACGTTAGGCTACGGCGTCAGCGCGCTGCTGGTGCCTGTGGTGACGCGCTTTTACGGCGAGCAGTTTTTGACGCTGGCCGCATGGGGAATGGCAGTGCTGTTTTTAGCGTTGAGCATAGGGGTACGGTCAACCGAGCGGACCCCTTCTGAAAAGCCTTAATGGATCTGGCGGGAGGAATGGCCGCCAGACTCCTCATTTTGCCGCAGACGCTGCAGGGGATCCTGCTGATAAAACTGGCAGAAACGCTGCCACAGCGCCGGGAAACGGGGCGCGAAGAGCTCGGGCGCGCTGAAGAAATACTCCGAGAGCACCGCAAAGCACTCGGCCGGGTCGGTTGCCGCATAGGCGTCAATGCTGGCCGCGCTTTCGCCGACCAGGTCTATCTCATCCTGGATATTCTCCATCGCCGCATGCAGGTCGTGCTCCCATCCGGCCACTTCACGAAGCGGGATAAGAGGGACACCGCTGGCGCGATCGCCGTTGCGGGTGTCCAGCTTGTGCGCCACTTCATGGATAACCAGATTAAAACCGGACGCATCGAACGAGTCCTGAATGTCGAGCCAGTTGAGGATAATCGGCCCCTGCTGCCAGCTTTGTCCGGACTGCACCACGCGCTGGTTGTGCACCAGCCCGATGTCATCTTCCCACTCGTCATCGACGATAAAGGGGGCCGGATAGATCAGCACTTCGTGGAAGCCATCCAGCCACTCGATACCCAATTCCAGCACCGGCAGACAGAAAAGCAGGGCGATGCGCGCGTTTTTCAGGGGATCGAGTTCGAAACCCTGCAGTGGAACCAGGCGTTTTTGCTGTAAAAAACGATCCGCCAGCTGAACCAGTTTCGCTTGTTCATCCGGGTTTAGGTTAGCCAGAACCGGGATCGTCAGCGCGTCATCCCATGGCAGCGCCATATCCCGGCCTGCTTCATTTGTTTTCCAGGGCCACTTTATCATCGCTTTGCTCGCAAACTCGTCACTTGAACAAAAATGGGAAAGTCAGGTTCGGTTAAGATGCCAGAAAATCGCTCACTGCGACAATTCCAGCCTGAATAAACTATCATTCGTACGTAGCGGTGGGTAGCGGTTTACGGGCATCACCTTCATTTTGTGAAGTCTGTCGTAGCGTGAATCCACAGGTTTAGTGAAGAAATCAGTGCGGTATTGAAAAGATGAGCGATTTCAAAGGTAACAAGCAGAACCTGCCCAGCCGGGCGTGCGCGCACTGCCAGCGGCCCATGACGTGGCGCAAAAAATGGGCGAAATGCTGGGATGAGGTTAAATACTGTTCGGAGCGCTGTCGCAGGAGCCACCGTTGACCGAACTGCGCCTGATCCTGGGCGATCAGCTTAATCCGCACCACAGCTGGTTTGATGCCTGTAATCCAAATGTCGTTTACGTGATGCTGGAGCTGCGGGCAGAAACCGCGTACGTGCTTCATCACGCCCAGAAAGTGATCGCCATTTTTGCCGCCATGCGCGCGTTTGCCTCTGCGTTAAAAGAGAAGGGGCATCGGGTGAGGTATGTCCGGCTTTCTGACGGCTCAAACCGCGGCGCGCTGGAAGACAATCTCAACGCGCTGGTCGTGCATTACGGCGCCGACAGGGTGATATGGCAGGAGCCCGACGAATGGCGCCTGGATACGCAGCTGCAGGCGTGGGCGAAAGCGGCGTCCGTCGAAACGGCCTGCGTCAGCAGCGAGCATTTCTTCACCACCCGTGGACAGGTGAGGGCGTTCTTTGCGACGCGCAAAAGCTGGCGAATGGAGTACTTTTACCGGGAAATGCGTCGTCAGCACGGCATACTGTTAACCACAGAAGGCGAGCCGGAAGGGGGAAAATGGAATTTCGATGCTGAAAACCGCAAACGCTGGTCCGGCGAGCCGCCCGCGCCGGAGGACGCGCGTCCCAGCCACGATTATTCAGCCTTATGGGCGGAGATCCAACGCTGCGGCGTAAACACCTTCGGCGAACCGCAGGCCGGGAATTTTCGCTGGCCGCTCAATCGTTCGGAAGCCAAAGCAAGGCTGGATGAATTTATCGCTCACGTGCTCCCCCAGTTCGGCGCCTGGCAGGACGCGATGCACGCGGAGGAGCCTTTTCTTTTCCACTCGTTAATTTCATTCGCGCTGAATACCAAAATGCTTAATCCGCGGGAAGTGGTGGCAGCCGCCGAGCAGGCATGGCGTTCGGGCCATGCGCCGCTGCCAGCCGTTGAAGGGTTTATTCGACAAATTCTCGGCTGGCGGGAATACGTGCGCGGGATTTACTGGTCGCAGATGCCGGGCTATCGGGAACTGAATGCCTTAGACCAGCACGCCCCGCTGCCGGACTGGTTCTGGACCGGCAGGACGCAGATGCGCTGCCTGGCGCATGCCGTTGGACAGTCGCTCACCGAGGCTTACGCCCACCATATCCAGCGCCTGATGGTCATCGGAAACTTTAGCCTGCTCAGCGGCCTGTCGCCGCAGGCGGTTCATGAATGGTATCTGGGGGTCTATATTGATGCCTTTGAATGGGTGGAGCTGCCCAATACCCTCGGCATGAGCCAGTTTGGCGATGGCGGATTGCTGGCCAGTAAACCCTACGTCTCGAGCGCGTCGTATATTCATAAGATGAGTAACTACTGTCAGGGGTGCCGGTATCAACATAACCAGCGTACCGGAGAGCTGGCGTGCCCCTTCAATGCCCTTTACTGGGATTTCTTTGCGCGCAACCAGGCGCGTCTGGGTAACAATCCCCGCCTGGGCATTGTCTTTAAACAGCTTGCGGACATGAAGGAAGAGGAGCGGCAGGCCATTGCCGATCGCGCCGGGTATATTCGCCTGCATCTCAACGAGCTCTGACGTATTTCAACACCGCGCCGGTTGCGGTGGGTCAATAAGACGCTATTATTTTTGACTTTGTTGCGTATTCCCTGACAGGACATCCAGACGCTATGCCCGTGAATTTTGACCTTAACGATCTTTATGCTTTCAGAGCGTTAGTGGAATACGGTAACTTCCGTGTCGCTGCTGAATCTATCTGCTTATCCCAGTCGGCGCTGAGCCGCCGGATTGAAAAGCTGGAAGCCGCGCTGGGAAACCGGCTGTTTGACCGTACCACTCGCCGCGTGGCCTTAACGCTATACGGGCAAAACTTTGCTGAACGCTCCGCGCAGCTGCTCGACAACGTTGAGTCAATGCTGGCGGATGTCGATAAGGTCAGCGAAGAGCGGACGGGACTGATCACGGTTGCTACGGTCCCTTCCGCGGCCTGTTACTTTATGCCCGATGTGATCCGTCGCTTTCAGTCTCGCTATCCGCGCGTTCGCATTAAGCTCATCGACAGCAGCGCGGGGAATGTGATTGACGCCGTGGCCCGAAGCCAGGCGGATTTTGGCATCAGCTTCGCAGGAAACCTGCCGTCCGAAATCGAATTTTTCCCGCTGGTGGAGGATGTCTATGTTGCGGCGTGCCGAAAGGATCACCCGCTGGCGCAGAAGAGTCATCTGACGTGGCAGGCCTTTTACCAGCAGGATTATATCTCCCTCGATAAAACGTCAGGTAACCGTAACCTGCTCGATCGGATGCTGGGGGATATCGTTCCCGAACGCCCCAGCGTCTGCGAAACGCGCCACGTTACCACCATGCTCGGTATGGTAGAGGCGGGGATCGGCATTGCTGCCGTTCCCGCCATGTCGATGCCGACGTCAGAGCACACGCTGCTGACGCATCTGCCGCTGGTGGCGCCGGAAGTGAAACGCACCGTGGGGCTTATCCGGCGCCGGGGGCGCATCCAGTCCTACATTGCGGCTGAACTGGAAAAGCAGATCACCGAGCAGTATCGCCGGACGTAACGGGGATCATCCCCGTCTTCTGGATGACGGCCCTGGAGGGCGGTGAGGCGAGATAGGTCAGCAGCGCTTTCCCCTCCGCGGGATGTTCTGCGTGACGGGTGACCGCACCCGCGAAGCGCGTGATGTACTGCAGATTATCCGGGATTTTTCCGATAAAGGTGACGCCCTGAACCGGCAGCAGCTCGCTCACCTGCTGGAAACCGACGGCGTATTTTCCTTTCGCCACTTCTGAGGCGACCGGGATACGCTCGACCATTGTCGCTTTACCTGCCACCTCTTTTTCAATCCCCATTTTTTTGAACAACGTCTGGCTGACATACCTGCCGCTGGCGCTGTCAGAGTAGGCGATGGAGCTGGCCTGCAGCAGCGTTTTACGCAGAGCCGCCTCGCTGCTGATATCAGGGACATCCGCCCCTTTTTTCACCACCATGCCGACGGGGGAGTCCGCGAGTTCGGTTCGCGAACCCGGCTGGGTCTGGCCGGCTTTTTCGAGCTTCTCCAGCGCATCGCCCACCATAATCACCACGTCGGCTTTCTCGCCGCGCGCCAGTCGGTTTGGGATCGCCTGCGGCGTAGCGCCCATTGAGGGGCCGGGGATAATCACGATTTTATCCCCGGTCTGTCGTTCATAGTCCGGGGCCAGCTTTTCCAGGGCGGCCTTGAAGCCGCCTGAAATCATGACCTTCACGTCCTGAGCACAGGCATTCACGCTCAGGAGCGTCAGCACCAGCGCGCTGGCGGTAAAGCGATAGGTGCGTTTCATACTGCCCCCTGTGACTTGACGGTGTTTTGCAGCGATACCGCGCGGCGGCGGTAGAGGTAGAGCGTGGCCAGCAGGGCACACACGGCGGCGAAACTCATCCAGTAGCCAGGCGAGGCTTTGTCACCGGTGTATTCGATCAGCGCGGTGGACATTACCGGGGTAAAGCCGCCAAAGACCGCCGTTGCCAGGCTGTAAGCCAGAGAGAACCCCGCCACGCGCACTTCAGCAGGCATAATCTCCGTCAGGGCCGGGATCATCGCGCCGTTATACAGGCCGTAGAGGAAGGAGAGCCACAGCAGCACGCTCAGCATCATGGAGAAGCTGGGGGCGCTCGCCAGCAGCGTCAGCGCAGGGTAGCTGGTCGCCAGCGCCAGCAGGGCCATGGCAATCAGCACCGGCTTGCGCCCGAAGCGATCCGACAGCGCGCCGCCCACCGGCAGCCAGATGAAGTTAGAAATCGCCACCAGCAGCGTGACCAGCAGGCTGTCCGAGGCGCTGAGCATCAGCACCTTTTTGCCAAAGGTGGGGGCGTAGACGGTGATCAGGTAGAACGCGGTGGTGGTCATCGCCACCATCAGCATGCCTGCGACCACCACCTGCCAGTTGCCAAGCAGCGTTTTAAAGACCTGGCGCATCTCGAGATGATGGCGGCGCGCGCTGAACTCTTCCGTCTCCTCCAGCTTGCGGCGCAGGAAAAAGATAAACGGCACGATTAAACAGCCGAACAGGAACGGGATGCGCCAGCCCCATTCGCGAATGGCGCTGTCCTCCATCAGGGCATTCAGGGCAAAGCCCATCGCCGCGGCGACCATAATGGCGACCTGCTGGCTGCCGGACTGCCAGCTGGTGTAAAACCCTTTGCGGCCCGGCGTGGCGATTTCAGCCAGATAAACCGAGACGCCTCCAAGCTCCGCACCGGCGGAAAAGCCCTGCAGCAGACGGCCCGTCAGCACCAGCAGCGGCGCCCACAGACCGATGCTTTGATAAGAGGGGATAAGCACGATCAGGAACGTCCCCGCCGCCATGATGGAAAGCGTGACGATTAGCCCCTTTCTGCGCCCCACCTTGTCGATATACGCGCCAAGCACGATGGCGCCTATTGGACGCATCAAGAAGCCCGCGCCGAAGACGGCGAAGGTCATCATCAGCGACGCAAATTCACTGCTCGCCGGGAAGAACGTGTGGGCGATGTAGGTGGCATAGAAGCCGAACAGAAAGAAATCGAACTGCTCAAGAAAGTTGCCGGACGTCACGCGGAGTATGGCGCCCGCTTTCGAGCGTACGGTTGCAGGTGAGGTTGAGGAAAACATGGTTATCTCCAGTTTATTGTTGACGTTTTACGCGTCTGTTTTTGAAAACTGGATCAGGATGAGGAAATAGATAAGCGCAAATGCCGCATCGGCTGATGCACGTTTTGCATGAATAGCCTTCGCGAGATAAATACAATTAATGACAACAATAACTTAACAATTAATTGATTTTTTATTCACCACTTTTTGCTAAGTGGCTGATATCACGGTTTTGTGACATGACGCAGGAGCATGTCTGTCTGCGACTGCCGGGCAGCGTTGCTGCCACCCGGCCTGTCTCAACCTAGCGCTGTGAACAACCCGCACACTGTTTGTTCTGGATCTGCTGGAAGAAATCGTTGCCTTTGTCATCCACCAGGATAAACGCCGGGAAGTTCTCGACTTCAATTTTCCAGATGGCTTCCATTCCCAGCTCCGGATACGCGACGCATTCCAGGCTCTTAATGCTGTTTTGCGCCAATACCGCTGCCGGGCCGCCAATGCTGCCCAGGTAGAAACCGCCGTGCTTATGGCAGGCGTCCGTCACCTGCTGGCTGCGGTTGCCTTTTGCCAGCATAATCATGCTCGCGCCGTGGGATTGCAGTAAGTCCACATACGAGTCCATACGGCCCGCCGTGGTCGGGCCGAGCGAGCCAGACGCGTAGCCTTCCGGCGTTTTGGCCGGGCCTGCGTAGTAGATCGGATGGTCTTTAACGTACTGCGGCAGTTCTTCACCGTTGTCGAGCAGCTCTTTCAGCTTCGCGTGGGCAATATCGCGCGCCACGATGATGGTCCCGTTCAGCGACAGGCGGGTAGAAACCGGGTGCGCGGAAAGCTGCGCCAGGATCTCATTCATCGGCTTGTCCAGATTGATGCTCACCACGTCGCCTTCCCCCTGCTGGCGCAGTGATTCAGGAATATACTGGCCCGGGTTGTGTTCCAGCTTCTCAATCCAGATCCCGTCGCGGTTGATTTTCGCTTTGATGTTGCGGTCTGCGGAGCAGGAGACGCCCATGCCGATTGGGCAAGAGGCGCCGTGGCGCGGCAGGCGGATCACGCGGATATCGTGGGCGAAGTATTTACCGCCGAACTGCGCGCCGAGGCCAAGGTTCTGCGCTTCCTGGAGCAGTTCCTGTTCGAGCTGAACGTCGCGGAACGCCTGGCCGTGTTCATTACCTTCCGTCGGCAGCGCGTCGTAGTAGCGCGTGGAGGCGAGCTTCACGGTTTTCAGCGTGGCTTCCGCTGACGTACCGCCAATCACAAATGCGATATGGTAAGGCGGGCAGGCCGCAGTGCCCAGGGTGCGCATCTTCTCAACCAGGTAGTTTTTCAGCTTCGCCGGGGTGATCAGCGCTTTGGTTTCCTGATAGAGGTAGGTTTTGTTGGCAGAACCGCCGCCTTTTGCCATGCACAGGAATTTGTATTCGTCCCCGTCCACGCTGTAGAGATCGATCTGCGCGGGCAGGTTGGTGCCGGTATTCACCTCTTTATACATGTCCAGCGCCGCATTCTGCGAATAGCGCAGGTTATCTTCAATGTAGGTGTTATACACGCCCTGGCTCAGCGCCGCTTCGTCACCGCCGCCGGTCCAGACGCGCTGGCCTTTTTTACCCATGATGATCGCGGTGCCGGTATCCTGGCAGGTTGGCAGCACGCCTTTGGCCGCGATTTCAGAGTTACGCAGGAACTGCAGGGCAACGTATTTGTCGTTCTGGCTGGCCTCCGGGTCGTTCAGGATCGCGGCAACCTGCTTCTGATGGGAAGGACGCAGCATAAACGCGGCATCGTGGAAGGCCTGCTGCGCCAGCAGGGTCAGGGCTTCCGGCTCCACTTTCAGCACTTCCTGACCGTCGAATTCGGCAACGGAAACGTGCTCTTTGGTCAGCAGGTAGTATTCGGTGTCGTCATGGGAAAGAGGGAAGGGGTTCTGGTAGATAAACGGTTTGTTTGACATAGCGTATTGCTCCACAAAAATAAAACCGCCGGATGAGAAGTCCGGCGGTCAGGAATTAGAACATCATGGACATCCACGGATAGCCAATCAGCAGCAGGGCCGCCAGGAAGATGGCACCGAAGATGGTGCCGAGGCGCCAGTAGTCTTTGGTTGGCAGGTAGCCGCTACCGTAGTAAATCGGGCTTGGGCCAGTACCGTACGGGGTGATGATCCCCATCACGCCCAGCGAGGTCACCATCAGCAGAACGAACACTTCCATATTCATGCCCGGAATGGTGGAGGCGATGGTCAGCATCGCCGGCAGCAGCGCCGTGGTGTGCGCGGTGGTGCTGGCAAACAGGTAGTGCAGCAGGTAGAACGCCAGCAGCAGGACGATGGTCGCTACGCCCGGAGAGATACCGCTCATCAGCAGGCCGCCTTCTTTACCTAACCAGCTGATAAAGCCGGTGGAGGAGAGGCCATCCGCCAGTGCCACCAGGGTGGCGAACCAGACGAAGGTGTTCCATGCGGCCTTGTTACCGGTGATATCGTTCCACTCCAGCACGCCGGTCCACAGCATCAGACCGACGATAAGCAGGGCCGCCATGGCAGGCTCAATCCACGCGGCGGCGAAGATCCACATCAGCAGCGCACAGCACACGAACACCAGCAGCAGAATTTCGTTGCGGGACAGTTTGCCGAGTTTTTCCAGCTCGCGGGTCGCCCACAGCGGCACTTCGTTATTCACTTTGACTTCAGGTGGGTAGAACCAGTAGGCCAGCAGCGGCATGGTCAGAATCAGCAGGATACCCAGCGGCAGGAAGGCGAGGAACCAGGTGCCCCAGGAGATATCAATCCCAACCGTACTTTTCACCAGCGCCAGGGCCAGCAGGTTTGGCGCGAGGGCGGAGAGGAACATTGAGCTGGTGATACAGGCCGCGGTGATCGCCACCCACATCAGGTACGAACCAATCTTACGCGCGCTTGGGTCGTTGGGTTTTGAACCGTACAGCGGCGGCAGGTTAGCGATAATCGGGTAGATGGTTCCGCCGCTGCGCGCGGTGTTGGACGGGGTGAACGGTGCCAGCAGCAGGTCAGCAAACGTAATTGCGTAACCGAGCGTGAGGCTGCGACGGCCGAGGTACTTCACCAGAATCAGCGCCAGACGGCGGCCGAAGCGGGTTTTGTCATAGCCTGCGGCGAACATAAAGGCACCGAAAATCAGCCAGACGGTAGAGTTACCAAACCCGCTCACCGCCCACTTAAAGGAGGCGCCCGCCATCTTGAATTTCGGATCAGCCAGCTGATCGGGGCTGAACAGCACCCACTGGCTGCACAGGGCAATGGCGACCACGCCTGTCAGGCCGATCACCGCACCCGGCAGCGGTTCGAAGATCAGACCGACGATCACGCCGACAAAAATGGCGAAGTAGTGCCATGCGTAAGGCGGCAAGCCTTCAGGAACGGGAACAAACAGCAGCAGTACGGCGACGATGACGGGTAGCGCCATCATCAGCAATCGTTTTGCGTTTCCATTTGATGCCTGGTTCGCCACAGGGGGCGTTACAGCAGTTTTTGTATTCATAGTTTCACGTCTTAAGTTGTCAAAAATTCGGTCGCACTGAAAAAACACTTTCTTAAGTTTCTTTGCTTTTTTTAGTTATTAAAGGTGCTTTCGTGTTTTTTCAGTAATAGCGATTTAACGCGTTTTTGTGTGCGCTAAATTAAAAAATGATGATGTTTTTATATTGCGCTTTTGAATGCCATAACTATTGATCGCGATCAAAAAAATAGAATTGCAGCGTTATTTTTATGCTTTTATTAATAACCACTCTGGCGTATGTGGTTATTGCCTGTTTTTCGCGTATTTTTTATCATTTTTTTAACAGGTTAGATTTTGGTGTGTTTGTAATTCGTTGTTTTTATTTATTATTTTCTCGCTTTGGTGAATTGGTTTTACCATTAATCATTTAACGAATTTTAAATTATTGTGAATGGCTGAATTACAATCGCTAACACCAATGTGTTATTTGTGTTATCGAAGGGATTAAATAGTTTTTTAACTAACGTAATAACTTTAGAAACTAAAAAAATCATTATATTAATATCATGACATCGGCAAATAACGACGAAATAAAAAATCAATCCGATAACGAATTCTTAATTTTTAAAAGTTTGGAGTTTCTATTATGAGCACTAACGAACGCATTCTTAGCCCCTTCACATTACCGAATGGTACTGAACTGAAAAACCGTTTGTTAATGGCCCCTATGACAACCTGTACCGGCTATTTTGACGGCACCGTCACCAGCGAGCTGGTGGAGTACTATCGGGCCCGTTCCGGCAGCATTGGCACCATCATTGTGGAGTGTTGCTTCGTCGACGATCTCGGTCTCGCCTTCCCGGGGGCCATCGGTATTGATAATGATGAGAAAATTGCCGGGCTGGCGAAAATCGCGGAGGCCATTAAATCCAAAGGTTCTAAGGCGCTGCTGCAGATCTACCACGGCGGCCGCATGGTCGACCCAAAACTGATTGGTGGCCGTACCCCGGTTGGCCCGAGCGCCGTAGCCGCGCCGCGTGAAGGTGCCGCAACGCCGGTTGCTCTGACCGCTGAAGAAGTGGAAGGCATGATCGGCAAGTTTGGTGAGGCGGTGCGTCGCGCCATCCAGGCCGGTTTCGACGGCGTGGAAATCCACGGGGCGAACACCTATCTGATTCAGCAGTTCTACTCACCGAATTCAAACCAGCGCGACGACGAGTGGGGCGGCAGCCGCGATAACCGCGCGAAGTTCCCGCTGGCCGTGCTGGACATTACCCACAAAATGGTGCGCCAGTACGCGGACGACGCGTTTATTATTGGCTACCGCTTCTCCCCTGAAGAGATGGAAGTCCCGGGCATCCGCTTTGACGACACCATGTACCTGCTGGAAAAACTGGCGGCGCGCGGCGTGGACTATCTGCACTTCTCCGTCGGCGCGACCCTGCGTCCTTCTATTGTCGACACCCAGGATCCCACCCCGCTTATCGAAAAATACTGCGCGATGCGTTCTGAAACGCTGGCGCAGGTTCCGGTCATGGGCGTGGGCGGCGTGGTGAATGCTTCTGATGTGAATGAAGCGCTGGACCACGGTTACGACCTGATTGCCGTGGGTCGTGCGACCATTGCGTACCCTGACTGGACCGATCGCATTGCAGCGGGCGAAAGCCTTGAGCTGTTTATGGACAGCACCCAGCGCGAGGCGCTGAACATTCCTGAACCGCTGTGGCGCTTCTCACTGGTAGAAGCGATGATCCGCGACATGAGCATGGGCGAATCCAAATTCAAACCGGGTACCTTTGCTGAGAAAGTGCAGGATGACGCTAACGAGCTGGTGATCAACGTCAGCCTGGAGACCGACCGCATTGCGGACATCGAGCTGGCCTCCGGCCCGAGCGAAGACGTTGAGTTTGTGACCAGCTTTGAAGAGATCCGTACCCGCATTCTGGATGCCAACACCCCGCACGTGGATGCCATCACCGGCGCCACCAGCCAGAGCGAGGCGGTGAAGAAAGCGGTCTCGAAAGCGATGCTGAAATCCAGCAAAGCGCTGGCCGCGGAAGAGGGCGTTGATCCGAACGAAACCCGCAGCGTGGACGTGGTCGTTGTGGGCAGCGGCGGCGCCGGTCTGGCGGCAGCGATCCAGGCTCACGACGAAGGCGCGAGCGTGCTGATTGTCGAGAAAATGCCGACTATCGGCGGGAACACCATTAAAGCCTCTGCCGGTATGAACGCCGCCGAAACCCGCTTCCAGCGCGTGAAGGGCATTCAGGACAGCAAAGAGCTGTTCTATCAGGAAAGCCTGAAAGGCGGCGGCAACAAGAACAACCCGGAACTGCTGCGTCGCTTCGTCGAAAACGCGCCGCAGGCAATTGAGTGGCTGGCAACGCGCGGCATCATGCTGAACGACATCACCACCACCGGAGGGATGAGCATCGACCGTACTCACCGTCCAAAAGACGGTTCAGCAGTAGGCGGCTATCTGATCAGCGGCCTGGTGCGTAACGTCAACAAACGCAACATCGAGGTGATGCTGGATACCTCCGTTAGCGACATCATCTTCGAGAACGGCGAAGTGACCGGCGTATGTCTGACCACCGAAGAGAACGAAACCGTCACCGTGGCAACCAAAAGCGTGATTGTCGCCACCGGCGGCTTCAGCGCCAACAGCCAGATGGTGGTGAAATACCGTCCGGATCTGGAAGGGTTCGTCACCACCAACCACAAAGGGGCAACCGGCGGCGGTATCGCGCTGCTGGAGCGCATCGGGGCGGGTACCGTGGATATGGGCGAAATTCAAATTCACCCAACCGTTGAGCAGAACACCTCGTACCTGATTTCCGAATCCATTCGCGGCGGCGGGGCGATTCTGGTCAATCAGAAAGGGGAGCGCTTCTATAACGAAATGTCGACCCGCGATAAGGTCTCGGCATCAATCATCGCGCTGCCGGAGAAATACGCTTACATCGTCTTTGACGAGCACGTACGTGCCAAAAACAAAGCCGCGGATGAGTACATCGCCAAAGGTTTCGTGACCAGCGCCAGCTCGCCAAAAGCTCTGGCGGAAGCGCTCGGTATGGATCACCACGCTTTCCTGGCGACCCTGGAACGTTACAACGGTTTCGTTGAGAAACAGCACGATGACGATTTTGGTCGTACCACCGCGCTGCGCGCGCCTATCAACGAAGGGCCGTTCTACGCCATTCAGATTGCGCCGGGCGTGCACCACACCATGGGCGGCGTGACCATCAACACCGAAACCTGCGTGCTGGACAGCAACCACAACGTGCTGCCAGGCGCGTTTGCGGCCGGTGAAGTGGTTGGCGGGATCCACGGTGCTAACCGTATCGGCGGTAACGCAGTGGCAGATATCATTATTTTTGGTACGCTTGCAGGACATCAGGCGGCTATGCGTTCGAAAAAGCAGTAAGACCCCTGTGTTGTAGGCCGGATACGCGCAGCGCTATCCGGCATTTTCCCCGGCGGCACGGTGCCTGCCGGGGCTACATCTGAGGACTCATGCTATGCCTGATAGCCATCGCGTTTACAGCTACTCCGCCGTCCTGATGGGCTCGCCCATTCTCCTGAAACTCTTCTCCCACGACGAAGCCCTCGCGTCCCGCGTGTTTCGCCTGATCAAACAGTATGAAGATCTGCTTACGGTTAACCGCGCGCACTCGCAGGTGATGGACATTAACCATGCGGCGGGTCAGCATCCGGTTACCGTCAGCCGGTCGGTTTTTGAGCTGATCCGCTGTGCAAAAGCGGCAAGCCTGTTCAGGGACAGCGCCTTTAATCTGGCGATAGGTCCGCTGGTGAAGCGCTGGAAAATTGGCTTTCAGGGGGACAGCGTTCCGCCTGCCGATGAAATCGCGTCGCTCCTGGCGATAACCCGCCCAGAGGATGTTCTCCTTGATGAGGCCAGCAGCAGCGTGTTTCTGACCAGAGCGGGGATGGAGATCGATTTGGGGGCCATTGCCAAAGGCTATATCGCCGACAGGGTGCGTGATTACCTGCATAAAGAGGGCGCCGAGCTGGGGCTTATCAACCTCGGTGGAAACATTCAGACGTTAGGCTCACCGGAAGGGGGCTGGAGCGTGGGGCTGAAAAAACCGTTCGCCGGTGACGCGCTGATCGGCACGATGACCGTAGAGAACCTCTCCGTCGTGACGTCGGGAACGTACGAGCGCTACTTTGAGCAAAACGGCAAGCGCTATCACCATATTCTCGATCCGCGCACCGGGTATCCGCTGGACAACGAGCTGGACAGCGTGACGATTGTTTCGAAGGACTCCATCGACGGCGATATCTGGACCACGCTGATGTACGGCATGGGGGTAGAGAAGGGCTGTGCTGCGCTGCGCTCTCGCCCCGATATTGAAGCGATTTTTGTGACCAAAACAAAAGAAGTGGTGTTCTCTTCAGCACACCACTTCCGTTTTACACTGCTGGATAACGACTACCGCGTTACTGACAGTATTGCTTGAGCAGGCCGGTCTGCTCCGGCTGGAGACGGTAGCGATACACCGGACGCCCGGTGGCACCGTAGTGAATGCTGGTGAACAGAATGTTGATTTGCGCGAGCCAAATCAGGTATTTGCGACAGGACACGCGGGAAATATTGACGGCGTTTGCCAGGTCATCGGTAGAAAATTCCGTCTCCGGGTGAGCGTCAATCCACTGGCAAATCGTGCGCAGCGTTTGCGGCGTTAACCCCTTCGGCAGCTTTTTACTGTCCGCCAGTTCCGGCGCCCCGCCGTGGATCAGCCGGTCGACGTCGGCCTGTTCATAATACTGGTGCGAACCCATCAGGCTATGCTTTGCCTTCCAGCCGTTCAGCGCCTCTTCAAAGCGCGGGAACTGGAACGGCTTGATCAGATAATCCACCACGCCGTAGTGAATGGAGGTCTGGATCGTGGCGGCGTCGGCAGCCGACGAGATCATAATCACATCGATTGGGCGACCGGATGCGCGAATCACGGGCAGCAGATCCAGCCCGTTATCCTGCTGCATATAGACATCCAGCAGCACCAGATCGACAGGCTGCCCGGGGTTATTAATGATGGCCTCGGCCTGGTTTAGCGTGGAGGCGACGCCGCAGCAGCTAAAACCTTCAACACGGTTGACATACAGACGGTTGAGGTCGGCTACCATGGCGTCATCATCGACAATTAATACATTTATCACGCGATATTCCTCTCGCTATCCCAGGGGATGTGAACAAAAAATTGGGTAAATACGCCTGGCTCAGACTCGACGGTGATATCGCCGCCGAGGTTCTGAATTTGCTGGCGAGCAAGGAACAGCCCAACGCCGCGGTTTTCACCTTTTGTTGAGAAGCCCTTTGTAAAAATAGCCTCCAGCTGAGCGGGATCAATGCCGGGGCCATCGTCGCTGACTTCGCAGCTGAGCCAGCCGTTCTGATAATGCAGCAGCAGGCCGATCTCACCTTCCTGCTGTCCTTCCATCGCGTCGAGCGCGTTTTCAATGAGGTTACCCAGCACGGTGATCAGCACCGCGACCTGCTCTTCGCTCGCGGTATCCGGTATCTGGCATTCATCCGCCAGCGTCAGGGTGACGCCCGCTTCTTTCGCCCGATTGATTTTACCCAGCAGGAACCCGGCAATAACCGGGGATTTTACCTTGCTCTGTATCGTACCGATATCCGTCTGGTAATTATGTGCCGTCTGGATGATGTACTCTTCCAGCTTGTCGTAGCGCTTCATGTGCAGCAGGCCCAGGATCACATGCAGTTTATTCATAAACTCGTGCGTATGGCTGCGCAGGGCGTCGACGTAGTTAACCATGCCATCAATACGCTGCATCAGCTGGCTGATTTCCGTTTTATCACGGAAGGTGGTAATGGCGCCGATCACCCGATCCTGACTTTTAACGGGCACCATGTTGCAGAGCAATAGACGCCCGTTACAGCTGATCTCCTGATCCTGACGCGCGACGCCCGTCTTTGAAACTTCGCGCAGGCTGGCCAGCAGGGGCGCGCTGGCGTTTTCGGTCTGCTTGCCGGATGGGAGAAGCAATATTTCTCTGGCGGTCTGGTTGATCATCGTCACGCGCCCGTGAATATCGACGGCCAGTACCCCCTCGCGAAGCGACTGCAGCATTGCCTGACGCTGTTCGAACAAGGCGGAAATTTCGTAAGGTTCGAGCCCGAACAGGATGCGTTTCAGTACCCGCACCAGACCCCAAATCGCCATCGAGCTCATAAAAATACTGAACAAAATGGTCCAGACGGCGTTTAGCCGCCCGCGGGCAATCTGATCTTCCACTTTTTTGAGGGAGATACCGACCACCACCACGCCGATCTGGTCGTGCTGGCTGTCGTAAACGGGAGTGAAGACGCGAAGCGCTTCCGCGAGGGCGCCACGGTTTACGGAGACATTCTCTTTACCTTCCAGCGCAGGCTCCAGGTCGTTACCTATAAAGTGCAGGCCGATGAGGGCTTCGTTCGGGTGCGAGTAGCGAATCCCCCGCATGTCGGTCACCACGGTGAGCAGCAGATCGTTGCGTTGGGTGACGGCTTTGGCGATGGGCTGAATGATATCCGCCTGCGGTGGCTGCATCAGGCCGCGCTGGATCTCCGGGCTGTTGGCCAGCGTTCTGGCGATACCCAGAGCCGTATCTTTAACATCATCGCGGGTCGCCCGGGTGATTTGCACGGAGTAGAGCGCAAAAACCACCAGCAGCACAGAGGCAATAATCGCGCATACCATCAGCGTGACCAGGGTGTTCAGCTTCATGGGGCGCTTGCGCGTCGTAAGGAAAGGCTGCAAATCGCTCATCAACACTCCGCGATGATTAAGAAAGGGGTAATTATCGCCGATGACGCGCTTTTCTTAAAGCCATGTAAAGGCGTGGATTTGGTCCTCTTTTCGTGACCCTCCTCGCAGGTCATCTATATAAAACACTTTATAGTGTGTGGGTACTCATAATAAGGAGGCTGTTTATGAGCGTTATGCTTACCGGTTCGGTCAAGGAAAGACGGCACGCCAGCACGATGAATATTGATAGATTGTCCACGCTGGACATGCTGAAAGTCATTCACCAGGATGATGCACTCATTTCTGCTGCGATTACCCCCTGTTTAGATACTATTGCCCGCGTGGTCGACAACGCTGCCGCGACGATCAGCCACGGCGGTCGCCTGATCGTTGTTGGCGCGGGGCCGTCGGGGCGCATTGCGCAACAGGTTGCCGATGAATATGCGCCGGGCAAAACCCCTGTGATGGCCGTTACGGCACAAGAAGGGGAAGGGAGCTACGAGCGCGGCGTTGCCGATCTGCAGGCCATCAAGTTTGGTGAACGCGATATGATGCTGGCCGTGACCGTCAGCGGAAAAACGCCGTGGGTCTGGGGGGCAATGCGCCATGCGTGGTCGCTGGGTTCACCGGTCGCCGTTGTTACCGGTGATGCGCAAAGCGAAGCCGCGCAGCTGGCAAGCATGGTTATCGCTCCGGAGCTGGGGGCCGACGTCGTCGCAGGCTATATCAACACCAAAGCGGGGATCGCGCAAAAAATGATCCTCTCGATGATTGCCACCGGGCTGGCCGTCCGAACCGGACGGGTTTACAGCAACCTGCGCGTGGATCTTGAGGCAAGCGCGACCAAATGGGCTGAACGGCAAATCGCCATTGTGATGGAAGCGGGGGGATGCAGCCGGACGGAGGCAAAAACTGCGCTGGAGAGCTGTAACCATAACTGTAAAACGGCGGTATTGATGGTGCTGACAGGTTTGGATGCCTGGAAAGCCCATGAGCTGCTGGCGCAGAATAACGGTTTTATCCGCGTGGCGCTGCAGGAAGCACCGTAGTAGAGATAGTGAAGAAATAAAAAAGGCCGCAATTGCGGCCTTTGGTATTTTGGGGAATTAGAACTGGTAGGTCATGCCTACGCCAACGATGTCATCAGTTGAGATGCCATTGGCTTCGTAGAAGCTTTCATCGTTGTCCAGCAGGTTGATTTTATAATCAACGTAAGTCGAGAAGTTTTTGTTAAAGCTGTAGGTCATACCGACATCGACATAATTCACCAGATCCTGATCAACATAGTCGTAACTATTACCTGGGTTGTAATCATTGCCGCCAATGTCTTTACCTTTGGAGTAAACCCATGCCAGAGACGGACGCAGGCCGAAGTCGAACTGGTACTGCGCTACGGCTTCAAAGTTCTGAGTCTGGTTGGCGATACCAAAATTACCATACGGCGTCATGTTGCGGGTTTCCGCATACATCATGGCCAGGTAAACACCCTGCGCATCATATTTTGCGCCAATGGTCCAGGCTTCAGCGCGTTCGCCCCCTGCATATGGGCTGTAGCGGTTGTAGTTACCTGCACCGTATGCAACCTGTTTGTTCGTGCGGTCGGAAGATGAATATGCCGCACCCAGGCTCAGACCGAAGTCAAAATCATAGGTGGTAGACATGCCGAAGCCGTCGCCGTTCTGGAAACGAACATCATCATGGCCGTTTTTCGTGCCTTCCTGATCTTCTGTTGCATCCTGACCTTCATTCGCACCCTGATACTGCAGCGCGAAATTCAGACCCTCAGCCAGACCGAAGAAATCCTGGTTACGATAGGTTGCCAGACCGTTAGCACGACCGTTCATAAAGTTATCGGTCCAGGTGTAAGAGTCACCGCCAAATACAGGCAGCATATCGGTCCAGGCTTCAACGTCGTACACGACGCCGTAATTACGGCCATAATCAAATGAACCGTATTCGCCATATTTCAGACCAGCATATGCCAGGCGGTTAAATGATTTGTCACCCGCGCCTTCGGTATCGTTAGCGAAGGTTTTGTATTCCCACTGACCGTAGCCGATCAGGTCGTTAGCGATCTGGGTTTCGCCTTTGAAACCAATCTGTACATAGGTTTCGTCGCCGTCGTCGCCAGCGTTGTCAGAGAAGGTGTGGCGCGCATCGACTTTGCCGTACAGGTCAACTTTGTTGCCGTTTTTGTTGTACATTTCAGCCGCATTGGCTGCGCCTGCCATTAATAACGCGGGTACCACAATTGCCAAAACTTTTCTTTTCATTATATATTCCCTTCAGTCATAATTTATATGAATATATGTAATCACCCTCCGCAATTACAGGCTTGATACTATTCCAGGAAGTGTAATTTAGTTTCAAAAATAAATGTAATTAAATCCTATGAAATATTGCCAAATATTTCTGGTAATCTCTTTATTTTTCTGGTGAATTAATTCATTGAATTTATACGGTGTAATTATTATTAAGTATTTCGTGGTTCTATTTTTAGATTGATTTAATTCGGCTATGTTATAATTGAGTCTCTTTTAAACAACAGGATATGACGATGGAATTTGCCCGGTGGCAGCAGCGATTTGAGCGCTGGCTTGAGGAAAACCACAGCACCGACGATACCGCACATGATATTTCGCATTTTCGTCGGGTCTGGATGACGGCGCAAAAAATCATGGATCGCCAGGCGGTGGAGCCGCTGGTGATCCTGACCGCATGCTATTTCCACGATATTGTCAGCCTGCCGAAAAACCATCCCGAACGCAGCCAGTCGTCACGGCTCGCCGCACTTAAAACGTGTGACATTCTGCGCCGCGACTTCCCGGACTTTCCACCAGAGCATATCGCCGCCGTCGCGCACGCGATTGAGGCGCACAGCTTCAGCGCCGGGATTGCGCCGCAGAGCATGGAAGCCAAAATCGTGCAGGACGCTGACCGGCTGGAAGCGTTAGGCGCTATCGGCCTGGCGCGGGTTTTTGCCGTCTCGGGCGCGCTGGGCGTGCCGCTTTTTGATGCAGACGATCCCTTTGCCGATGCGCGTATCCTTGACGACCGTGCGTTTGCCCTCGACCATTTTCAGACCAAGCTGCTGCGATTGCCTGATACAATGCAAACGGAAATGGGCCGCGAGCTGGCTCGCCACAATGCCGATTTCCTGATCCAGTTTATGGCGAAACTCAGTGCCGAATTACACGGCGACTGCATCGGGCTGGATAGCCAGGTGTTGAGCCGCTTCCGTCGCAGTTTGCGCAACTGAACTGTGGTAATCTGTTCCCAGTCTTTACTCTCCGGTTAAAAGAATGCAGGAAAATCGATCAGTGACAGAGCCCGCGCCCGAGCAGGCTGAGAAATCAACGGCAACGGTGCAGGCGTTGCTGCGCCAGCTGTTGGATATCTATGATGCTAAAACGCTGGCCAATCTGCTGGTGGCGCACGGCGAGAGCCACTGGAGCCCGGCGATCCTTAAGCGTCTTCTGACAAGCGAACGCGCAGGGCGTCGCCTGAGCGAAGGCGAGTTTCGTTATCTGCAAAACCTGCTTCCGCGTCCTCCTGCCGCGCATCCGAACTATGCCTTCCGCTTTATCGATCTGTTCGCCGGTATCGGCGGTATCCGACACGGTTTTGAAGCTATCGGCGGACAGTGCGTGTTTACCAGCGAGTGGAACAAACATGCCGTCCGAACCTACAAGGCTAACTGGTACTGCGATCCGAACGAGCACCATTTCAACGCGGACATCCGCGATGTCACCCTGAGCCATAAAAGCGGCGTAACGGATGAACACGCCGCCGAGCACATTCGCCAGACGATCCCGGCGCATGACGTGCTGCTGGCCGGCTTCCCGTGTCAGCCCTTCTCGCTGGCCGGTGTCTCCAAAAAGAATGCCCTTGGACGCGCCCACGGCTTCGCCTGCGATACCCAGGGAACGCTGTTTTTTGATGTGGCGCGCATCATTGACGCCTGCCGCCCGGCCATCTTTGTGCTGGAAAACGTCAAAAATCTAAAGAGCCACGACGGCGGAAAAACCTTCCGCATTATCATGCAGACCCTGGACGAGCTGGGGTATGACGTGGCTGATTCACAGGATATGGGCGCGGACGATCCCAAAATCATTGATGGAAAACATTTCCTGCCCCAGCATCGCGAACGTATCGTGATGGTGGGGTTCCGCCGCGATCTCAATCTCAAGGGGGATTTTACCCTTCGGGATATCCCGTCTCTGTATCCCGCGCGGCGTCCTACCGTTGCCGACCTGCTGGAACCTGTCGTTGACGCGAAATTTATTCTTACCCCGGTGCTGTGGAAATACCTCTACCGCTATGCCAAGAAGCATCAGGCGAAGGGCAACGGCTTCGGTTTTGGGATGGTAAACCCCAACGATCCGCACAGCGTGACCCGTACGCTGTCCGCTCGCTACTATAAGGATGGGGCAGAGATCCTGATCGACAGAGGCTGGGACAAGGCGCTGGGTGAAAAAGATTTCGACGATCCGCACAACCAGCGTCACCGTCCGCGACGCTTAACGCCGCGGGAATGCGCCCGGTTGATGGGATTTGAAACCCCGCAGGGTTACCGCTTCCGCATTCCGGTTTCGGATACCCAGGCCTACCGCCAGTTTGGTAACTCGGTGGTGGTTCCAGCGTTCGCGGCCGTGGCAAAACTGCTCGCCTCGCGCATCAGACAGGCGGTGGCACTCCGTCAGGGTGAGGCCGTCAATGACGGATGTTCACGATAAGGCCACGCGCAGCAAAAATATGCGCGCCATCGGCACCCGTGACACCGCCATCGAAAAGCGCCTGGCCGGGCTGCTGACGCAGGCGGGGTTTGATTTCCGCGTGCAGGATCCCGCGCTTGCGGGTCGCCCCGATTTCGTCATCGACGCCTGGCAGTGCATCATCTTTACCCACGGCTGTTTCTGGCATCACCACGACTGCTACCTGTTTAAAGTCCCCGCGACGCGTACCGATTTCTGGCTGGATAAAATTGGCAAGAACGTCGAGCGTGACAGCCGGGATCTCACCGCGCTGATTGCGCAGGGCTGGCGGGTGCTGATCGTCTGGGAGTGTGCGCTGAGAGGCAGATTAAAGCTGAATGATACCGATCTGAGCGAACGGCTGGAAGAGTGGATCTGCAGCGGCGGCCAGACCGCGCAGATCGACACGCAGGGTATTCACCTGCTTAAGGTTTCTGCACCTCGCAAGGCGTGACCACCGGTTTTGCGGGCAGTAAATATTTGCCCAGGGTGACCAGCACGACGGCAAACACGATGATCCCAAGAGCAATCCATTCCACAGGTGAGAGCGTTTCTCCCCCCAGTCCTGTTCCGAGCAGCACGGCCACGACCGGGTTGACGTAGGCGTAGCTGGTCGCGACGGCCGGGGAGACATTGCGGATCAGGAACATATAGGCGTTAATGGCGATGATAGAACCAAACAGCGCCAGGTAGCCTACCGCCAGAAAGCCCGACAGCGGCGGCAGGGTCGTCAGCTTTTCTCCCGTCAGCGTGGAGGCGAGCAGCAGTACAATCCCTGCGGCGAGCATCTCAATCGCGCCCGCCATCATGCCGGTCGGCAGTTCGATACGCGAACCGTAGACGGAGCCAAACGCCCAGCTCATCGAGCCAATCAGGATGATGATTGCGCCCCACGGATTCCCGCTCAGGTTACCGCCGCTGTTCAGCAGAATGATGCCGGCAAGGCCAATACCAATCCCCAGCCATTCCAGCTTGCGGGTGCGGATACCAAAAAGGCGGCTAAAGCAGAGGGTAAACAGCGGTACGGTGGCAACGACCACTGCGGCGATCCCGGACGGTACGTTCTGGTGTTCGGCAATCGTTACAAAGCCATTTCCCACCGCCAGCAGCAGCAGGCCGATCAGGGCGGCATTCAGCAGCGGGCGCAGCGGGGGAAGCTTATTCCCGCGCAGGAGCAGGAAGGCCAGCAGCAGGATGCCCGCCGAGAGGAAGCGAATGCCCGCCATCATCAGCGGCGGCCAGCTCTCCACGCCGATGCGAATAACAAAGTAGGTTGAACCCCAGATGATGTACAGCGAAAAGAGTGCCCCGATGAGCGGTAGCAATTGCCGGAAACGCATAATCCCTCACGACGAAATAAAAAGGTCGCTGATAGTAAACGCGAAAACTATCGCGCTGGCGAGCCCTTTAATTGTGTAGCTGATGTGAATTTTTTGTTGACGCGAGGTGGGTGTTTCCGGGTTTGCGCTTTTGCTCCATACTATTCACTTAATTACCAAAAAATGAAGGATTACGATTTTGGCAGGAAGTAGCTTATTAACATTGCTGGATGATATTGCCACCTTACTGGACGACATTTCAGTGATGGGGAAACTGGCGGCGAAGAAAACCGCAGGCGTGCTGGGCGATGATTTATCGCTTAACGCCCAGCAGGTGAGTGGGGTGAGGGCTAACCGTGAACTGCCGGTGGTGTGGGGCGTGGCGAAAGGCTCCTTCCTGAACAAGGTGATTCTGGTGCCGCTGGCGCTGCTGATCAGCGCGTTTATTCCCTGGGCCATCACGCCGCTGCTGATGATTGGCGGGGCGTTTCTCTGCTTCGAGGGTGTGGAGAAGGTGCTGCACTCCTTTAGCGCGCGCAAGCAGAGAGATACGCCGGAGGTGCGCCAGCAGCGTCTTGAAGCGCTGGCCGCGCAGGATCCGAAAACCTTCGAGCGCGATAAGGTCAAAGGCGCTATTCGGACCGACTTTATCCTGTCTGCAGAGATTGTCGCCATCACGCTGGGCATCGTGTCTGACGCGCCGCTCCTGAATCAGGTCCTGATCCTCTCCGGCATCGCGATTCTGGTCACCGTGGGCGTGTACGGCCTGGTGGGACTGATCGTCAAGCTGGACGATATTGGCTACTGGCTGGAAGAGAAAACGAGCGCGGTGGCAAGAGGCATCGGCAAAAGCCTGCTGGTACTGGCCCCGTGGCTGATGAAGAGTTTGTCGGTGGTAGGCACGCTGGCGATGTTTCTCGTGGGCGGCGGGATCGTGGTTCACGGTATCGCGCCGCTGCACCATGCTATCGAACATTTCTCCTCGGCGCAGGGGGCTCTTGTCGCCGCAATTCTGCCCACGCTGCTGAATCTGGTGCTGGGCTTTATCATTGGCGCTATCGTGGTTGCGGTGGTGAAGCTGGTTGAAAAAATACGCGGCACGTCGCACTAATTGTTACCCGCTGTGGGATGCAAAAAGACCATTCCTCGTCTAAATTGAAACAGTTTCACCCTGATACAGGAGGCAGGTATGGTCTTTTTGGTCAGTGATGAAGTTAAGCCTAAGAAGGGCGGCCCACGTATGATTGTGACCGGCTATTCCAGCGGAATGGTGGAATGCCGGTGGCACGATGGCTATGGCATCAAGCGGGAAGCATTTCGTGAAGATGAGCTTCAGCCGGGGGACGGGCAGCACCAGCGGGACAAGGCTTAATCACATAACGCCCGGCTTTGCCGGGCGTTTTTATCTCAAGTACCGGGTGAAAGCAGCGATCAGGGAGTGTGTGTGCAGCGCGATACCTTTGTTGTAAGACAATCTTTTTTGCAGTGGCTGCATAAGCGTAGCAATCCGGGGTTGATTGTTAATCTCTGTTTTCTGGTGGTTCTGGTATTTTCCACTCTACTGACCTGGCGTGAAGTGGTGGTACTGGAAGAGGCCTACATCTCCAGCCAGCGCAATCATCTGGATACGGTGGCCAGTTCTCTGGACCGGCAGCTGCAGAACAGCGTGGACAGGATGCTGTTTTTCCGTCAGGGCATGCATGATGCGATCGAGACGCCGCTGGCCTTTGAAGTCTTACAGGATGCGGTATCACGCTTTAATACCGTCCGCATGCTTCCAACCTGGCAGATTGCCGTTGATAAAAAGCGCACGCTTCCCATAAACGGGGTCTCGGATGTGTTCGTGGATAAAACCACGCTTCTGAATCGGGACGCTGAGCGCATCAGTCATGAAATTTCTGCCGCGCTCGAAGTGGGGTATCTTCTCAGGCTGGCGTCGTCGAGAGCACAAACGGAAGCGCGGGTGATCTACGTCTCTCGTGCCGGTTTTTTCCTTTCCACGGATACGCCGGACCAGGCGGGGGATATTACCTCCCGCTATTACCATCTGGTCACGCAGCCCTGGTTTACCCAGCAGTCAGAGCGGAACAATCGCGCTCGCGCGGTGCGCTGGTTTATCTCTACCCCGTCATCCTGGACCAATGATGAACGTACGATCACCGCCAGCGTTCCCATCTATTTCGATCATTACTGGTATGGCGTCGTGGCGATGGATTTTACGCTTAGCACGATGCAGCGCCTGCTGGCCGATGCGACGGAAGACCGAACGGAAGGGGAGTATCAGCTGTACGATACCCGGCTCAATATGATTGCCACCTCTGCCCGTACGGGAAACGTGGTTAACCATTTTGACGAACGTGAAACGGCGCAGATTGCGCAGGCGATTGAGCACGCTACCGGCGGCGGGATCCGCCTCGGAAGCCGTTTTGTCAGCTGGGAACGGCTCGATCACTTCGACGGCGTCGTCCTGCGGATCCACACCCTGCACGAAGGGGTACAGGACGACTTCGGCAGCATCAGCATCGTGCTGGCGCTACTGTGGGCGCTCTTTACCGCCATGCTATTGATCTCGTGGCTGGTGATCCGCCGCATGGTGAGTAACATGTACACGCTTCAGCACTCGCTCCAGTGGCAGGCCTGGCATGATCCGCTTACGCGGCTGAATAATCGCGGCGCGCTGTTCGACCGGGCAAAATTGCTGGCGGAAACCTGTCGCCAGCAGTCGCTGCCGTTCTCTGTGATTCAGATCGATCTCGACTGTTTTAAAAACATCAACGACCGCTTCGGCCATCAGGCCGGGGATAAAGTGCTCTCCCACACGGCAGGACTGATTGCCAGCGCGCTACGCAAGAATGATGTGGCAGGGCGCGTAGGCGGGGAAGAATTTTGCATCGTCCTGCCGGGGATCGGTCTGGAGGAGGCGAGAAGCGTCGCGGACCGTATACGTTGCCGGATCAACAGTAAGGAGATCCTGGTGAAGAAGAGCACGACCCTGCGCGTCAGCGCGTCGCTGGGGGTCAGCAGCGCGGATGAAGCGGGTAACTACGAGTTTGAACAGTTGCAGTCCGTGGCGGACGCCCGGCTGTATCAGGCCAAACAGAGCGGGCGTAACCGTGTCGTCTGGCGGGATCAGGACAGGAAGTGATCCAGCCCCTCCTGCCAGCCCGCCGGGCCGGGCTGCCGGGTGTGATAAACCCGGGCGGGATTATCGTCCCGTAGCGTGATGCCCTGGCGGTTAATGCCCTTAATCACCACCGCGAAGTCAACGCTGTCGAGCAGCGGCGCATCATTGGGACCGTCGCCGAGCCCCAGCGTGGTGGGTTCAATCTCTTCCTGCTCGCGATATTGCTCAATCAGCCAGTTCACCGCAACGTCTTTGCCGCAGCGGGCGTCCAGAACATGCCAGAAGCGCGCGCCCTGCAGGCATTTCAGGCCGACATTCGCCAGTTCCTCTTCAAACTGGACCAGTTTCTCGTCAGTATCCCGCCAGATGAGCGTGACGGACGCTTCATGCTTGCGGGCAAGCGCCGAACGGTAGCGCGTCAGGCCGGTCCACTCGCTGATAACATGATCATCCACATCGTCAAAAGTGGTGAATTTATAGCCCGCCTGCAGGCGGATTTGCTCGATTCGCGGGCGAATATCCCGGTGCGTCATCCCCCTGATCTGGCGCTGAACCTTCTTCCAGCGCACGTCAGGCTGAATCACCGCGCCGCTCTCGGCAATAAAAGGCAAGCCTTCAAGCCCCAGATCCAGCTGGAGATCGAGCATCTCTGCCGCGGTCTTGCTGCTGCAAAGAATGACCGGAACCTGATTATCCAGCAGCCTGTCCAGCCAGGGCATGGCGGGTTGCCACTCATAGGTGTGAATATCCAGCAGTGAACCATCCAGGTCAGAGAAAATCAGCAATGTATCCTGCAGTGAAGGCATAGCGACTCCTGGTAACAGATGCGTCTCGATCTAAGAAAATTCCTAAAAAATAATTAAGGCGAAAACCGGAGAAAAGAGGGATGCCCCTGGCAAACCCGCATTCGGCGCGTGTTATTGCTCATAACGGAAAGCATTGTGTTAAAAATATTATATTCATCGTAAGAATATATGCTTGTCAGCCAAATTCGTTGGGGATAGTGTGGCATGTACATCAGATTTCCTGGTGTAACGAATTTTCAAGTGCTTCTTGCATAAGCAAGTTTTGATCCCGGTCATCCCCATGACCGGGCTTTTTTTCGCCCTACCGATTGGCTTCAGACACGCTAAAGTCGTGAATATCAAGCTCGAAGGCCTCCGCCAGCTCGCGATAGGTGTGATAATCCCTTCCGTTGACAATGACGCGGTCCGAATTATCGTCCGACCGGCGGACTTCTGACTCACTGATCTCATTGATGGCGGCCAGCAGGGCATCGACATCCACCTCGACTTCGCGCTTGATGGTGTCGCTGTACTCTTTATCGGTCTTCATTACGGGGTTCCTCATTCAACCGTGTCCAACGGTAAGTATAGACTGTGCATAAAAACGCCAATCACGCCGGGCGGCGATGTGCGTTTTTGCGTTTTGTTCTACACTGGCTCAAAACCAGAGGAGGAACGTATGAAGGTCAACGATCGGGTAACCGTTAAAACGGACGGAGGGCCGCGCCGCCCGGGTGTAGTGCTGGCAATTGAAGAGTTTAGCGAAGGCACAATGTACCTGGTATCGCTTGAAGACTACCCGCTCGGCATCTGGTTTTTTAACGAACTGGGGCATCCGGACGGCATTTTTGTCGAGAAGGCGGAGTAGCACGGCGTCGGGTAGCACAGCGCGTGCCCGACACACTCTGCAGAAGCAAAAATCTCTGGCCAGGCCAGAGATCAAAGGTAGGGTGCACAGGTCTTAAGCGACTAACGCATGTTGACGAAAATCCCGTTCGTCACATTATCGGTCAGGCGTACCACGTGGTAGATCACTTGCTTATTATGCGTTTTAATTTTCCTTTTAATATTTCCTTTGTGTGACGAAACGGTTTTCGCTTTAATATTCATCTGGTCAGAGATCTGAATAGTTCCTTGTCCCGCCATCCACATTCGCAGCATACTTGATTCAGTCCTGCTTAATGATAGGGTGGGTAAGTTAACCGCTCCTACATTTTTAACTTCTTTATTCAAATAATCACCCAGAATGTCATCCAGCGACTCGGGTTTAATCGATTTAGAACTGATCAATAAATTTTTACGGACCAACAAATACTCATCGAAATGGATATTCGCGATCGCCATAAAAACAATAAACAGGGTTTTTGGATGCTGATTAATGATTTGCTTAATGTGCTGACTGTTGGCTGGATCGTGAATGAAACAGTCCTCATTAATAAACACCACGCCTGGTTTTAGTTCGTCACAAGCGGCTGCGAGTTCGTCAACGGTGTGTGCATCGTTGATGTCTCTCTTTCTTACCCCTCTGCTTGCCAGGTACCCGGTTAACCCTAGCCGGGTGTAGCTGCATAAATCCATAATGATCGTTGACATGGCATACCCTCACTCAATGCGTAACGATAATTCACCATCTGCCTGAGAGCTCAAAACAGCCATACGGGATGGAAAAAAATAATAAACCTGTGAGCATGACAAAGACTTTCAGGCGGACTCACTATCCCGTAAAGTTACGTATAATTTGCCAGGAATCTT
This sequence comes from Enterobacter sp. HG048, assembly GCF_024702055.1. Taxonomy (NCBI): domain Bacteria; kingdom Pseudomonadati; phylum Pseudomonadota; class Gammaproteobacteria; order Enterobacterales; family Enterobacteriaceae; genus Enterobacter; species Enterobacter sp. HG048. The sequence continues at coordinate 28,510 of NZ_JANLIZ010000002.1, forward strand.
CTTAAAGTAAAGTAAATATTAAGTATTGTGAGATGGTTAGAAACAATTAAACCGCGTCAGATATATCCTGGAAGATGTTTTACGCGTTGTATTTTAGGAATATCCTCAGAAAGACAATATCAACCGTGAGGGTTATTATTTACTTGGCAGCTCGCTGACAATATCCGCTAACAGGTTGAATATCTCGCCGAATAAATGTTCACAGAAGGGAGCGATAAGTGGCATCAGTAATGACATTAATAAAATCCCAACCGTCAGCGTCAGCGGAAAACCAATGACAAACACTGAAAGCTGCGGCGCCATTCGGTTGAGTAAACCTAACGCCAGGTTGACGGTCAGCAGCAGGGTGATGATCGGCAGTGCCAGCATCAGCCCGTTCAGGAAGATTAGCCCCGCCGCTCGGGTGAGCGCCAGGAAAGCGTTGCTGTTCACCGGATTTTCGCCAATCGGCAGCGTATGGAACGTATCCACCAGCATGGAGATAAGCCAGAGATGACCGTTGAACGACAGGAACAGCAGCATGGCGAGCAGATCGATAATGCGCGCCAGCACGGGCATATTGAGATGACTACCGGGATCGACAAACGTGGCGAACGATAGCCCCATCTGCAGGCCGATCAGTTCCCCTGCGGTACGCACCGCGGCAAAGGCGAGCTGCATGGTAAAGCCGACGGCGACGCCAATCATCACCTGCTGCAAGGCCACCCACACTGCATTCGCCGAGAAGATCGGAATATCCACGGGGGGAAGAGAGGGCGCGACGATAATGGAAATGATGATGCCCAGCCCCACCTTGACGCGCTTGGGTATCGATTTCTCACTGAGAATGGGGGCGGTGGAGATCAGCGCCATGATGCGCAGCATCGGCCAGAAGTAGACGCCGAGCCACTGAACCCACTGGTCGCTGGTGAAGTGAAGCATCGTCAGGTCAGCCGATGATGTACGGCAGATTGGTAAACAGGTTGCGCATATAGTCCAGCAACAGGTTCAGCATCCACGGCCCGGCCACGATAATCGCCACGAACACGGCGATGATTTTCGGGATGAACGACAGCGTCATTTCGTTAATCTGCGTGGCGGCCTGCAGGATACTGATAATCAGACCGGTAACCAGCGCGACAAGCAGCAGCGGCGCGGCAACGGCAATCGCGATTTTCATCGCTTCCGTGCCCATCATCATGACCGATTCGGGTGTCATTGCCGTTCCTTAACTGTAGAAACTCTGCGCCAGCGAACTGACCAGCAGCTGCCAGCCGTCGACCAGCACAAAGAGCATGATCTTAAAGGGCAGGGCAATGGTCGCGGGCGGCACCATCATCATCCCGAGCGCCATCAGGACGCTGGCGATCACGAGATCGATAATCAGGAACGGAATAAAGATGGTAAAGCCAATCTGGAATGCGGTTTTCAGCTCGCTGGTGACATAGGCGGGCAGAAGAATACGCATTGGCACTGATTCCGGTCCCTGCAGCTCGCCGGTGTTGGACAGGCGGGCAAAGAGGGCCAGGTCGGCTTCGCGGGTCTGGCGCAGCATAAATTCCCGCAGCGGCTGCGCGCCTTTATCCAGCGCCTCCTGCATGGAGATTTTGTCTTCGCTGAACGGCTGATAGGCGTCGGTATAAATCTTGTCGATAACCGGCGACATAATGAAAAAAGTCAAAAACAGCGCCAGCCCCAGCAGAACCTGGTTTGGTGGGGCTGAAGGGGTTCCCAGCGCGTTTCGCAGCAGACCAAAGACGATGATGATGCGGGTGAAGCTGGTCATCATCAGCAGGATAGCCGGAATAAACGTCAGCGAGGTGATGAATACCAGCGTCTGCACCGGAAGCGACCAGCTTTGTCCGCCGCCTGCGAGAGGGGTAGAGACCAGACCGGGCAGCTGTGCATAGACCGCGGGAGCAAACAGGCCAACGCCCGCAAGCGTCAGGGATAACAAACGGCGCATCAGGATCTCCCGGAACGCTTAAGCAAACTCTTCATGACGGACTGAAAATCCGCAGGGGCCTCTGCGCGCTCGTCCACCACAGCAGGGGCGGGCGGCAGCTTGTGTAATACGCTGATGTTTGAGGCCGTTACGCCCAAAACCAGACGCGCATCGTCTACCTCGACGATGACCACGCGCTCGCGTGGCCCCAGCGTGGTGCTCGCGCTGACCTTCAGGCCGCGGGCACCGGCGGTTTTACCCGCCAGGCCAAAGCGCTTCGCCAGCCAGGCGGCGATAAGAATAAAGGCAATAATACCGAACAATGCCCCGCTCACCTGGAGCAGAGGCGAGCCGGGAACGGCAGAAGGCTGTGATATTGTTGCCTGGGTTTTCATGCTTAACGGCTCAGACGACGCATACGTTCAGACGGGGTAATAATGTCGGTGATGCGTACGCCGTATTTATCGGCAACCACCACCACTTCACCCTGGGCAATCAGATAGCCGTTGATCAGAATATCCAGCGGCTCGCCGGCCAGACCGTCAAGGGCCACCACGGAACCCTGCGTCAGGCGCAGCAGCTCTTTAATGGTCATGCGGGTGCGTCCCAGCTCAACGGTCAGCTTAACCGGGATATCCATAATCAGGTCGATGTCCTGCAGCGTGCCGCTGACGTCACCGCCGCCGAGCTGCTGGAATACGGCATCCGCTGCACTTTTGGCCGGGGGTGCTTTTTGCTCGTTTAACGCGTCAGCCCACAGATCGTCCAGTGCTCCGCTGTTCTCATCGGACGGATTGTTCATGTCACTCATTTGGGCTGTTCCTCATTCAGCGAATTCAAAATCGGGTTGATCAAGTGCTCAACGCGTAACGCATACTGACCGTTAATCGTGCCGTACTGGCTTGTCAGCACGGGGACACCATCCACATGGGCAATAATGCGGTCGGGTTTTTCTATCGGCAAAACATCACCGGGTTGTAATTTCAGGATCTGAGATAACCGCAGCGGGATATCGGCGAAGCTCGCCACCAGTTCAAGCTGCGAATGCTGGACCTGGCGGACCAGGTTTTCACGCCAGTTCTGGTCTTCGTTGCGGGAGTTCTCCAGCGGCGGGTTAACCAGCAGCTCGCGCAGCGGTTCGATCATGCTGAACGGCAGGCAGATGTTGAACTCGCCGGTCAGGTTACCGATCTCCACGTGGAACGGGGTGTTAACGACAATATCGTTCGGGGAGGTGGTGATATTGGTAAATTTCACCTGCATCTCAGAACGGACGTACTCCACTTCCAGCGGGTTAATCGCTTTCCACGCGTCGCTATAAGACTCCAGCGCCAGCTTCAGCATGCGGTTAATGACGCGCTGTTCGGTGTGGGTGAATTCGCGACCTTCTACTTTGGTCGGGAAACGCCCGTCGCCGCCGAACAGGTTATCCACCGCGATAAACACCAGGCTTGGCGAAAACACCACCAGGCCGGTGCCGCGCAGCGGCTTCAGATGAATCAGGTTAAGGTTGGTCGGCACCGGCAGGTTGCGGGCAAACTCATGGTACGGCTGAATGCGGATCGCACCGACCGTGATATCCGGGCTACGACGCAGCAGGTTAAACAGCCCCATACGGAACTGACGTGCAAAACGTTCGTTAATGATCTCCAGCGCCTGCAGACGTTCACGTACCACGCGACGCTGGGTATTCGGGTCATAGGGACGAATATCGCTATCGCCGCCAATACCCGGTTGCGGATCATCATTGTTATCGCTGTCGCCGTTGAGCAGCGCATCGATTTCTGCCTGAGAAAGAATACTGTCGCCCATGTCGTTACCGCAGAATGAATGCTGTATACAGAACGTCAGTGACTTCCTGCTTAGGTTGGCCGTTTACCAGCGGGGTCGCCAGCGTTTGTTTAATGGCGTCGACCAGCTTTTGCTTACCCACATCGGTAGCCAGCGCCGAAGCGTCCTGACGAGAGAACAGCAGCAGAAGGCGGCTACGCACTTCAGGAAGGTAATCGTTCAGACGTGAACGGGTGGCTTCATCTTTCAGGCGCAGCGTAATGCCAACGTAAAGCACGCGATCCGCATCACCCAGATTGACGGTGAAGGTATCCAGCGGGAAGAACACTGGAGCCGGCGGAGGAGGTGCTTCAGCTTTGGCTGCAGCGGTGGTCGGTTCCTGCTGCATACGCCAGTAACTATAGCCCGCGGTAGCGCAGGCGGCGAGCGTGATCAACACCAGCAGCGGGATCCAGATGGAACGCTTACTTTTTTTGGTGATAGCGGAGTCAGTCATCTGATACGAGCTTCCTGTTTCGGTACAGCTTAATAAGGTGATTATCCCGTGTCCTGCTGTCGTCAAAGCGTGGAAAAGACGGGGATAATCACGCTACCTCTGGCGTTTAGGCGAAGATGTCTACGGCACTGTTACCGCGCGCTGCGGACTGCATGGCGGCAGGAACAGGCAGTAACTCATCGCTCTCTTCATTAAAACTGCCGGTGTTGCCGGAACGCGAAGCCTGGTGCTGCTGCTGGGATGAGGACTGCTGCTGCCCGGCGAAGCTCTCGCTGCTGACGCTGCTCTGGGCAAGCTGAATGCCGTTTTCCGCCAGTGAGGTCCGCAGTACCGGCAGCGCGGCTTCCAGTGCCGCACGAACATGGCTGTGCGCAGAGACCATCTGCAGCTGCGCCTGGTTATCATCCAGCTTAAGCGAAATTTGCACCTGACCCAGATCTTCCGGGTGCAGGCGCAGCTCTGCCGTCTGCTGGCCCTGCTTAGTGAACAGGGTGATGTGCTGGCTCAGGGACTGCTGCCATTCGTGGGTCCCCAGAGGCTGGCTTAACACCGGCGCGGAGGCGACGGTGGCGGCCGTCTGACTGGTCGCATGGCTGGACATAATAGGGGCCAGGGTGGCCGTTAGTGATGATGAAGAGGACGAACTGGCGAGCTCCTGCTTTTCTGCCGACGCGGCCACGGCCGGTGTAGCAGGCGCGTTGCCCTGCAGGGCCGGGTCGTTATTTTTCACCTGGCTCTGATAAGACCCAGAAAGCTGCGCTTTATCGTGGCTTCCCGTAGCCGCGTTCAGGGATGGTTGGCCCGCGCCGTTTTGCGAAAGCGCCGCGGAATTGAGCGTCGAGGTGGCGGAAACGCCGTCATTGCCTGCCGCGCGAGAGGCGGTAGTTTGCTGCTGGTGCGGTAGCATCGCCATCAGCGCGCTTAATCCGGCCAGCTCTTCTTCGCTCAGATCGCTTTTACCGTCATCTTTGCCGTTCGCCGCATTGAGCGTCTTCAGCGCGTCGCCCTTAGACAGCGGTACCAGCCCGGAAACCAGCGTATCAAGCGACGTGACGGGCGACGTTTCATCGCCGTTCAGCGCGGACTGGCGCGAGAGCAGGTCGGCGATTTTGGCCTGCAGGGTGATATCCCCTTTGGCGTCCTGAGCCACTTTTGACAGTTTACTGCCGGCGGCTTTCAGGTCAGCCAGGGTCAGCGGCGCATCTTTGCCCTTGCCCGTTGCGTCCGAGAGGGCGCCCGCCAGCAGAGAGAGAAAGTCCTGTGCACCGTCGGTGCCTTTCCCTGTTTGCATGCCGCCTGACAGGTCGCTGTCGCTCATCAGCAGTTGTTGCAGTGTGATCATTCCGGTTTCCTCATTGATGCGCGCTGGGCAAACTCATCCATTTTCTTCTGATCCAGACGGTTTTCCGCCAGGGTCGTTGCCGCGATCTGTCGGTCCTGTAAAGTCTGCCAGGCCTGCAGTCGCTGCTTCTTCTCGCGCCAGAAATTCAGCGCGGTATCGACTTTCTGGGTCCACTGGTTAAGCTGCTGGCGATGCTGATCTATCGCCTTCTCCAGCGTCTGGATAAACTGCTGATAGTTAATCCAGCGCTGGCTTCCAATGCCCTGTGTCATATCGGTATTGAGGTTGGTGCGATATTCATGCTGATAGTCGATTAACATCTTCAACTGTTCTTCAGCCTGCTGGCACCCGCGTCGCATTGCCCCTAGCTGCAATGCGGCATCATCAACTTCTTTTTCAGCCAGATCTTTCAGCGTTGATAACGCGCTGTTTTGCGCCATGACCTTCGCCCTCCACCTGTGTTACACCTGCGGGAAAATCAGCTCCAGTGCCTGAATTGAATCTTCCCAGTCGGCGCGTTCAAAAATGCCTTGTTGCAAAAATGCTTCCAGCTGCGGCCACAGGCTAATCGCCTTGTCGAGCATCGGGTCGCTGCCTTTGGCATACGCCCCCACGCTGACCAGATCGCGGTTGCGCTGGAAGCTGGAAAGCAGTTGTTTGAAGTTACGCACGCGGGCGTAGTGCTTCTCGGTTATCAGCGCCGTCATTGCGCGGCTGATAGAGGCTTCAATATCGATGGCCGGATAGTGTCCGGCTTCGGCCAGACGACGCGACAGCACAATATGACCGTCAAGGATCGCGCGCGCGGAGTCGGCAATCGGGTCCTGCTGGTCATCGCCTTCCGTCAGTACCGTATAGAACGCGGTGATGGATCCGCCGCCGCTGATGCCGTTCCCCGCGCGTTCCACCAGCGCAGGGAGTTTAGCGAAGACCGAAGGCGGGTAGCCTTTGGTCGCCGGTGGCTCACCGATGGCCAGCGCGATTTCACGCTGCGCCATCGCGTAACGGGTCAGGGAATCCATGATCAGCAGCACGTGCTTGCCGCGGTCACGAAAATCTTCGGCGATACGGGTGGCATACGCGGCACCCTGCATGCGCAGCAGCGGCGACACGTCTGCCGGGGCGGCGATCACCACCGAGCGGGCGCGGCCTTCCGCACCCAGAATATTTTCAATAAAGTCTTTTACTTCACGACCACGTTCACCGATCAGCCCCACGACGATCACGTCTGCCTGGGTGTAGCGCGCCATCATGCCGAGCAGGACGGATTTGCCCACGCCTGAGCCGGCGAACAGGCCCATACGTTGTCCACGTCCCACGGTCAGCAGGGCGTTAATCGGGCGCACGCCGGTGTCCAGCACATGCTCGATAGGGGTACGCTGCAGGGGGTTGAACGGCTGGGTGATCAGCGCGCCGGTTTCGGTGGTGTCCGGTGAGGGCAGTCCGTCGAGCGGTTTCCCGCTGCCGTCCAGCACGCGGCCCAGCAGAGCAGGGCCAAGCGGCAGCTGTTTCCCGCTTTGCAGCCCATCGCCAGAAATGTTTTTGGCATACACTCGCGCGCCGGGCAGAATGCCTTCCACCTCTTCAAGCGGCATCAGGAACAGGCGCTGGCCGTTAAATCCGACCACTTCGCTTTCAACTTCACGCGTTTCCAGACCATCCTGACGCTCAATGACGCATGTCGCGCCGAGCGGAAGCTGCAGGCCGGTGGCTTCGAGAACCAGACCGGTGGCGCGCGTCAGTCGCCCATAACGACGAACAGATGGCAGTTGCGCCATCTTCGTCTCAAAGTTGTCGAGCGTGGTGAGCCAGCGGGTGAGGCGCGCGGTCATCAGACGACTCCCGGTGCCGCCAGGCGGCACAGTTCCTGCCAGCGGGTGGCGACGCTGGCATCCAGATCGCCTTCATCGGCAGAGACTTTGCAGCCGCCGTGATGTAGCGACGGATCGCCGCGCAGACGCCAGCCGTGCAGGTTAAGCGTCGCGCCCAGGCTCTCTTCAACGCGCTGCAGGTCGTCCGGATGGACGCGCAGCTGCGGCTTCCCGCTGAACAGCGGCTCCTGCTGAAGCAGCCCCTGAATTTGTTTGATAAGCGCAGTGTTATCCACCACGGGCGTCTGGCCGATGACCTGACGCGCGGCTTCCAGCGCCATCTGCATCAGTCGCGAGGCAATCACGCTGTCCAGCGCGTCCAGGGTGTGCTGGAACTCGCTGACCAGCTGCTGCATGCGGGCATGGATCGGCGCCTGCTGCTGGCGCGCCTGATCGATACCGTGCTCTAACCCTTTCGCCAGACCTTCCTGATACCCCTGCTCGTGGCCTTTCTGGCGTCCTTCGTTCAGACCGGCGTTATAGCCCTGCTCGTGCGCCTGCATTTGCAGCTGCGCCAGCATCTGGGCCTGCTGCTCCTCTTCGGTCAGCTCGGGCTGCTCGACGTCCGGGTCAAGCTCTTCGGTTGCGATGACGGCCGGCGTGAACTCGGAGAGGGGAGGCGCCAGATCGTCCGGCGTCCAGCGCTTCCAGGGCAGCTCATTAGACATAGGTGTCGTCTCCGCTGCCAATCACCATCTCGCCGGTTTCCGCCAGACGACGAACAATAAGCAGAATGGCTTTCTGTTCGTTTTCCACCTGAGACAGACGAACCGGGCCGCGGTTGGCAAGGTCGTCGCGCAGGATATCGGCCGCACGCTGAGACATGTTGCGCAGGAACTTCTCGCGCAGCGGCTGCTCGGCGCCTTTGAGGGCGATAAGCAGCGACTCGGAATCCACTTCCTGGAGCAGGCGCTGGATGCTGCGGTCGTCCACTTCCACAAGGTTTTCGAACAGGAACATCTCGTCGATGATTTTCTGTGCCAGCTCGCCGTCGAATTCGCGAACCGCCGTAATGACGGCCTCTTCCTGCTGCGTTTTCATCAGGTTGATGATTTCAGCCGCCGTTCTCACGCCGCCCATTTTGCTGCGCTTGAGGTTCTGGCCGTCGAGCAGGTTGTTCAGCACTTCGGTCAGCTCCGCCAGCGCGGCCGGCTGGACGCCGCCGAAGGTCGCGATACGCAGCATCACATCGTGACGCAGGCGCTCTTCGAACAGCGCCAGAATATCTGCCGCCTGGCCACGTTTGAGGTGAACAAGGATTGTGGCGATAATCTGCGGGTGCTCGTCGCGGATAAGGTCGGCGGCACTCTGCGGCTCCATAAAGTTGAGCGTTTCGATACCGCTGGCGGTATCGCGCGTTTCCAGAATATCTTCCAGCAGGCTGGAGGCACGCTCTTCGCCCAGCGCCTTGACCAGCACGGAGCGCAGGTAGTCGTTGGCGTTGATGTTGAGCGCGGCAAACTGTTCAGCTTCCTGTTCAAACTCTGCCAGCACTTCAGTTAGCTGCTTGTTGGAGATCTGACGCACGTTGGCCATGGCCGCACTGAGAATTTGCACTTCTCGCTGGGAGAGGTGTTTAAACACCTCTGCCGCACGATCTTCGCCAATGGTCATCAGCAGGATGACGCTTTTATCGGTGCCCGTAAGCGTATTACTCATGTTCGTTACCCATCCACTGGCGGATGACCAGCGCCACGACGCGCGGATCGTTATCTGACATTTCGCGAATGCGCTGGCTCATGACCTCAGCGCCCATGCGCTGGTTAGCACGACGCTGCTGCATCTGTTCATCTTTGCTGAGGCGAACTTCAACCGCTTCTTCCGTTTCCTGACGCGCAGACATCTGCTCGCGAGCCGCTTTTTCGGCTTCAGCACGGCGCTGGAGCTGCGGACGAACGCCCTTACGCCACAGCAGCCACGCGACAATCAGCACCAGCAGCCAGCGTCCTGCGGACATCAGCTGGTCGATAAACGCCTGCTGTTGCCAGAACGGCAGTTCACCGCCGGTCTCATCAACCGAGTTGAACGGTGAGTTCACCACGTTGAGGGTATCGCCGCGCTTCTCGGAATAACCCATCGCTTCACGGGTCAGGTTTTCAATCTGCTTCATCTGCTCGGCAGTCAACGGCAGCGGTTTGCCGTCCGCCAGCGTTTTGTAGTTCACCACTACCGCAACGGAAAGACGCTGAATATCGCCAACGTTCAGTTTAGTGTGGCGAATCGTCCGATCCACTTCGTAGTTCGTGGTTTCGTTACGGCTGCTGGTGCGCGGACCGGCGTTATTGGTCGTTGAGGTGGTCTGCTGATTATTTTGCTGACCGTTCTGCTGATTGGCCGGCGGCGTAGAGATCGGTGCCGCGTTAGCCGGGGCAGGTTGGTTAGACAGCGCGCCCGGCACGCCGCCCGGGTAGGCACCGCCGATCTGTTCGTTCGAATTGATCTGGCGTGAACGCATCACCGCCTGAGCCGCATCGCCGTTCGGGCTGTATTGTTCTTCAGTTTGTTCTTTATTCGCGAAGTCGATCTGCGCGGTAACCTGCGCGTGTACGTTGCTATTACCCACGACTGGGCCGAGGATGGCTTCAATTCGGCGCTGGAGACGGTTTTCGACATCGGCGGCATACTTCAGCTGCGCATCATTCAGATCGCGACCGGCGGTATTGGATTGCGTCAGCAGGTGACCGCTTTGGTCAACCAGCGTCACGTTACCCGGCGGCAGACCGGCGACAGCGCTGGAGACGAGATGCGTCACCGCGCTGATTTGCCCTTCGTCCAGCGCGCGGCCAGGCTCAAGGTTCACGGTAACGGAAGCTGAAGGTGATTTCTGTTCACGGACAAATAAAGAAGGTTTAGGCATCGCCAGGTGCACGCGGGCACTCTTCACCGGGCCTAATGTTTCAATGGTGCGGGCCAGTTCACCTTCCAGCGCACGCTGGTAGTTCACCTGCTCGCTGAACTGGCTGATACCGAATTTTTCCTGATCCAGCAGCTCAAAGCCCACCGCGCCGCCTTTCGGCAGCCCCTGCTGAGCCAGACGCAGACGCAGTTCGTGCACCTTATCAGCCGGGACCTCCAGCGCACCGCCATTATCGGCAAAGCGATAAGGAATGTTCATCTGGGTAAGCTGGGTGACGATGGCGCCGCCATCCTGATCGGAAAGGTTGCTGTAGAGCGTCCGGTAATCAGGGCTTTTCGCCCACAGGACCATCGCTACAAGGATCGCAATTGCGGCAGCGCCTGCCACGATCAACGGGATTTTAGGATTCGCGCGAAGGCGGTTCATCCACTCGAGTGATTTATTCTGCGGCGCTGTCGATGCTGTTGCACTCATTGCGCACCTCTTAAATCCTGGTGGTTTACGTTATTCGTGTAGAGAAACAAAACTGACTCCCGGGTCGGCAAACACGACAAAAGTTCCATATTGATGGCCCTGCCATTATTTGATGATTCGTGATTTTCTATGCGTCAAATAACCTGGTTTTTTCATGCTATTTACCGCCATTATCTTATTGACAAGCTGTTAGTCTTGACCGCGTAAAAAACCATCCAGGGGAGAGTCATGGCTATACAGGGCATTGAAGGGGTAATCAGTCAGTTGCAGGCAACGGCGATGACGGCCCGTAATCAGAATGTGGCAGATCAGCAGCCGAGCATCAGCTTCGCGGGGCAACTGCATGCCGCTCTTGACCGTATCAGTGATACCCAGACCGCAGCACGCACTCAGGCTGAAAAGTTCACCCTCGGTGAGCCGGGCGTGGCGCTGAATGATGTCATGACCGATCTGCAAAAAGCCTCGGTTTCCCTGCAGATGGGGATCCAGGTGCGTAACAAGCTGGTGTCGGCCTATCAGGAAGTCATGGGGATGCAGGTTTAAGACCTGTCGATCTTCGCTGGCAGCCGCAGCGCTTTAATGCCACAATATTTTTTTCTTCGAATGCAGGAAAGATGATGAAAAAAATAGCAATTGCTGGCGCGCTGCTGGCACTGACCGGGTGCGTTCAGGTCGATAACTATAACGACGTGATCAAGCATCCTGTCCCGGCGCATCTGGCGGGATACTGGCAGTCGAAAGGGCCCCAGAGCAACATGGTCAGCCCGAAGGCGATTGCCACGCTGGTGGTGACGGAAGAGGGCGATACGCTGGACTGCCGTCAGTGGCAGCGCGTGATTGCCGTGCCGGGTAAAATCATGCTGCGTTCAGACAGTTATTACAACGTGACGCGTAAGCTGGATATCTATCCGCTGGAGCGTGATGGCTCGACGCTTGAGTACGACGGGCTGGAGCTGCAGAAGGTCGATCGCCCAACGGTTGAGTGTGCCGATTACCTGAGCAAGAATCCGCTGGAGAGTAAGCTGCCCTAAGGGTAAAAGCAAAACGGCAACCTCGTTGCCGTTTTTGGTGTTTGCGCCCTCTCCCCGTGGGAGAGGGACGGGGTGAGGGCATCAGGCCGCACGTTTCACGTTCTACAGCGCATCCTCTATTACCCAAACGCTGACGCTTCCCCCATTACAGGTAAACGTCCCTTCGCCATCCGCCGCCGTGGTGATGGTTTCTTCGCGATTGCCGAGAAAATCCCGCCACGTTTTGTTGCCGTAGTTTTCCCCAAGACAAATCACTTTCTCGCCGTCGTCCCCGTTCGACAGCACCACCACGCAGCCGGGATCGTCATCCGTGCCGCTGCGGCTGAAGGCGATGCAGTTAGGATGGTCAAAAAACAGCGTTTGCACGCCGTGGGCAAAACGCTGTCGAGCGAGGATCAGCTCGTGAAGCTGCTCAATGACCGGCATATCAATATGGTACGTTTCACCGTCTCCTCCCGCGTCGTCATAGCTGGCGCCGAAAAGATCCGGATAAAAGACGCTCGGCACGCCATTTTCTCGCAGCAGGATCAGCGCGTACGCCAGCGGTTTAAACCAGGCTTCGACCGGGGCTTCCAGCGCCTGCAAAGGCTGGGTGTCGTGGTTCGCGACGAGGGTGACAGCATGAAACGGATCGGCTTCTACCAGGGTGCCGGTGAAGATTTGGCTCATGTCGTAATCCCGGCCCTGACGTGACGCCTCGTGGAATTTCATCTGCAGAGGAGCATCAAAGAGCATGGTTTTGCCTTCGACCTGGTCAATATAGGCCTGAAGTTTATCCACCTCATGGGACCAGTATTCCGCGACGATAAACAGCGGCTGGTCGGCGACTTCCTGAACGTGCTCAATCCACTCTTTGTAGAACCAGGCGGGAATATGCTTGACGGCGTCCAGACGAAAACCGTCGCAGCCCGTCTGTTCCATGACCCAGCGGGCCCAGTATTTGATCTCCTCGGTCACGGCGTGATTGCGAAAGTCGATATTTTCGCCCATCAGATAGTCGAAGTTACCCATCTCATCATCAACCTGATCGTTCCAGCCTTCGCCGGTGTAGTCGTTGACGATTTTAAAGATGCCGTCTTCATCGGGGTTTTCAATGTGGTCGACGCCGCTGAAGCATTTGTAGTCCCAGATGAACTGGGAATATTGCCCGGCGCGGACAGGGAAGGTGTAGCGGGTCCAGGCTTCGCACTCGATGACCTCATCGTCGATCTGCGTTCGATCCTGCTCGTTCACGCGCTGCACGCGCACAGGCTCTTTTTCATCAGCGCCCATTTTGTGGTTGACCACCACGTCCAGCAGCACGGCAATGTCGTTGCTCTTGAGGGCGTCGATGGCCTCCAGCAGCTGCGCTTTGTCGCCGTATTTGGTGGCGATACTGCCTTTCTGGTCAAACTCGCCCAGATCGAACAGGTCATAGGAGTCATAGCCGACAGAATACCCGCCTGATGCGCCTTTATACGCGGGCGGCAGCCAGATCATGTTGATGCCGATTTCGTTAAGGTTGGGGGCTAATGCCGCGACTTCTCGCCACAATTCACCGCCTGCGGGGTAATACCAGTGAAAGCATTGTAACAGGGTGGGGTTTTTCATCATCCTTGCTCCAGAAGCCGTTGGCAGACTTCTGGAGTATGGATGATGAATCGCTAATGTGTATTATTGATTCATCTCTCCGGGAAATAAAATGTTGCCAGAAAGCCTACCGTAGGTCACGTTTACGTTTTTTTGCTTGTTGGTTTGCGCAATAAGGCCGCTTAGCTCGCTCATCCTTTCCTGTAGCAACTCTTTAAGAATGATTTCATTCTGAAGCACCTGATTCAGTATCACCATAGCCTGGTCCTGAACAGACTTACTGTCCGGCGGAAATGGGGTCGTGCTGATCTCTTCAACCAGCGAAACGTACGCAACTTCCTGGTCAATAAGCTCATCCCATTTCCCGGATTGAGCAAGGCTTAGCATGGTATTACTAAGCGCATTAAGAGCATGCCACTTTTTTAGGGATAAGCTGGAGTTGTTCATTACTGTTAATCCTGCTTGGGAGAATAACCCGGGCCGATTTGCTTCCAGGCGTCAGAAATATTGAGCAGCAGAGCCTCGACTTCGGTAATTGCCTCGATGTCATTGCGCAGGTTGGCATGTAACAAACGGCGTACCATATAGTCATAAAGCGCAGAAAGGTTGCGGGGGAGTTCCCCCCCCACATCCATATTTAACCCAGCCTTAAGGCCATTTTCGATAATATTAATGGCCTTAGACAGGGCCTCTCCTTTCGCTGGGATATCTCCCTGCTCAAGGAAAAGGCGCGCCCGAATAAGCGCGCTATGGATACCGTCGAACAGCATGACTACCAACTGGTGCGGGCTGGCACTCAAGACAGCAGATTCAAGACCTACCTGTTGATAGGCTTGTACACCAGATTTGCTATACATATCGGTTCCTTTATTACTTACTGCTGAACTGTTGGTTTAAATAAGTGGCCGTGCCATTGAATTTAGTGACCAGCTTATCCAAATCGTTAAATTGCTTTTTATAACGCGCCATCGTGGCTTCAATGGTTAACTCCATCGCGTCGTAACGTTTGCCGATGGATTTGAGCGTGGCGTTAATACCGTCCTTCGCATTCTGAATCACACCCTCTTTACCGATAGAGGTGCTCAGCATATCGGTCAAGGTGTTATTCATTTGTGTGGCGAAACCGGTTTGTTTTCCGTCACCCACAAAATAGGCCTGCACACCAGCCGGATCGTCGGTGAGGATCTTGGTTAATTTTTTATCATCAATTTTTAGGTTGCCAATCGCACCATCTGCGCCTTTGACCGGGTCCTGAGTGATGCCAAGTTGAGCCATGATGGCATAGGATCCACTTTGTACATTGGTCAATAAAGCACGAAGATCGGATTGTACTCCGCGGATAGTGCTGTCACCCATTAACACGCCGTTGTTCGAAGACTGGGCGGTTGCACCCACTGCAGGCGGCTCGTATTTGGTCAGAGAAGCGATGGTAGACTGCAGAGAGTTATAGGCATTAACCCAGTCCGTAATGGCTTTTTTGTTATCGTCGGTAGAGCGGGCTACCGTCAGAGTTTCATCTGCCGTGCTCGGGGCTTTCAGGGTTAATGTTACGCCAGGCAGAGCGTCAGTAATGGTATTGCTCTGGCGAACAATTTGAATACCGTTCACGTTAATGACGGCATTTTGTGACTTAACCTGCACACTCAGCGCGGCGCTGCCGATGACGGCGTTCAGCGTATCGTCCCCGGTCACCGATACCGTCATATCGGAATCGGTACCCGTGGTTTTTGAGGTCAGCATCAGACGGTAGTCGCCGTCATCGGCTTTCACCACGCTTGCTGATACGTTGCCGTTGGCCGCATTGATAGCTTTTGCAATCCCGTTCAGTGAAGTATCGCCATCGGCGAGCGTTACCGTCAGTGGTTTGCTGTCAGCTCCTGCTTGGGTGATGGTAATGGTTCGGCTATTGGAACCCGTTGCCCCCCCCAACTGCTTTGTGTTGCTATCAATGGTGCCGGGAGTAGTCGTCAGAACCTGGCCTTTCGCGATCTTACCGACATTAATAGTAACGTCGCCAACGTTAGCGCTGGAGGTACTGATAGCGGAGAATGCGGTGTTGGTGCTGGAAACGGACGTAGAGTTCCAGGTATCCGTCTTTGCCAGCTTTGCTGCTGCGGTTTGCAGGGTGGTCAGGGCGCTTTGTAATTTTCCGTAACCGGTGATTTGCGCGTCGTAAGTAGTCTTTTGTTTGGCAATCGCCGTTAATTTAGTCTCTTCTGCTGCCTGCAGCTTATCGTACAGATCCGACAGGCCGGGCACGCCCACCCCGAGATTACTGATAGTCGCCATGTAATGTTCCTTTTCAATGGATGTTTCAGTCGTTTATCGGCCCATCTTGCAAAAAGTTTACGGCGAGTTTTAAAAAATAATCGCGCAATAAGCGTTCATTATTTCGCTTTTAACGTCTGACAGGTCGTTATTGAGGAGGGTAAAAATAAAGCAACTAGCCTTAACATTTTACAACTGGTTGGTATTCTTAGTGCCATTACTGCTAAATAAATTGTTATAAAACAAAATGTTATTTTTTTTCTTCGATATTTTCTAAAGTCTGCTTCAAGGGCGTCGATAACCTTGTTGACGGTGAGAGACGCCGTGAGTGTTAGGCACCGACCCTAGAAACCATTTTTGAAGGAATTAAAATTATGGCAGTTATCAATACTAACCTGTTGTCCCTGACCACTCAGAACAACCTGAACAAATCTCAGTCTTCTCTGGGCACCGCTATCGAGCGTCTGTCTTCCGGTCTGCGTATCAACAGCTCTAAAGATGACGCTGCTGGTCAGGCAATTGCAAACCGCATGAACTCTCAGATCAAAGGGATGACTCAGGCTGCACGTAACGCTAACGACGGTATCTCTCTGGTTCAGACCGCTGAAGGTAACCTGAACGAGATCAACTCCAACTTACAGCGTATCCGTGAGCTGGCTGTTCAGGCTGCGAACGACACTAACGGTACTACTGACTACACCTCAATCAGCACTGAAATCACTCAGCGCCTGGGTGAAATCGATCGTATCGCTGGCGCTGCTAACTTCAACGGCAAAAAACTGCTGGACGGTAGCCAGACAGCTTCCCTGAACATCCAGGTTGGTGCAGGTACTGGCGCAACTGATAGCATCGCTATCACCACTGGCGCACTGATCAACGCAAAAGCAACCAGCCTCGACACTGGACTGACCGGTACTATCACCGATAACAGCACTGCAAAAGCGTTCATCACTGCTGCAGACAACGCTATCTCCAAAATTGATACCGCGCGTTCTAACATGGGTGCGATTCAGAACCGTTTCGAATCTACCATCAACAACCTGAACAACTCTATCACTAACCTGTCTGCTGCTCAGTCCCGTATCCAGGACGCTGACTATGCAACTGAAGTTTCTAACATGTCTCGCGCGCAGATCCTGCAGCAGGCTGGTACTTCCGTGCTGTCTCAGGCAAACCAGGTTCCACAGGCTATGCTGTCCCTGCTGCGTTAATAGACGCCAAATATTTAAAAAAGGTTGCTGGAAACAGCAGCCTTTTTTTTCACTATTGTTCCGTAAAATCACCGGGTGGTAATCTGTAAAATAAGGCTGCATTTATCAGCGTTTTCCCGCCATCACTCCTGAGACACAGTGTTACTCTGCCTAAAATCTCCTGTTCTGGTCGTCTGACGACAGTTTACCGAAGAGTTATAAGATGAGTGAATTCGCACGTAGCCGGGCTATGCGTCAGTTTTATCGGAATGTGTTTACCCGATTCATTGATCTGCCAGAAGCCGATATTATGCCTGCCAACATTACGGCCGAAATTTTCAGTTTTAAAAGCACTAATTTTACCGCTCTCCAACCGATGATTCGCGCGGCCGAAACGGGGCTGGATGCTGAAAAAGATGCGGCATTAAAAGACATGCTATGTGCCATCGTGCTGGCCAACAGTGCGCTTGATGAGTCCCGTACTGGCGATAAACAGATATTATCTTCATCCCAATGTGCACAGCTGACCGAATATGTTGTCTCGGCATTAAACGCCGACAGTAATATTCATTATCTTGTCGCCGCCATTCAGCTACTGTTTCGCGTAAATGAAATCAGCTCAGCACTATTCTTAATAAACAACAACCTTTCGCTGGTCAGCAATTCGGCACCTGTGCTGAAAATCCTGCTGTTAATCTGTTTAATTGAAAATGATTTCAACCAGGCGATGGTTGTTATCCAGGCCCTGACGGCAGACGCTGCATTAATCGGCGAAGACCCTATGGCCCTGTTGATGATTACTTGCGGCATCTACCGGCTTGGAGGCATTCCGGATTCTTACATTGATTTTAGATCGCTTAAAGCGAGCGAGTACGTAGCGGTGAAGGGGGCCTGGGAAAACTGGATTGTAAAAACCTCAGAGACCAAAACGACGGTATTGCTAACCTGCACTCGCGAAGAATATTTCGAACACGCCGTACCGACGCTTTACTCCCTCTATGAAACCAATCGCGACGTCCTGGATGTTCACGTTCACGTTTTCAATGGTAGCAATGAGATAAAAGAAAGTCTGCTGGCGCTTCGGGAACAATTTCCCGAGCTCAATCTCTCTGCCAGCCATGAGACGATCGGCAGCAATACGGACACCTCAGTGATCAGCGCTGCGCGTCGCATTGTTTTCCTGCGCCATGCTCTGAGCACTTTTAATACATCTGTTATTGCCATTAATTCAAATGTGCTTGCGCGTAAACCCTGGGCCGAGCCCGACGCGTCGCTACTGTTGTTACAAACCGAAGACTCACCGTTCTGGGAAGAGGTCTTTGCCGGTTTTATCTACGCCAGACCTTGCGGCATCGCACAACGCTATCTCGATCGGGCCGCACACTTTATCGACGTTAACCTTACCAGCGGCAACTGTGCGCCGGGCCTGGAACAGGTCGCACTCTTTGCGTGCCTGGATAGCCTTTCGCCACAAGACCAGCATTCGATTACCCGTGCTGAGCGTTGCGCAGTACTGGGTAGCCCCGCTGTGGATGAGGCGTTTTGCTGGGTGGCGATGAAGGCAGAGGGCCCCTATCAGGAGTTTAAATCAACACTTATCGGTAAATACCAACGCTAAACACTGGCCCTGTAATAACGAGAATCTGGAATAAACGTGACGACAATGTATCCCAACCAACGGGTCAGCCCTGAGACCCTTTATGCTGCTGCGGCACTTAATCTCCTGGCCACGCCGGTTCCTGCATTTGCTCATGTCATGGAGATTGGTTGTGGATCAGCAACGAGCCTCATTATGCACGCCTGGGCTCACCCGGAGAGTATAGCTATTGGTGTGGATATTGATGGACAGGCGATCCTGAAGGGGAAGCAGTTGGTTGCAGGGCTGGGTTGTCAGAATGTTGAACTGTTTGAGGCAGGGTTAGGGGATTTGCTTGCGGTCGATCCCGGCGAGTTTGATTACATCATTGTCCACCAGAGTTTTGCTTTTCTGGGCAAAAGCGAGCGAGAAGCACTCTTGCAGTGGTGTCACGCGCATTTATCCATAAATGGTGTTATCGCCATAAAATGGTCTGTGCTGCCGGGAAGTTCAGCGCGTCTCGCGTTGGGTGAAGCGCTACGCTTTCATCTTGAACGGGCAGAAGCGGGCAGCGATCTGCTGGCTTCTGCCCGTGCCATGCTGAGTTTTATGCTATTAACACTGGAGGAAAGCGCGCTCAAGAACGAAGTCCTACGTGCTGAAAAAATGGACGACAACGCACTGATTCTCGCCTTCTTAACCCCGACTGACGGGGCATGTACTTTGGCTGCCTTCTGTTCACAGGCGGAACAGGTGGGTCTGCAGTATCTGGGCGATATCCTTCCGCAGTCAGAGCTAGGAAGCTATTATAATCCGACAATTGAAGAACTGCTCGAGGCCGTCAGTGCCGGAGCCAGCAGAACAATGGCACAGCAGTATCTTGACTATGCCGTGCAGCGCTCAGAACGCTTTACTCTGCTGTGTCACCTGAATAGCCACCAGCCTCCCATCAAACCGGATCTTAATCAGCTTAGAAACCTGCACTGGGCCGGAAGCTTTGTGCCGGTCGAAATGGATCCCGCAAAAGCACCGCATCAATTCAGGAACAGTAACGGTCGAATCATTCGCACCGACAACGCCGTTATTATCCGCATCATGGAATTGCTGGGTAATGTCTGGCCGATGTCCTTAAGTTTCGAGCAGCTACTGCTCAACTGCCACGCCCCTGAAACGCAGGAGGATTATCAGGATACGGTCCTGGATGCCCTCACAACGCTGTTTATGACAGGCGCGGACGGCCTCTTTTGGAGTGCGGCTCCTGGCCCCTATAACGCTGCGCAAAACGATGAGCTGGCACCGGTGGGGGTGCTGCCTTCCGAACAGCCGTTGGATGCCATCCGCATCATGAATTTGTGGGGAGAGTGGGTCTCCTTAACGCCCGACGAGTGGCGTTATCTTCAGTACGATATGAACAGAGCAGGGCAGGCAAACTGGCAACACTACTCGTCGCTGAAAATTAAAGGGCTGCTGACGGGCTCTCCGGAGGCATGGAAAAAAAATCTGCAGTGTTTTCTGCGTGCGGGCATGCTCGACGTACTCAAATCGCAGCTTTCGCTGCTGTTATTATTGAGCGTCGACAAGGCACAGGGGGGATTGTTGCTGAAGGGCAACGCCGAATCCGAATTAGCCGATCCTGACGTCGATGCCATTTATGCACGAGCGAACAGTCTCATTCAGGAAGGGCGATCTAAAGAAGCCCGGGAGTACGCTCGCGCATTGATGGAGAAAAAACCCGACAATATTCATGTGCTTCGCTGCTACTCAAAAACGTGCGTCTTAACCTCTGCCTGGGATGACGCTCTGGCATCGCTTTGTACGCTAATGGGATATTATTTTTCCAGCCTTGATATCTATTATGATCTCGCCACGGTACTTCAGCGCAAGCGTGAGTTTTACGGTTCGCGGCTGATTGTCCGTACTTTACTGCGCCTGAATAAAAAAAATATTGATTACTGGCTCAGTATGGCATCGCTGCACCATGCTTACGGCGATATGTCGTTGGCAGAAAAATGCTGTAGGGAAATTATGCGTTTTCAGCATCCCGGCCCAAGTTCGCTTGGACTCACCGGCATTGTCCTGAGTGACAACCATAAAATGGCAGAAGCGCGCTATTTTATGGAAAAGGCTGTTGAGCTCAGTAATTACAATTTTGGTTACTTCAGCAATTTACTTTTTGTGATGAGTCATGACGCTAGCGTGAAGGCTGAAGAGCTGCTGGAAAAGCATATCGAGTTTGGCCGTCGTACGGCGTCCTGGGCTGAAGAGACCGGGGTAAAGCTGACGCTAACTAATTCCCTGGAACCTCAGCGCAAACTTCGGCTCGGTTTTGTTTCCGGAGATTTGCGTAAACATCCGGTGGCAAATTTCCTGCTGCCATACTGGGACGCCATTAATCGCGAAAAATATGATTTGGTTGCCTATAACACGCTTTTCCTGGAAGAGGATGACGTTTATCGCCACCTGCGTCAGAGCGCTACCCTTTGGCGCCAGGTTGATGCTATCAGCGATATTGAGCTGGCGAAACTGATCGCAGAAGATGGGATTGATATTCTGTTCGATTTATCGGGCCATACCGCTTATAACCGGCTACCGGTCTTCGCTCTGCGCCCGGCACCGATCCAGATTACATGGATAGGATACCCTGGCACCACCGGGATGAAAGAGATGGATTATATTCTGCTTTCGGCGAGCCTGGCACAGTCTCCGGCCCTTGAAAAACAGCTGGTGGAAAATGCGATGTTCGTGGCGACGCGTAAGAGTTTCGAACCTCACCCGCGAAGCCCCGATATTAACCCCTTACCTGCGCTGCACAATGGTTTTATCACGTTTGGAAGCTTCAACCGGTCAAAAAAAATAAATGACCAGGTTCTGAATACGTGGGCTTCAATTTTGCACGGCTACCCTGAAAGTCGTCTCTTAATCGGTAATATGACCGATGCCGAAATGATCTCTGCCATGACGAAGCGCTTTAAACAGCGTGGAGTTTCGCAAGACAGATTACTTTTCCGTGGTCTGGTCGAACTGGACGAATACCTGGCTCTGCACCATGAAATCGATATTTTACTTGATGCCTACCCCTACAGCGGCGGAACAACGACGCATCATGGAGCCTGGATGGGCGTTCCGACAATTACAATGAATGGCCCGACCATACCCTGCCAGCAGGGAGTAGATATTATGCGTTCTTACGGGCTGGAACAGTTTATCGCTGATGATGAGGATGATTATATTTATAAGGCAATTGGCTGGCGTCAACATATTCCAGCGTTAGCTGAAATACGTCTGGGGATGCGGGATAGGATCCCGGTTAATCCCTTGCCAGATTTTAATGTTGCCGAAAATTTTGAGCGGGCGCTGCGTGAAGCATGGGAAATCTATTGTCGGGGAGAAATGCCACATCCGTTTCTCATTGCCGAGGAGCGTTCGTGAATGGCAATCGATTATCAGGCTGCCAGTTGGGCAAAATTTAACGGTATCAATACCGAGGTACGCTATGAATGAAATTTACGTAACCAGTCCATTTTTGCCCCCTTTGGAGGAGTTTATTCCTTATCTGGAGAAAATCTGGCAAAACAAGACTCTGACAAATGGCGGGCCTTTCCACCAGCAGCTGGAAGAGGCTCTTGCGCAATACCTTGGCGTTAAACACCTTTCTCTATTCGCTAACGGTACGCTGGCGCTGTTGACGGCATTTCAGGCATTGCGTCTGAGCGGAGAGGTAATCACTACGCCGTATTCCTTTGTGGCGACCTCACACAGTTTGCTGTGGAATGGCTTAACGCCTGTCTTCGCTGATATTGATCCACGAACCTATAATATTAACCCGGATTGCATCGAAGAATTAATTACGCCAAATACCACGGCCATTTTGCCGGTCCATTGTTATGGTATCCCTTGCGACATCGACAAAATACAGAAAATTGCTGACGTCTATGGCTTACGGGTAATTTATGATGCCGCGCATGCGTTTAATGTTCGAAAAAATGATATCAGCATTCTAAACCATGGTGATTTGTCGGTACTCAGCTTCCATGCCACCAAAGTTTTTAATACCTTTGAAGGGGGGGCGATCATTTCCCAGGATCTTAAAACTAAACAGCGCATCGACTATCTAAAGAACTTTGGTTTTGCCGGTGAGACCCGCATCGTTGCACCAGGTATAAACGCCAAAATGAATGAAGTGGAAGCGGCATTTGGTCTTCTACAACTTAAGCATATTGATAAAGCTCTGGAAGAACGCAAAGCGATTCATCAACGCTATCGCGAGCTGTTAAAAGGACTGGAAGGATTAACGTTTGTCGACGTGCCAGACGATGTGAGCTGGAACCATGCATATTTCCCGGTGCTCATTGAGCCGAAATTTGGCATGAGTCGCGATGATGTTTATACATTATTTAAAGCTGACGGCATTCTGACTCGCCGCTATTTCTATCCGTTAATTAGTTCTTTTGCGATGTACAGAGGGTTTCCTTCTTCTGCTGAAGAGCATCTGCCTGTTGCCAATGATATCGCCGACAAGGTGCTGTGCCTTCCAATTTATCCCGGATTAACGCCAGAGGATCAAGATCGCGTAGTGAATGCTCTTAGACGCGCATCTCTGTCTGGTGAGGTACCGTCTAACGAGTCGGCAATATACGCGGGGCTCGTAGTATGACCGTGATGCGCACTGCAATGATCCTGGATGCGGGTTTTGCCTCACTGCCGTTACAACAGGCCATAAAAGCGGCGGGTTTTCGTACGCTCGCCTGTAGCGGCAAAGCTCAGGATGCAGGTATGAAATATGCCAACGCGACCTGCGTGCAAAATTATGCCGATAGCAAAGCCGTACTGGCGATTGCCCGTAATGAAAAAATTACTGCGCTATCCCCCGGCGTAACCGATGTGTCCTATCTTTCAGGTTGCCGTGTGGCGGATGAGCTTGGCCTTCCAGGCTTCGACTCACCCGAAGTCAGCGATCTTCTCTTTTTGAAAGATCGCTTCAGAAAATGGGCCAGCGCCCAAGGCTACCCAATACCGCGGGCTGTAAGAAGCCCGCAGGACGCGCACTTGCTAGCATTCCCGCTGCTGGTTAAACCTGTTGATGCTTACAGTGGTATGGGGATTTCACTTATTCATCAGCCGTCAGAGTTGGATGAGGCGGTAAAAATCGCCTGCTCTGCATCGCCGGGAGGGCAGTGTGTCATTGAAACATTCTGCCAGGGAGCCCTATATAGCCATTCTGCTTTTATTCGCAATGGGCAAATTGTCTGCGAATTTTTTGTTGATGAGTTTTGCACGGTCTATCCGTGGCAGGTAAATAGCAGTTGCTTGAGCGTCAATCTCAGCGAGCTGATGCGCGACCGCATCAGCGAGTGTATGCAGGCCATTGTCAGTGATTTAGCTCTGGTGGATGGTTTGTTGCACACGCAACTCATCGCTGACGAACAGGATTTTTGGTTGATTGAAGTCACCCGCCGATGCCCAGGCGATCTCTACTCGAAATTGATTGAACTCTCGACGGGCGTAGATTATTGCCGTGAATTTGTGTTGCCCTTTATCGGTGGGGAGAGTGCGTTCCCGAATCGGCGACCGGCGCGCCAGCGATACGTTGCGCGCCATACGGTCTCTTGCGAACGGCAGAGCCGATTTTTTGGCTTCAGCTACGCTCCGCTACCAGCCACGATCATTCAAACTATCCCGCTGAAAAAGCCGGGCGATGAACTCGGACCAGCACCAGAGGATCGTGCCGGACTGGTTTTTGCTGAATTTACCGAACTCAATGCCATGGCACGCTACACGCCGCAGCTAAAAAACTATTTCTCATTTAATTCATTGTAAGGACCGGATTATGCACAGGCCTCTGTCTCTCGGGTTTATCGGCGGTGGGATCAATTCTGCCATCGGTCTCACTCACAACATCGCTAGTCAAATGGACGGGCATTTTCAGCTTACAACGGGCTGCTTTAGCCGCGATACGTCGCTGAACCAGCAGACGGGTCGAGCTTGGGGGGTTAAAGACGAGGCCATTTACTCCAGCGCAGTCACATTGCTTGAAGAACAACATGCGCAGATGGATGCTGTCGTCATACTGACGCCCACACCCTCACACCGTGAAATTATCCTGGCCTGTCTGGAGTATGGCCTGCCGGTGATCAGTGAAAAAGCGATGGTTGCAAGTGTAGGCGACGCGAGGGATATCGCCCGGCGAGTCTTCGAGATGAAAGGACAACTGTACGTCACCTATAACTACACCGGTTATCCCATGGTTCGCGAATTGCGTAATCGTCTGCTTAGCGGCGAGTTGGGCAAAATTCAGCATGTTATGGTTGAAATGCCCCAGGAAGGGTTTATTCGCAGCCGCGAGGATGGCAGTGTGCCTCAGCCTCAGGAATGGCGACGAGTTGATGGGGATATTCCTACTGTTTCGCTCGACCTGGGTGTCCATGTGCACCAGCTGGTGGAGTTTCTGACGGATAAGCAAGCCGAAGATGTCTATGCGATCAACAGCACCTTTGCCCGCGTATCGGACGTTATCGATACGATTAACCTGATCTCCCGCTATAGCGACGACATGGTCTGTAACTACTGGTACGGCAAGGCAGCGCTCGGTTACCGCAATGGTTTGCGAATCCGTATATATGGGTCAGAAGGCAGCGCAGAATGGCTGCAAATGGAGCCAGAATATCTCCGACTCGCCGATCGGCATGGCAACGTGCGTCTGATTGATCGAACGGCAGGGGACAACAAGGTGGCTAATCAGCCTCGCTATTGTCGTTTTAAAGCCGGGCATCCTGCCGGATTCATTGAGGCATTCGCTAACTACTACGCCGACATCGCCGCTAGTTTACGCGGTGAACCTACGGAATATAGCTTCAGTTGTGATACGGCCGTTCGCGGTCTCGAGTTTCTCGAAAAAGCGCAGCAGAGCGCCGTGACGTCTGCCAAAGTCAATTTACATCGCTAATAAAGGTTGAGCTGAGGACTACATGACATTACTCGAACAGATACAGGGCTACGATAATCATTTCTTCAAGGGCATCCGCGACATGCGCGCCAACGGACTTCCGCTGGTTCTCTATGGAGCCGGTTGCCTTGGGCAGATGACCGCGGAATTTATGTTCCGGGAAAATATGCCTCTCGATAAGGTAGCGTTAAACCGACAATACATCACTGAAGGCATGACCTTCCATGGCCTGCCGGTGGTGGCAATTGAAGACCTTATCGAACAACCCGGTAAATTTAACTGTATCGTTGCGCTGCAATACGTCCGTGATGCATTGCAACAGGAATTACGTCGCGGCGGCGCAAACGTGCTGGTTTACGATCCTGCCTTTATCGGAGTCAGCACCACGCTGTGGTATACACAGTCGTTTTGTGACGAGCATAGCGATACCCTTGAAGCCGTCTATGCCGGCCTCGCGGACGAACGTTCAAGAGAAACGCTGGTCGCGTTCCTTAAACAGCGTCTCAGCGCAACCCGCGGCTATTACCAGGCAGTATACGAGCCAGTCCACTATTTTCCTGCCGATATACTCCGCCTGCAGAATAACGAAGTGTTCATTGATTGTGGTGCCTACAATGGTGATAGCATCGGCGCGTTTATGCAGGAAGTTGCCCATCAGGGCGTTGAGATCCCGGAGAAAATTGTCGGTTTCGAACCAGATGCCGGTAATTTTTCTCAGCTTTGTGATAATACCCGACAATGGCCATTCTGCCAGCCAGTGCAAAAAGGGGTATGGGAGAATAAAACCGTGCTCTCTTTTCAATCTGGAAATGCGCTCTCTTCGCGGCTTGTGGAGCAAAGCAGCGATACGGTTACGATTGAGCTCGATAGCATTGATAATATCTTGCAGGGCGGTAAAGCCACTTTCATAAAAATGGATGTCGAAGGTGCAGAGCTCAAAGCACTCCAGGGCGCCGCGGGCACCATTCGCGCCTGGCACCCACTATTAGCGATTAGTCTTTATCATAAGCCGGAAGATCTTCTGACTATTCCACAATATATTCAATCACTCAGCGCTGATTACCATTTTTATCTTCGTGGCCACCATCCGGAACTTGCTTTTGAACTGGTTTTATATGCTGTGCCGAAATCGAGGTTATTACAGTAATAGGCAAATAAACGCCCATTTCACCCATTATTCATCCAATTGATTGCCCTCCAGAATCGGATAATCATGCCGATAACTCAACTAACGCAGGGCTGTTTATCGTGAATTCACTCTATACCGCTGAAGGTGTAATGGATAAACACTCGCTGTGGCAGCGTTATGTCCCGCTGGTGCGTCACGAAGCATTGCGCCTCCAGGTGCGCTTGCCGGCGAGCGTGGAACTCGACGATCTGCTACAGGCGGGCGGTATCGGGTTATTGAATGCAGTTGACCGATACGACGCTCTGCAAGGAACGGCATTTACGACTTACGCAGTTCAGCGTATTCGTGGTGCGATGCTGGACGAGCTGCGCAGCCGCGACTGGGTGCCGCGCAGCGTTCGCCGCAACGCGCGCGAAGTGGCGCATGCGATGGGGCAGCTGGAACAGGAACTGGGACGTAACGCAACGGAAACCGAAGTGGCGGAACGTCTTGGCATTGCTGTTGAAGAGTATCGTCAGATGTTGCTCGATACCAATAATAGCCAACTCTTCTCTTATGACGAGTGGCGAGAAGAGCATGGCGATAGCATCGAGCTGGTGACGGACGAGCACCAGCAGGAAAACCCGTTACACCATTTAATGGAAGGGAATTTACGCCAGCGCGTCATGGAGGCTATTGAAGCTCTGCCTGAACGCGAACAGCTGGTGTTGACCCTTTATTACCAGGAAGAGCTTAACCTCAAAGAGATTGGCGCTGTTCTGGAGGTGGGAGAGTCGCGGGTGAGCCAGCTGCACAGCCAGGCCATTAAACGCTTACGAACCAAGCTGGGTAAGTTATAGGTGATTGATTCACCTTAAAAATGCCGCACAACGTATTGACAACCAGGAGTTATCATGACGGTGCAGCAATCTAAAAGACGGCCTTTAAGCCGCTACCTGAAAGACTTTAAACACAGCCAGACGCATTGCGCCCACTGTAACAAGTTACTCGATCGTATCACGCTGGTTCGCCGGGGCGAAATCGTCAATAAGATCGCGATTTCGCGCCTCGACACGTTGATGGACGAAGCAGCATGGCTCGAAGAGCAAAAAGAGTGGGTGGCGCTTTGCCGTTTCTGTGGTGATCTCCACTGCAAAGAGCAAAGCGACTTCTTCGATATTATCGGCTTCAAGCAGTTCCTGTTTGAACAAACGGAGATGAGCCACGGCACCGTTCGCGAATATGTCGTTCGCCTGCGCCGCCTTGGGCAACATCTGACCGTAAACAATATTTCTCGCGATCTGCTGAAAACCGGTTATCTGGATGAAAATCTGGAGCCGTGGCTGCCTGCGACCAGCACCAACAACTACCGGATTGCGCTGCGCAAGTATGCGCAATACAAGGTACAAATGCCGGGTGCCATAAAGCAGAAAGCCCACGCCGGAACAACTTCTGATATATATTAAAAAAGAATAAGATGTAGCGCAGTCGCCTTTGACGTGGCAGGCGATTTCTCTACACTACGTAAAAATTCCACTATATCGGGGTATTTATGAAATTTGCACTTCTGGGTCGTCAGGCGCTGATGGGTGTTATGGCCGTTGCGCTGGTTGCGGGCATGAGCGTGAAAACGTTCGCCGCAGAAAACCTGCTGAATAAAGTAAAAGAGCGCGGTACGCTGCTGGTCGGGCTGGAAGGAACCTATCCTCCGTTCAGCTTCCAGGGCGATGACGGTAAGCTGACCGGTTTTGAAGTGGAGTTTGCTGAAGAGCTGGCGAAGCACCTCGGCGTTAAAGCGTCACTGAAACCGACCAAATGGGACGGTATGCTGGCGTCGCTGGATTCCAAACGTATTGATGTGGTGATTAATCAGGTAACCATTTCTGACGAGCGTAAGAAGAAATATGACTTCTCTACGCCGTACACCGTGTCCGGTATTCAGGCGCTGGTGAAGAAAGGCAACGAAGGCTCCATCAAAACGGCTGCGGATCTGAAAGGGAAGAAAGTCGGTGTCGGTCTGGGTACCAACTACGAAGAGTGGCTGCGCCAGAACGTGCAGGGCGTGGATATCCGTACCTATGATGATGACCCGACGAAATACCAGGATCTGCGCGTGGGCCGTATCGACGCCATTCTGGTTGACCGCCTGGCCGCGCTGGATCTGGTGAAGAAAACCAACAATACGCTGGCGGTAGCGGGTGATGCGTTCTCTCGTCAGGAATCAGGCGTGGCCGTTCGTAAAGGTAACGAAGACCTGGTCAAAGCGATTGATTCCGCGATTGCTGACATGCAAAAAGACGGCAGCCTGAAGGCGCTCTCCGAGAAGTGGTTCGGTGCAGACGTCACCAAATAAGTCTTTTGACGTAAAAAAAGGCGCTTTTAAAAGCGCCTTTTTTATTTCTTACGCGTCTGCGTGCATAATGAAAAATATCACATTTTGTCTGAGTTACCGGAGAACCCATGCCACTACAGAATTTAACGCGCTTTCCCCGCCTGGAGTTTATCGGCGCGCCAACGCCGCTGGAGTACCTGCCGCGATTTTCTGATTATTTAGGCCGCGATATTTTTATTAAGCGTGATGACGTGACGCCGATGGCGATGGGGGGCAATAAGCTGCGCAAGCTGGAGTTTCTGGCGGCTGACGCACTGCGCGAAGGCGCGGATACGCTCATTACCGCCGGGGCTATCCAGTCCAACCACGTTCGTCAGACGGCGGCAGTGGCGGCAAAGCTCGGACTCCACTGCGTGGCATTGCTGGAAAACCCGATTGGCACGCGGGCAGAAAACTATCTCACCAACGGTAACCGCCTGCTGCTGGACCTGTTTAACGTGCAGGTTGAGATGGTCGATGCGTTGACCGACCCGGCCGCGCAGCTCGACGAGCTGGCGACGCGTCTGGAAGCGCAGGGTTTCCGCCCCTACGTTATCCCCGTCGGCGGTTCGAACGCCCTGGGCGCGCTGGGGTATGTAGAAAGTGCGCTGGAAATCGCGCAGCAGTGCGAGGGCGCGGTGAGCCTCTCCTCCGTGGTTGTCGCGTCCGGGAGTGCGGGCACGCATGCCGGGCTGGCGGTGGGGCTGGAACAACTGCTGCCGGACGTCGAGCTGATTGGCGTGACGGTGTCCCGCAGCGTCGCGGAACAGAAGCCAAAAGTGGTTACATTACAGCAGGCGGTAGCCGCGCAGCTCGAGCTGAAGGCAAAGGCCGATATTCTGCTCTGGGACGACTATTTTGCGCCGGGTTACGGTACGCCTAACGAAGAGGGCATGGAAGCGGTGAAGCTGCTGGCGCGCCTCGAGGGGATACTGCTCGATCCGGTCTATACCGGCAAAGCGATGGCCGGACTGATTGACGGCATTGCGCAGAAACGCTTTAAGGATGAAGGGCCGATTTTATTTGTCCATACCGGCGGGGCGCCTGCGCTGTTTGCCTATCATCCTCATGTCTAAAAATCAGGTCGAAAAATAATAATGCAAGAAAGTATTCAACTGGTTATTGATTCTCTGCCGTATCTGCTGAAAGGTGCGGTATTTACGTTACAGCTCAGTATCGGCGGGATGTTCTTCGGGCTGGTGCTGGGATTTGTGCTGGCATTAATGCGCATGTCACCTATCCTGCCGGTACGCTGGCTGGCGCGCTTTTATATCTCCGTATTTCGCGGCACGCCGCTTATCGCCCAGCTCTTTATGATCTACTACGGATTGCCGCAGTTTGGTATCGAGCTGGATCCGATTCCGGCAGCGATGATTGGTCTGTCGCTCAATACCGCGGCGTACACGTCAGAAACCCTGCGAGCAGCGATCTCCTCCATTGACAAAGGGCAGTGGGAAGCGGCGGCCAGTATCGGGATGACGCCATGGCAGACGCTGCGTCGGGCCATTCTGCCGCAAGCGGCACGCGTGGCGCTTCCACCGCTGAGTAACAGCTTCATTAGCCTGGTGAAAGATACGTCCCTGGCGGCAACGATTCAGGTACCGGAACTGTTCCGTCAGGCGCAGCTCATTACTTCGCGCACGCTTGAAGTCTTTACCATGTATCTGGCCGCCTCGCTGATTTACTGGGTGATGGCGACGGTGCTGTCTGCTCTGCAAAACTACTTCGAAAACCAGCTTAACCGCCAGGAGCGTGATCCAAAATGAGTGCTATCGACGTCAAAAACCTGGTGAAAAAATTCCACGGTCAAACGGTGCTCCACGGGATCGATCTTGAAGTCGAGCAGGGTGAAGTGGTGGCGATTATCGGACCGAGCGGTTCGGGAAAGACGACGCTGCTGCGCAGTATTAACCTGCTAGAACAGCCGGAAGGCGGCACCATTCGGGTAGGGGACATAACGATTGATACAGGAAAATCCATCAGCCAGCAGAAAGGGTTAATTCGCCGCCTGCGCCAGCATGTCGGCTTCGTTTTCCAGAACTTTAACCTCTTCCCGCACCGTACGGTGCTGGAGAACATCATCGAAGGGCCGGTTATCGTTAAAGGTGAGTCAAAAGAGGAAGCGACTGCGCGGGCTCGTGAACTGCTCGCCAAAGTTGGGCTGGCGGGGAAAGAGACCAGCTATCCGCGCCGTCTGTCTGGCGGACAACAGCAGCGTGTGGCGATAGCGCGCGCGCTGGCTATGCGCCCTGACGTGATCCTCTTTGATGAACCGACCTCTGCGCTCGATCCTGAACTGGTGGGTGAGGTGCTGAACACCATTCGCCAGCTGGCGCAGGAAAAACGGACGATGGTGATCGTGACGCACGAAATGAGCTTTGCACGCGATGTTGCTGACAGAGCCATCTTCATGGATCAGGGGCGGATTGTGGAGCAGGGGCCGGCGAAAAGCCTGTTCGCTAACCCTCAACAGCCGCGAACCCGTCAGTTCCTTGAAAAATTCCTTATGCAGTAGCATTTTCGCACTAATTTGCTCCAGAAATTTAGGCTGGAGCAAATTATTCTCCCTTCGGGGGCAGTCGTTTGTTTTTTTATTCCATCCAGCTCGGAAAAACCTTATCAATAGCAAAGTTAATTGTGCTATTGCCGATATTTTGTAGTTAGAAAAAAGTTTTATGTGTTAGGTTATATTCACCATAATAATGATTATTTTTTCAGAGGCTTCATTTAGTAAGTATGAAGGATTCAGACTTTTTCACCTGGCGACGGGATTGCTCCCTCCGGTTTCAGGAATTGACGAGTGCCGATGAGGTATATCGGGAGTTAGAGCAGCAAACTCAGGCGCTGGAATTCGATTATTACGCGCTCTGCGTGCGACATCCTGTGCCCTTTACGCGCCCTAAAATCTCTTTGCAGACCACTTATCCAAAGCCGTGGATGGCGCAATATCAATCCGCGAACTATTTCGCTATCGATCCGGTTTTAAAAGCGGAAAATTTCATCCAGGGTCATTTACCCTGGACAGACGCATTATTTGCCGAGGCGCAGGAATTATGGCATAGCGCCCAGGACCACGGTTTACGCGCGGGAATAACGCAGTGCCTGATGCTGCCTAATCATGCGCTCGGCTTCCTGTCTGTTTCTCGTACTAGTGTACTGGAAGGGCCTTTTGCCCGTGAGGAAATAGAACTGCGGTTGCAAATGCTGGTGCAAATGGCCTTAACTTCTCTGGTGCGTTTTGAAGATGAGATGGTCATGCCACCCGAAATGAAATTCAGCAAACGCGAGCGCGAAATTCTGAAATGGACTGCGGAAGGGAAGACGTCAGCGGAAATAGCGATCATTCTCTCTATCTCTGAGAATACCGTTAACTTCCATCAGAAAAATATGCAGAAGAAATTCAATGCGCCTAACAAAACCCAGATTGCGTGTTACGCGGCGGCAACGGGGCTGATCTGACAGGATAATACGTTCTGCGTGACAGACGAGGGAGCGGCTGAATGCACTGCATCCAGCCGTTTTTTGTTACTGGCGGTAGGCTTGTTTGATTTGCTTAACGGTGTTAGCAAATACCGCAGATTCAGCCTGGTCTTCCATCTCCGCGATTTGTTTTTCCATTTTAATGATCACACGACCGGCATCAGCCTGGCCCATCGCCTGCAGCATCAACGTTAGCAATGCTTTCAGGCAGTTTACTTCCTGTGCCAGTTCCTGGTTATTCTCCGCAGTGGCAAATTCAGGTGTGCTCATTTATTTTCCTCATTATTAAACGGCGCTAAAGCGCGACGACGAAAGTCAAGGCGGCGGAGTATACCACAAGCTGAAGCAAAAAATGCAGTGGTTGTTTTTTGTACTTTTACGTGGATGTTTAATTGCGTAAACAGAACGTACCGGTAAACTTAACCGCCGTTAAAGGCTATTAATTGTTTATGCCCGGCTCGCTTGCCGTTAATTATTGTTACAAAAATTTGAGA
Organism: Enterobacter sp. HG048; assembly: GCF_024702055.1. Taxonomy (NCBI): domain Bacteria; kingdom Pseudomonadati; phylum Pseudomonadota; class Gammaproteobacteria; order Enterobacterales; family Enterobacteriaceae; genus Enterobacter; species Enterobacter sp. HG048. Next base: position 61,295 of record NZ_JANLIZ010000002.1, read on the forward strand.
TCTGTTTTTTTGCAGGAAAAGCCTGCAAGTTTTTTGTAACTTTTTGAATACAGATGCTTAAAAAAAGCTGCAAAAGCCCTGAATGCATGGTCTCTCTTTCCACGGACTGTACAGCCTAATTTCCAAAAACGAGAGCAAAATCGAATAGCCGGTTTTTTAACGTTTTAATCTTGCGAGGAAAACCGTTAATATAAACCAAATTATCACTCAGTAGCGTTATCCCTATTCTGGAGACATTTCCTTTGATCAACGTCCTTCTTGTTGATGACCACGAACTGGTGCGCGCAGGGATACGACGCATTCTTGAAGATATTAAAGGTATTAAAGTTGCCGGTGAAGCGTGCTGCGGCGAAGATGCGGTAAAATGGTGCCGCACAAACTCGGCCGATGTGGTACTGATGGATATGAACATGCCCGGTATCGGTGGTCTTGAAGCAACACGCAAAATCGCGCGTACCTTTGTTGATACCAAAGTCATCATGCTGACCGTGCATACCGAAAACCCACTGCCCGCGAAAGTGATGCAGGCGGGTGCAGCGGGCTACCTGAGTAAAGGTGCTGCGCCGCAGGAAGTCGTCAATGCAATCCGTTCCGTGTTTGCCGGACAGCGCTACATAGCTTCCGACATTGCCCAGCAGATGGCGCTGAGTCAGATCGAGCCCGAGAAAACCGAATCACCGTTTGCCAGTTTGTCCGAGCGTGAATTACAGATTATGCTGATGATCACCAAAGGTCAGAAGGTAAATGAGATCTCGGAACAGCTGAATCTTAGCCCGAAAACGGTGAACAGCTATCGTTACCGGATGTTCAGTAAACTGAACATTCATGGCGACGTTGAACTGACGCACCTGGCCATTCGGCACGGTTTGTGTAATGCGGAGACGTTGTTAAGTCAGTGAGTGATGTGTTCGATTCAAAAGCATTTCTGAAAACCGTAACCAGCCAGCCTGGCGTCTATCGCATGTATGACGCTGGCGGTACGGTTATCTACGTGGGGAAGGCAAAAGATCTTAAAAAACGCCTCTCCAGCTATTTTCGCAGTAACCTGGCCTCCCGTAAGACCGAAGCGCTGGTCTCACTCATTCAGAATATTGATGTCACCGTCACGCACACCGAGACAGAAGCGCTGCTGCTTGAGCACAATTATATTAAGCTCTACCAGCCTCGCTATAACGTCCTGTTGCGTGATGATAAATCCTACCCGTTTATTTTTCTGAGCGGCGACACCCATCCGCGCCTCGCCATGCACCGCGGTGCAAAACACGCTAAGGGCGAATACTTCGGGCCGTTCCCTAACGGCTATGCCGTGCGTGAAACGCTGGCGCTGCTGCAAAAAATCTTCCCGATCCGCCAGTGTGAAAACAGCGTTTACCGTAACCGCTCGCGCCCGTGCCTGCAGTACCAGATTGGACGCTGCCTGGGGCCCTGCGTGGAAGGGCTGGTAAGCGAAGAAGAGTATGCCCAGCAGGTGGATTATGTGCGCCTGTTCTTAGCCGGAAAAGACGATCAGGTCTTAACGCAGCTGATCGCGCGGATGGAAAAAGCCAGCGCCGCACTCGAGTTCGAAGAGGCCGCGCGTATCCGCGACCAAATTCAGGCGGTGCGCAGAGTCACTGAGAAACAGTTTGTCTCGAATACCGGTGACGATCTCGACGTTATCGGCGTAGCCTTTGACGCCGGGATGGCCTGCGTGCACGTGCTGTTTATTCGCCAGGGCAAAGTGCTCGGCAGCCGCAGCTATTTCCCGAAAGTGCCCGGCGGTACCGAACTGGGTGAAGTGGTGGAAACCTTTGTCGGCCAGTTCTATCTGCAGGGAAGCCAGATGCGCACGCTGCCTTCTGAGATCCTGCTCGATTTTAACCTTGACGATAAAACCCTGCTGGCCGATTCGCTCTCTGAACTGGCGGGCCGTCGGGTCAATGTACAGACCAAACCGCGCGGCGATCGTGCGCGTTATCTGAAGCTGGCACGAACCAACGCAGCGACGGCACTCACCACTAAGCTGTCGCAGCAGTCGACGGTGCACCAGCGCTTAGCGGCCCTGGCGGCGCTACTGAAGCTTCCGGAAGTGAAACGGATGGAGTGTTTCGACATCAGTCACACGATGGGGGAACAGACGGTGGCGTCTTGCGTGGTGTTTGATGCGAATGGCCCACTGCGCGCCGAGTATCGCCGCTATAACATCACCGGGATCACGCCGGGCGATGACTATGCTGCCATGAATCAGGTGCTGCGTCGTCGCTATGGTAAAGCCATAGAAGAGAGCAAAATCCCGGATGTGATCCTGATTGACGGCGGGAAAGGGCAGCTCGGCCAGGCGAAAGCGGTATTTGAATCGCTTGATGTCAGCTGGGACAAAAACCATCCGCTGCTGCTGGGTGTCGCAAAAGGGGCCGATCGTAAGGCCGGTCTGGAGACACTGTTCTTCGAGCCGGAAGGTGAGGGCTTCAGCCTGCCGCCGGACTCCCCGGCGCTGCACGTCATCCAGCATATTCGCGATGAATCACACGATCATGCCATCAGCGGTCACCGCAAAAAACGGGCGAAGGTGAAAAACACCAGTAGCCTGGAAACGATTGAAGGCGTGGGGCCAAAACGTCGCCAGATGCTGCTGAAATATATGGGCGGATTGCAAGGATTACTCAACGCCAGCATGGAGGAAATTGCAAAAGTGCCGGGTATTTCGCAAGGGCTGGCAGAAAAGATCTACTACTCGTTGAAACATTGAGGGCTCTGTAGCAACATAGAGCTAAATTTTACTGACAACAAACAGTTACCGTCATTATGCAATTTAATATCCCTACGTTGCTCACTCTCTTTCGTGTTGTACTCATCCCGTTCTTTGTACTGGCATTTTACCTGCCGGTTGTCTGGGCACCCTTTGCCTGCGCGTTGATCTTCCTTATCGCAGCGGTAACAGACTGGTTTGATGGCTACCTGGCGCGCCGCTGGAATCAAAGCACCCGTTTCGGCGCCTTCCTCGATCCGGTGGCGGACAAAGTGATGGTCGCGATCGCCATGGTGCTCGTGGCCGAGCACTATCATACCTGGTGGGTGACGCTGCCTGCGGCAACCATGATCGGCCGCGAGATCATTATCTCTGCGCTGCGCGAGTGGATGGCGGAACTGGGGAAACGCAGCAGCGTGGCGGTCTCCTGGATTGGTAAAGTCAAAACGACGGCGCAGATGGCGGCGCTGGTCTGGATGCTCTGGCGTCCGAACGCCTGGGTTGAGTGGGCGGGGATTGGCCTCCTGTGGGTGGCGGCAGTGCTGACGTTGTGGTCAATGCTGCAATATTTGAACGCTGCGCGCGGGGATTTGCTTGATCAGTGATCGTTTCGCCGTAATTTTCAGCAAACGATCCGGGGATACAAAAAATAACGTTGACTCATAACGTCATATCAGTAGAATGCAACGCATCGAACGGCGGCACAGCAAGCCGGACGATAATGAAATCAAGTGGTTAGATGTTTACTTGATGACATGCGGGAATAGCTCAGTTGGTAGAGCACGACCTTGCCAAGGTCGGGGTCGCGAGTTCGAGTCTCGTTTCCCGCTCCAGATTAAAGACATGCGCAGTAGCGGGTGTCAGTTTGAAAAGTTTTACGGCGCGTTAGCAAAGCGGTTATGTAGCGGATTGCAAATCCGTCTAGTCCGGTTCGACTCCGGAACGCGCCTCCACTTTCTTCCCGAGCCCGGATGGTGGAATCGGTAGACACAAGGGATTTAAAATCCCTCGGCGTTCGCGCTGTGTGGGTTCAAGTCCCACTCCGGGTACCATGGGAAACAAAGAATAATCAAAGCAATAAGCAGTGTCGTGAAACCACCGAAAGGTGGTTTTTTTGTGCCTGAAATCCGCCAGTCAAACCCCGCCCAAATACGCCTTCCTCACCTCCTGATTTCCCAGCAGCTCTTCGCCGCTGCCGCTCAACCGGATCTGTCCGTTCACCATCACATACCCACGGTCGGAAAGCTTCAGCGCGTGATGCGCATTCTGCTCCACCAGAAAGATGGTCATGCCGTTGCGGGCCAGCTCGCGCAGCGTCTGGAAGATCTGTTTCACCACAATCGGGGCTAAGCCCAGGCTGGGTTCATCCAGCAGCAGCAGCTTAGGACGGCTCATCAGCGCCCGGGCGATCGCCAGCATCTGCTGTTCCCCACCGGACATGGTCATCGCGCGCTGCTTGCGCCGCTCTTTAAGGCGAGGGAAGAGGTCAAACATGGTTTGCATATCTTCAGCCGCAAACTGGTTGCCGATGGGGATGGTCCCCATCAGCAGGTTCTCTTCAACGGTCATATCCGGGAAGATTCGTCTGCCTTCCGGCGCCTGCGCAATGCCGCCGGACGCGACGTAGTGGGTGGATTTATGGCTGATATCTTCACCACTAAACAGGATCTGCCCGCTGCAGATACGGGGCTGGCCGAAGATAGACATCAGCAATGTCGATTTGCCCGCGCCGTTTGCGCCAATCAGCGCCACGGTTTCCCCCTTATTCACCTCGAGTGAGACCTGCTTCAGCGCCTGAATGACGCCGTAAAACACATCCACCTCGCGAAATGCCAGCAGCGGTTCGCTCATAGGGTGACCTCGCTTTCGTCCGTGCCCAGATAGGCGGCAATGACCTTTTCGTCATGCTGGATCTGCTCGGGTTTACCTCTGGCGATGACATCGCCGTGGTCGAGCACGATAATGTCGTCCGAAATTTCCATCACCATCCCCATATCATGCTCAATCAGTAATACCGTGATGTCATGGTGATCCCGCAAAAAGCGAATAATGCTGCTGAGCTTATGCGTTTCAACCGGGTTAAGCCCGGCGGCGGGTTCATCCAGACAGATCATTTCCGGCCCGGTGCACATTGCTCGCGCAATTTCCAGTCGCCGCTGCTGGCCGTACGACATCTCTCCCGCCAGGCGATTGGCGCACTCCACCAGATCCACCACTTCCAGCCAGTAGAAGGCCCTGTCCAGGGCGTCGCTTTCCGCCCGCCGGTATGCCGGCGTATTTAAGATCCCGGCGAGAAGATTGCGGTTAACGCGCATATGCTGCGCGACCAGCAGGTTTTCCACGACCGACATCTCGCGAAAAAGACGGATATTTTGAAACGTGCGCGCCAGCCCTGCACGGTTGACCAGATGCGTTCCGCCGAACATTTTGTAGAACAGACGCTGCCCGAACTGCGCGGGGTTAATCCAGTCACCCGGCTGGAATTTTTGTCCGAGCACCTGAATAACGTTTGTCGTGTTATGGCGGGTATTAAATAAAATGTTGCCGCCGGAGGCTCTGTAGAAGCCCGTCAGACAGTTAAACACGGTAGTTTTTCCCGCCCCGTTTGGACCAATCAGGGCGGTAATTGAGTCGCGCTGTACGTCCAGATTGACGTCGTTTAGCGCCTTAATCCCGCCGAAGTGCATCATCAGATGTTCAACGCGCAATATCGTTCCGTTCATGGCGCGACGCCCTTACGCACGGCAAACCCGCTGCGGTTAATGCGGATCAAACCGCGTGGACGCCAGATCATCATCACCACCATGAGCATGCCAAACAGCAGGACGCGGTACTCGGCAAAACTGCGCAGCAGTTCCGGCGTGACCGTGAGCACAAAGGCGGCAAGCACCACGCCTAGCGTAGAGCCCATACCGCCCAGCACCACAATGGCGAGGATCAGCGCCGATTCAAAGAAGGTAAAGGAGGTGGGATTCACGAACCCCTGATAGGTGGCGAAGAATACTCCGGCAATGCCCGCGGTCGAGGCGCCCAGCGTAAAGGCCGACAGCTTAACCAGAACATGATTTAACCCCATTGATCGGCACGCTATTTCGTCTTCACGCAGGGCTTCCCACGCCCGACCAATCGGCATCCGCGTCAGGCGGTGCTTGATATAGAGCACCAGCATCACCACCAGGAACAGTACCGCGTAGATAAAAATAAACTTCATGTTCGGGTTGTAGGTCAGGTGGAAAAATTCGTGGAAGGGCACGCCGCCTTCTTTCGCGCGTCGTCCAAATTCCAGACCGAAAAAGGTGGGGGGAGGGGCCGAGACGCCGTTTGGACCGCCGGTGAAGGTCAACCAGTTGTTCAGTATCAGGCGAATGATCTCCCCGAACCCGAGGGTGACGATGGCCAGGTAGTCACCGTGCATGCGCAGTACCGGGAAACCGAGCAGGGCGCCTGCGGCGGCGGCCATGATGGCCGCCAGCGGCAGCATGCTCCAGAAACCTAAGCCGAGATACTGGTATCCCAGCGCCAGACCGTACGCCCCAATGGCATAGAAAGCGACATATCCCAGATCCAGCAGGCCGGCCAGACCCACGACGATATTCAGTCCCAGGCCGAGAAGCACGTAGATCAGCCCGAGAATGGCGACGGTCAGTACATATTTCGTGGCGACAAATGGAAAGCAAATCGCAAGTGCAATCACCAGAGGAATAATCCAGCGCATGCGGCTTTTATATTCCGGCTGCCGGACATATACGCCCGCGCTATCGACTTCGAAGCGCGCCTGAAAACGGGCACCCGCGGCGGTACCTAAAAAAGCGCTCAACAGAAAACGCCCGAGCATGACGATGCCGACCATCCAGGCCAGTCGCTGCCCGGCGAAGTTAAAGCTGTATCCGTCCAGCACCACGCCCGCAATGGGGCCGAAAATAATCAGTGCAATCAGCCCGGAAAAAATCGCGTCCTGGATGCAGCGTTTAAGTGAAAAACCGTGTGATGTCATCATTCTCTCCCTCACACTTTGGCCACAATCGGGCGCCCAAGCAGCCCCTGGGGACGGAAAATAAGGATCATGACCAGCAGGCCGAATGAGAAGACGTCTTTATAGTCCGAATTCACCATGCCCGAGAACTGGGCTTCCGCCACGCCCAGGATAAGGCCACCGAGCATGGCGCCGGGGAGGGAGCCGATGCCGCCGAGTACCGCTGCAGTAAAGGCTTTAATGCCGATGACGAACCCGACGTAGAAATCAAAGGTGCCGTAATTCATGGTGATCAACACCCCGGCCAGACCGGCCATCGCCGCGCCGATGACAAAGACCAGCGAAATAATCCGGTCGGTGTTAATGCCCAGAATGGAGGCCATCTTACGATCCTGCTGTACCGCGCGGCACATCCGGCCCAGCCGGGTATGGTTGATAATCCAGGTGAGCACCAGCATGCCGGCCAACGAGGCAACCAGAATAAACACTTTGGTGTAGGTTATCTGCACGAACCCGTCGCCCAGATGCAGGCGAATGACGCCATCCAGCATGGTCGGCACTCCTTGCTGACGCGGACCCTGGCTCAGCTGCGCGTAGTTTTGCAGAATAAGAGACATCCCGATGGCGGAGATCAGCGGTGCCAGGCGCGTGGAGTTGCGCAGCGGCTTGTAGGCGATACGTTCGATTGTCCAGCCGTACACTCCGGTGACCACGATGGTGAACACCAGCGTCCCAAGGATCAGCAGCGGGAACGACTGCAGACCGAAGAACGAGAGCAGCGCCAGGCCGATGGCGCAGAGATAGGCGGAAATCATATACACTTCGCCGTGGGCGAAATTGATCATCCCAATAATGCCGTACACCATGGTGTAGCCGATAGCGATTAAACCGTAGACGGAGCCCAGCGTTAAACCATTGATTAACTGTTGCAGGAAGAATGTACTCATCTTAGCGCGCTCGTTTTATAGGCTGCGCGAAGCGCGCAGCCTGATGTTTATTACGCGCCGGCGGGCAAACCCGCCGACGTTGAGCGTGACTCCGTCCCGTTACTGCACTTCCTTATATTTTCCTTTGTCGTCCCACTGGTAAACCACGTAGTCAGACACTTTCAGATCGCCTTTGCTGTCCCAGGCTTTTTTGCCCATCACCGTGTCGACGGAATTGGCTTTCAGCCATTCGCTGGCTTTGGCAGAGTCCTTGCCGCCGGTGGCCTTGAAGGCCGCGGCTATGGCCTGTACGGAGGCATAGGAGTAGAGGGTGTAACCTTCCGGCTCGAATTTACCAGCGCGGAATTTCTCGATAACCGCTTTACCGTCCGGGATAAGGCGCGGATCTTTACCGAAGGTCATGTAAATGCCGTTGGTATATTGCGGGCCACCCGCGGCGGTCACCATCTCCTCGTTGACAATACAGTCGCCGGAGAAGAATTTCGCCTGCACGCCCTGTTCACGCATCTGGCGAACCAGCGGGCCGGCTTCCGGGTGACAGCCACCGAAGAATACGATGTCCGGTTTTTGCGCGCCGATCTTGGTCACCAGCGCGTTAAAGTCTTTTTCACCGCGGGATAACCCTTCATACATCACATCCTGAACCCCGCGTTTCGCCAGCGCCGCTTTGGTGGCGTCAGCCAGACCCTGACCATAGGTGTCTTTATCGTGAATGATGACCACGCGTTTGGCTTTTAGCTTGTCGATGATGAAGTCGCTGGCAACCTGACCCTGCTGGTCATCGCGGCCGCACATGCGGAACATGTCGCTCATGCCGCGTTCGGTGATCAGCGGGTTAGTCGAGCCTGGGGTGATGGCGATAATGCCCGCATCGCTATACACCTCGGAGGCGGGCATGGTGGAAGAGGAGCAGAAATGGCCGACCACGGCGTTGACTTTATCCTGGTCAACTAAACGGTTGGCAACGGCCACGGCCTGCTTGGGCTCGCAGGCGTCATCCCCCTGAACCAGTTTGATCTTCTCGCCGTTAATGCCGCCTGCGGCATTAATGTCTTCAGCGGCCTGCGTTGCGCCGTGCCAGTACTGATCGCCATAGGTCGCATTGGGACCCGTAAACGGCCCGGCCACGCCAATCACAATATCTGCCCGGGCGGAAAACGCCGTCACCAGGCAACCGGCCAACACAAGAGAAAGAGGAGTTCTGATAAATTTCAGCGACATTATTATGTTCCTTAGCAAAGAGGTTTTTGCACCACGGCGTAAACCCGAACGCCCGACGGCGCAGCCAATCCGAAACACGAGCAAGAACAAAATGCACTAAACGAACAAAATACAGATGGCATCCTGCATATTACGGCGAGATTTCCCTGCACAGAGGCGCACGAAGAACGTTAAGCAAAAACGTTGCCAGAATGGTTAACCCATTGACGAGCTTGCGACATGTTTGAGTATAGAGCGCCGCGTTATGCCGCCTTGCGGGAGGAGAAGAAATTACAGCGGAGATCACATATCGTTAACAATAAAGCCCATAAGTTGTGCAAAGGTCACGGTTTGCACGTTTTTGCAGCAATAAAGACCTAAACTTCAGCCCGGAGAGGCGTGAGATATGTGTTAGGATCGTTTCCTTTTTTGCAGGAGTATCAGCGATGACTGAAGGCCCATTGAATGAAAGCGAGATGGCGTGGCTTGAAGAGACGTTAATGTCTTACGGTCATGATGACGCGTCCGTGATTGACGTGTCCGAACTGGACGGCATGCTTACCGCAGTGCTTTCCGGTCCTGTTGTCGTTGAGCCAGATGCCTGGCTGGTGGCGGTGTGGGGTGGCGAGAAGTACATTCCGCGCTGGAAAAACGATCGTGAGATGAACCGTTTTATCGATCTCTGCTTTAAGCACATGAACGATATTGCCGAGCGCCTGAGCGAGTACCCGGATCAGTTTGAACCGATGTTCGGTTATAACGACGTGGACGGTGAGAGCTATACCGTGGTGGAAGAGTGGTGCTATGGCTATATGCGCGGCGTGGCGCTGACGGACTGGTCAGCCTTGCCGGAAGCCCTTAAGGCCGATCTTGACGTGATTGCCCTGCACGGGACGGAAGAGAACAGCGAGAAGCTGGATGAACTGTCCGAAGAGGAGTACATCGCCAGCATCGAAAGCATCCAGCCTGCGGCGCTGCGCCTGTATAACTACTGGGTAAACAACCCGCAGCAGCCGGAAGCGAAGAAGCCGACGGTGAACGGCACGAAGGTCGGGCGTAACGATCCGTGTCCTTGCGGCAGCGGGAAGAAGTTTAAGAGCTGCTGTTTGCACTGATAAAAAAGGGGCTGATGATAGCCCCTTTTTTTAACCCACTTCCGGCAGCATCCCGGCTGCAATCAGTACCTGCACCAGAATAATCACCACCCCGCAGCCAAACACAACGCACAGCAGCGGTTTTCCTCCCGCCACGCGATACCCTTGCTGAGGATGCTGCTGGCGGCTTTTCCACGCCAGCAGGGAAGGGAGCAGCAGGGCAAGGATAGAGAGCGCCACCCCTGCGTAGCCCAGCGCCATCACAAACCCGCGTGGGTAAAACAGCGCAAAAGCGAGCGGCGGCAGGAAGGTGATGGCCCCCGTCTGCAACCGTCCGGCCGCGGTGTTGCGACGCTGGAACAGGTCGGCCAGGTAATCAAACAGACCGAGCGCCACGCCCAGAAACGAGGTTGCCAGCGCCAGGTCGGCAAACAGGTGTACCGCCAGCTCCACGTGCGGGGAGGTAACAACCTCGCGCAGCGCCAGCAAAAAACCGTTCAGGCCTGCGTGTTGCGCCATCAGGCCAAGAAAGGTTGTGGAGTCAATGCTGCCCAGCGTCACCAGCTGCCAGAAAATATAGGCGATCAGCGGAATGGCACTGCCGATAACAAAGACGCGGCGCAGCTTGCGGATATCGCCATTCATATAGCTGACGATGCTCGGTACGCTGCCGTGGAAGCCAAACGAGGTGAAAATGACCGGGATCGCGGAAAGCGCCAGCCCTTTTTCCAGCGGCAGCGTCAGCAGGTTGACCTTATGCACGTGCGGCGCCAGCAGCACCAGCATGATAATCAGGAAGAGAATTTTGGCGCTGAACAGAAAGCGGTTAAACAGATCGACCAGCGATGTCCCCACGCAGACCACGCCGCCGCCGATGAGCGCAAAGAAGATAGCGCCCGTCGCAGGGGTAATTTCAGAGCCAAACCAGTCGTTGACGCTGGAGGCGATGAGCTCTCCGGCACCGCTAATATAGGCGGCGGTCAGGGCGTACATCAGAAACATCATGCTAAAGCCGGTTATCCACTGGCCATAGCGTCCCAGATAGCGCGCCGCCAGCGAACCCAGACCGGTGTCGGCGGGCACGTGCTGGTAAACCTCAAGCAGCAGCAGGGCGGTGTAGCACATTAGTGCCCAAAGCGTGCCCAGCAGCAGCAGGGTCATGCCAAATCCCACGCCCGCGGCCGCCAGGGGCATGGCCAGCATTCCTGCGCCAATTGTCGTTCCGGCGACGATAAAAATACTTCCCAGGGTTCTGTTTTTCACGCTTTCCTCTACAACGCTTCTTAACCGCAACAAAATCTGCGGCGCAGAGTAAGGGAAAAGCCGTAACTCGTCAAATCACCGTTACAAGTGGTGTAATGAAAAGTTTACGTATCGCGCTGCCGGCAATTCTATCACGTGGGGCGACGCTCAGGCGTGACGTAAACAGGGCGTACAGGGAATAAAATGGGTATTTCGATGCGGGGGAGGGAAGGTAAATTAACGCGGTGCCGGAAACCGGCACCGCGTAGAAATTAATTTTGAGTATCTAGCGTGGAAAGTTCTTTATCAATAAAGTAAAGACCTTCGCCGGATTTCCCTACCAGAGATAGTTTATCCAGCACAGATTTAAACAGCTTCTCTTCTTCGTGTTGTTCAGCGACGTACCACTGCAGGAAATTAAAGGTTGGATAATCCTGGCTGGTCATTGCCGCATGAACCAGTTCGTTAATTTTCTGCGTAATCAGCTGCTCGTGCTCATAGGTAGCGCGGAAAAGTTCATCGAGAGAATTATACTCAGCGAAAGGTGATGTCACGGTTTCAATGCGCGGCAGGCTGCCCGTATCCGTCAGATAATCAAACAGACGTTGCATGTGGGTCATCTCTTCCTGAGCGTGACGACGCAGAAACGCGGCCGCACCTTCGAAGCTGTGGTAGCTGCACCAGGCGCTCATCTGCTGGTAGAGGAGGGATGAAAAAAGCTCGAGGTTCATTTGCGCGTTGAGCTTGTCGATCATTTCAGTTTTCAGCATGGTGACGCTCCGGGTTATTATTTCTGGTTCACGATGAGCGACACTATAAGTTGTTATTTAATTATTTGCAAAACGTAAAATTTTTATTTTATTTATTTAAAATACGAATGGGAATAAAACGCATTGGCGATTTTTATAATTTATTAATGAGAATTGTTTTTGTTCGTAATGAAATACACTGCCAGCAAACGCTGGCAGCGTTGATTAATACCAGGGATTATTTGACTTAGGGTTAATGGCGTAACCCATACATTTATACTGGATAGTCACGCTCTCGTTCAGACACAAAGAGCCGCTCGTCAGGGTGCAGGTTTTGATGGGCTGACCATAGGCTGAGGCGGTGGCATACCCCATGCTTTGACACGCTTTTGCCGCCGTGCCGTTATTCACATACTCATCGGAATACGCATTTTGCAGCACTGCCTGGCCGTAATCGAGGCGGACGATGCCGTTCGGCGCGTCGAGGCTGCTGACTTCAGCCTGGCGGTTAATACTGCATCCCGCGAGCAGCAGGAGTGTGCCGGCTACAATGACTCTTTTCATGGTTCGCTCTGAGTGGATGGAAATACGTTATCGTACCCGCAGATGCCCGCTGCAATGCCTGGAATAGCCGGACAATCTGCCCTCACTCTTCGCAACGGGTCAGAGGGGAGTGCTATCAAGCCAATCCCTTATGAAAATGTGATGAGTATCACAAAATGATTGATTTTTGTGATGATGGTCATATTATAAGCACGTTGACAATAAAGTTGTATAACAAGTTAATGGAGCATCATCGTGAAACTGCGCAAAATCCTGAAAAGCATGTGGGCCAATTACTGCCGCACGTTCAAAGACGTGCCGCCAGGCGCCATGTTCTGATAAAAAAACCTGCTTCGGCGGGTTTTTTTGTACCTGCAGGCGATGAAGGGAAGATGTCAGGGGGCGTGTTTGCTACTATGGCGGCCTTTAAATAAGGAGAAAACCCCATGTCACAAAACCTGAGCGCCGATCAGGAACTGGTCTCTGACGTTGTCGCCTGCCAGCTGGTTATCAAACAAATTCTTGATGTTCTGGACGTGATTGCGCCGGTTGAAGTGCGCGAGAAGATGTCTACCCAGCTGAAAAACATCGATTTCGCCAGCCATCCCGCAGCCGCGGACCCGGTTACGCTTCGTGCGATCCAGAAAGCCATCGCGCTGATTGAACTGCGATTCACGCCGCAGGGTGAGTCCCACTGAAGCAGGGAAAGGGGCGACGGGACGTGTCGCCCTTTTATGCGGTCAGAAGAACGTCTGGACCAGCAAGTAGCTCGCCGCGCACGCGCAGCTTACCCCAATCAGCCCTGGCAAAATGAAGCTGTGGTTGATGATAAATTTGCCGATGCGGGTCGTGCCTGACCGGTCAAAGCCGATGCAGGCCAAATCGCTGGGATAGGTCGGCAGGACAAAATAGCCGTAGGACGCCGGGAAAAAGGCGATCAGCATTTTCGGGTCGATGCCGAGCATGAGGCCCATAGGCGCAACGGCCGTCAGCGCCGCCGCCTGACTGTTCACCAGTTTTGACACCAGAAACAGCACAATGGCATACGTCCACGGGTGGCTCTTCACCACGCCTTCCAGCGCCAGCTTTAATTCGTCGAGATGCGCCTGGAAAAAGGTATCGCTCATCCACGCCACGCCAAATACTGAGAAGATCGCGACCATACCAGCCTTGAACACCGCGCCGTTGGAAATAGCCGACGCGTTGACCTTACAGGCCATCAGCATCACGGCGCCTGCAATTAACATCATCATCTGGATGACAAGGTTCATCGACAGCGCCGTCATTTTGCCTTTTAGCTCAAAGGCGGGGCGCAGCTCAGGGAAGGCGCCCAGCAGAACGACCACGGCAATGCCGGCAAAGAAAATCCACGTGGACCAGTAGGCCTGTTTAGGGAAACGCTGATTCATTAGCGTCTCCGTTCCGCCATAGATAAACTCGCGCTGCTTAGGATCTTTCAGCTTTTCCTGAAACTCAATGTCGTCCGCCAAATCTTTCCCACGGCGTAAGCTCCACAGGGCCGCAATGGCTACGCCGAAAAGCGAAGCGGGAACCGACACGGCGAGAATTTCCAGGATCCCCCACGCGTGGCCGATCCCATGCTGGGCCGCCAGGATAGACACCAGCGACACAACGGCAACGGAAACGGGGGATGCCGTAATCGCCATCTGTGATGCCACCGATGCCACGGCCATGGGGCGCTCCGGGCGGATCCCTTTTTTCAGGGCGATATCCGCAATGATGGGGAACATGGTGTAGACCACATGTCCGGTGCCGCACAGAAAGGTCAGCATCCATGTGGTGAAAGGGGCGAGCAGGGTGATGTGCTGCGGGTGTTTGCGCAGTAGACGTTCAGCAAACTGCATCATGACGTTGAGGCCGCCCGCAGTCTGCAGCGTAGCCGCACAGCCAATTACCGCAAGAATGGTCAGCATAACGTCAACCGGCGGTTTACCCGGTTGCAGACCAAAGACAAAACATAAAATAAAAAGACCAATACCGCTGATTAACCCAAGCCCCATACCGCCGAAACGCGTACCCGTCAGCAGGCAGAGGAGAATGACAAAAAACTCAATGGTGATCATGATGCTCCCTCGTCAATGATTATGTAACTAAATAAATCATCACACGTTGTGTGGTTAATCATTGGGAGCCAGATCTGATTTGTTAAATGTCAGCAAAAGCAGATGGTTGGAGATGGGAAAAGGAATCCTGCCTCAGGTGGGAGGAGGGATCCCCACAAAACAATGCCTGCACGGACGACTCCCTCTCCCTTGAGGGAGAGGGCTGGGGTGAGGGGGAACATACGGCTGTGGTGGTCATTCCGTTCACTTCATGTTCCTTGCTACTCTTTAACGACATGACCGGTGAACGTGCCAGGGCGGCTCAATCGCCGCCGCCCTGGCGACCCGGGCTCCCGGCGGTAAATCGCCGCTTCGCGGTGCCCTCAGCTTATTCCTTCAGGCTATCGGGTCGGGCATGAGCCTGCATCCCTGCAGGCCACACCCTCTCGGCGCATCCCTGCGCCTCGCCCCGGCCTTACGGAAACGCTTCGGCGATTTACAGCCGAACCAGGACATCGCTGTCAGTTATTCACTTACCTGAAACAAAATTAATCGCTTCAGGTTAATAAATTCTTGGGAAACCCTCAGCCCGGTTGGAGCAGATTAAAAAACTCAGTGTTGCTGCACCGACACAATGTCGAGCAGATGACGGTCGGTCTGCTCAGGACATAAACCCGCCTGCTGCGCGTGATGGATCTCATCCGCCAGCGTCTTCAGCAGCATGCCATCCTGCTGCTGCTCTTTGTCCATATCGCGTAAGAATCTGAGCGTCGTAATGTCCTGCTGCGCTTTGGCTTCATCGGCCAGTTTGCTGAGCGTGCTGCAGCGTTGCTCGTACTCTTCAAGCGTTTTCTGGAACAGTTCTTCCAGGCAAGAGTAGTTTTCGTTTATCCCATCAAGGGCTTTGACGACAGGATTTGCCCCTGCGGCTTTCAGAAAGTTAAAGACACGCATCATATGCGTGACGTTACTTTGCGCCTGCGAGCGAAAGAAGGTGGCAGATCCCGTGAGACTATTCTCGGCACACCACGCGCTTAAGTGAAGGTGCAGATTCGAGGCGTAGAACTCAAGGTTCATCTGCGCGTTAAGTTTTTGCATCATCGTTTGGGTAGCCATACTCATATCCTTATTGACTGTGGGACGTGATGTCCGTTGCTTAACCTGAGCGCCAGGCAAATACGAAGATAAAAGCAGATATAGACATTCTGCCGTGAGCGAAATCGACCGAAATTCACTTCCTGTGTTCGATATAAATAAGCATACCCTTGTCTATGGTCTAAGAAAACTCTTAATTAGGCTGTGTTTACCATACATTACAAAGTTTAATATAGTACAGAAATAAAATTAGCTAGCCATGAATAGGGGGGTATTTAAGGTGCTAATAATCAATGGGTTTTACCGTGATGGTGCACTGTTACTCTTTCGGGAATATTAAGTTGGAATATTACTCCGTGAAAAACAGAAATACGGTTTAATCGTTTCGAATATATGATGTGTCAATAAAATTGCGCTAAATCAAATTCTGCGGAATAACGTTTTTCAGGTGCATTGTACATTCGTGATGAAAAACATGTTGAACCCGTTTAACGCCAGGTGCCGCTTTGCCCGCTGAGGGGCATCAGGGATATCTTGGCTAATCTTATGGATAATTCTGCTTAACCGCCTTCTATTTGTCTGACAAATCCTGTCTTTTTTATGTCATTTTTCGCTGAATTTATGTACGCAATTACTGTAATTCTGCGGTGTGATGGGGCTCTCTTATGGATGATTAATTTCCCGCTAAAACTATCACCAGCAATAACGCTTATGACGAGGTAAGCGCTAATGCCTTGTTTTAAGTCCGATTAAATAAGAAGCACGCACTTATTCCCTACAGAAAAGAATGCTAAAGCTGGAGTTTACCATGCACAAATTTACTAAAGCGCTGGCGGCCATCGGTCTGGCTGCCGTTATGTCACAATCCGCTATCGCTGAGAATTTAAAACTCGGTTTTTTGGTAAAACAGCCCGAAGAGCCCTGGTTCCAGACTGAGTGGAAATTCGCAGATAAAGCCGGGAAAGATTTAGGTTTTGAAGTCATTAAAATCGCCGTGCCTGACGGCGAAAAAACCCTGAACGCCATCGACAGCCTGGCGGCCAGCGGTGCAAAAGGTTTCGTTATCTGTACCCCGGATCCAAAGCTGGGATCGGCAATCGCGGCGAAAGCGCGCGGTTACGACATGAAGGTCATCGCGGTTGACGATCAGTTCGTTAACGCCAAAGGCAAGCCGATGGACACCGTCCCGCTGGTCATGATGGCGGCGACCAAAATCGGCGAACGCCAGGGCCAGGAGCTCTATAAAGAGATGCAAAAGCGCGGCTGGGATGTCAAAGAGACCGCGGTAATGGCTATCACCGCTGACGAGCTGGACACCGCCCGTCGTCGTACTACCGGTTCAATGGACGCGCTGAAAGCGGCCGGCTTCCCGGAAAAACAGATCTATAAAGTCCCAACCAAATCCAACGATATCCCGGGCGCATTCGACGCCGCGAACTCTATGCTGGTCCAGCATCCGGAGGTCAAACACTGGCTGGTGGTCGGCATGAACGACAACACCGTGCTCGGCGGAGTACGCGCGACGGAAGGCCAGGGCTTCAAAGCGCCTGACGTGATCGGGATTGGCATCAACGGCGTTGACGCCGTCAGCGAGCTGTCTAAAGCGCAGGCTACCGGCTTCTACGGTTCTCTGCTGCCGAGCCCGGACGTTCACGGTTACAAATCCAGTGAGATGCTCTACAACTGGGTAACCAAAGGGGCCGAACCGCCGAAATTTACCGAAGTGACCGACGTGGTGCTGATTACCCGCGACAACTTCAAAGAGGAGCTGGCGAAAAAAGGGCTGGGCGGTAAGTAATACGCTGTGATTGTGCCCCTCGCATCGTGAGGGGCCAGACGTACACACTACAGGAATCACGGAGACGTTATGCGACAGTCTGATCCGTATCTCTCTTTTCGCGGCATCGGGAAAACTTTCCCCGGTGTTAACGCGCTGACCCATATCAGCTTCGACTGCTATGCCGGCCAGGTCCACGCCCTGATGGGGGAAAACGGCGCGGGGAAATCCACGCTGTTGAAGATCCTCAGCGGCAACTACGCGCCTACGACCGGCACGCTGGCCATTCGCGGCGAAGAGGTGGCGTTTGCCGATACCACGGCGGCGCTCAATGCCGGGGTTGCGATCATCTATCAGGAGCTGCACCTCATTCCCGAGATGACCGTGGCGGAAAACATCTATTTAGGTCAGCTTCCGCACAAAGGCGGCGTGGTAAATCGTTCGCTACTTAATTATGAAGCGGGGCTGCAGCTTAAACACCTGGGTCTGGACGTCGATCCCCAGACGCCGCTGAAATATCTTTCCATCGGCCAGTGGCAGATGGTTGAAATTGCCAAGGCGCTGGCGCGTAACGCCAGAATTATCGCCTTCGATGAGCCCACCAGTTCGCTCTCTGCGCGTGAAATTGAAAATCTGTTCCGCGTGATCCGCGAATTGCGTCAAGAAGGCCGTACGATTTTATATGTCTCGCACCGCATGGAAGAGATATTTGCCCTGAGTGACGCCATCACCGTCTTTAAAGATGGGCGCTATGTGCGCACCTTTACTGATATGCAGCAGGTTAACCATGACCAGCTTGTTCAGGCGATGGTCGGGCGCGATCTGGGGGATATTTATCACTGGCAGCCGCGCCAGTACGGCCCTGAACGCCTGCGTCTGGACAGCGTCAAAGCGCCGGGCGTGCGCACGCCGATTTCGTTATCGGTTCGCAGCGGCGAAATTGTCGGGCTGTTTGGTCTGGTGGGGGCGGGGCGCAGTGAATTAATGAAAGGCCTGTTCGGCGGTACCCGCATTACCGAAGGGCAGGTTTCTATTGACGGTGAACGGGTCGATATCCAGAAACCGGCTCACGCGATCAGGGCGGGCATGATGCTCTGCCCGGAAGACCGTAAAGCCGAGGGGATTATTCCGGTGCATTCGGTTCGCGACAACATCAATATTTCCGCTCGCCGCAAGTTTATTCGCGCAGGCTGCCTGATAAACGATGGCTGGGAGTCGAGCAACGCCGACCACCATATTCGCTCGCTTAACATCAAAACGCCGGGTCCGGAACAGCTGATCATGAATCTGTCAGGCGGAAACCAGCAGAAGGCGATTTTAGGCCGCTGGCTGTCGGAAGACATGAAGGTCATTTTGCTGGACGAGCCGACGCGCGGTATCGATGTGGGGGCAAAACACGAAATTTATAACGTGATCTATGAGCTGGCAAAACGCGGCGTGGCGGTGCTCTTCGCCTCCAGCGATCTGCCGGAGGTGCTTGGCGTGGCCGACCGCATTGTGGTGATGCGTGAAGGCGAAATTGCCGGTGAATTACTTCATGAACAGGCGAATGAACAACAGGCGTTGAACCTCGCCATGCCTAAAGTCAGCCAGGCTGTCGCCTGAGTAAGGAGTTAATGATGTCCTCTGTTACTACATCCGGAGCGCCGAAGTCGAAGTCGGCGCTGAGTTTTGGGCGTATCTGGGATCAGTACGGCATGCTGGTGGTCTTTGCCGCGCTGTTCCTCGCCTGCGCGATCTTTGTCCCTAATTTTGCCACCTTTATTAATATGAAAGGGCTGGGGCTGGCCATTTCCATGTCCGGGATGGTGGCCTGCGGGATGCTATTCTGCCTGGCCTCCGGCGATTTTGACCTGTCGGTGGCGTCGGTTATTGCCTGTGCGGGCGTCACGACGGCAGTGGTGATCAACATGACCGAGAGCCTGTGGATTGGCGTTCTGGCTGGTCTGCTACTCGGCGTCATCAGCGGTCTGGTGAACGGTTTTGTTATCGCACGCCTGAAGATTAATGCCCTGATCACCACGCTCGCTACGATGCAAATTGTCCGCGGGCTAGCCTATATCATCTCCGACGGTAAAGCGGTGGGGATTGAAGACGAGCGCTTCTTTACCCTGGGTTACGCCAACTGGCTGGGTCTGCCTGCGCCAATCTGGCTGACCGTGGCCTGCCTGATCCTGTTCGGCTTCCTGCTCAACCGGACCACCTTTGGCCGCAATACGCTGGCGATTGGCGGTAACGAGGAGGCCGCCCGTCTGGCCGGGGTGCCGGTGGTGCGCACCAAGATTATTATCTTCGTGCTCTCAGGGCTGGTTTCTGCCGCCGCGGGGATCATTCTGGCTTCGCGTATGACCAGCGGCCAGCCGATGACCTCTATTGGTTACGAGCTGATCGTCATTTCGGCCTGCGTTTTAGGGGGCGTTTCCCTCAAGGGCGGCATCGGAAAAATCTCATATGTGGTGGCCGGTATACTGATTTTAGGGACGGTGGAGAACGCCATGAACCTGCTGAATATTTCGCCGTTCTCGCAGTACGTCGTGCGTGGCCTGATCCTGCTGGCAGCCGTGATTTTCGACCGTTACAAGCAAAAAGCGAAGCGTACCGTGTAACCCTTTTTCCCGTCTTTTATTGCTCAACTTATAACCATAGCTGACCCCTTAACCGCCCCGCCAGTAAAACTGGCGTGGCGGTTGTCAAATGGCGAGCGACGTCACACTGTCTATACTTACATGGCTATGAAAGAGGTAAAGGCGTTTACCTCTCGTAAACCGTAAGGAGGAAAAGGGTGGCTGACATGTTAACCGCACCGCCTGTACTGCCCGGACACTATGCTTTCTTTTTTGATCTCGACGGCACGCTCGCCGGGATAAAACCGCACCCTGACCAGGTGTCTATTCCGGATGCGGTGTTACAGGATTTGCATCAGCTCTCGCTCATGAACGAGGGAGCACTGGCATTGATATCAGGGCGCTCAATGGCCGAGCTGGATACGCTCGCCAGTCCTTACCACTTTCCGCTGGCCGGTGTACACGGAGCGGAGCGCCGCGACATCCATGATCACACGCATATCGTTTCACTCCCCGACGCACTCACGCAAACGCTGCATAAGCAGCTCTCTGCAGCGCTGGCCGAACTGCCCGGCACCGAGCTGGAAGCCAAAGGCATGGCCTTTGCCCTGCATTATCGTCAGGCGCCGCAGCATGAGGAGGCCGTGCTTGCGCTTGCTCAGAAGGTTGCAGATGCGCATCCACAGCTGGCGTTGCAGCCCGGCAAATGCGTGGTGGAGTTAAAACCGAAAGGGATTAATAAAGGCGCGGCCATCGCCGCGTTTATGGCGTCGCCGCCTTTTAAAGGGCGAACGCCCGTTTTCATTGGGGATGACTTGACCGACGAGGCCGGGTTTCGCGTAGTGAATCAGGCCGGAGGGATCGCCGTCAAGGTGGGGCCTGGTGACACGGTTGCCGAATGGCGACTGGCGGATGTCGCCAGCGTCTGGCAGTGGATATCTGACATCGCTAACCAGCAACAACAACAAATAGCGCAAAGCAAAGGGGGAAACCATTATGGGTCGCTTAGTCGTCGTCTCTAACCGAATCGCACCGCCTGACGATAAAAAAGCCAGTGCAGGTGGCCTGGCGGTAGGGGTGTTAGGTGCCTTAAAAGCCGCTGGCGGGCTGTGGTTTGGCTGGAGTGGAGAAATCAGTGAAGAAGAGAAACCGCTGAAAAAGGTAACGCGCGGAAACATTACGTGGGCTTCATTTGCATTGAAAGAGAAAGACTATGACGAGTATTACTCGCAGTTCTCAAATGCCGTCCTGTGGCCTGCGTTTCACTATCGTCTTGACCTGGTAAAATTCCAGCGTGAATCCTTCGAAGGCTACTCGCGCGTGAATGCGCTGCTGGCGGATAAACTGCTGCCATTAATAGAAGAAGACGATATTTTATGGATCCACGATTATCACCTGTTACCCTTCGCGAGAGAGCTGCGAAAGAGGGGGGTGAATAACCGCATTGGTTTCTTCCTGCATATCCCGTTCCCGACGCCGGAAATTTTTACCGCGCTGCCGCCGCATGAAGAGCTGCTGGAAGCGCTGTGCGATTACGATTTGCTCGGCTTCCAGACCGAAAATGACCGCCTCGCGTTCCTTGATTCCGTGTCAGGTAAAGCGCGTCTGGTGACCAAGGGCGGGAAAACCCATACGGCGTGGGGGAAAACTTTCCACACCGAGGTCTATCCTATAGGGATTG
The DNA here is from genome assembly GCF_024702055.1 of Enterobacter sp. HG048. NCBI lineage: Bacteria > Pseudomonadati > Pseudomonadota > Gammaproteobacteria > Enterobacterales > Enterobacteriaceae > Enterobacter > Enterobacter sp. HG048. The sequence goes on from NZ_JANLIZ010000002.1 coordinate 82,951, forward strand.
AACCTGACGAAATCGCGGAGCAGGCTTCTGGCCCGCTGCCGCCGAAGCTGGCGCAGCTTAAGAATGAACTCAAGCACGTGAAAAATATCTTCTCGGTAGAACGTCTTGATTATTCCAAAGGGCTGCCGGAACGCTTCCTCGCGTATGAAACGCTGCTGGATAAATACCCGCAGCATCACGGGAAAATTCGCTATACCCAGATCGCGCCGACGTCGCGCGGTGAGGTTCAGGCTTATCAGGATATTCGTCATCAGCTGGAGACAGAAGCAGGGCGCATTAATGGCCGCTACGGCCAGCTGGGCTGGACGCCGCTGTTTTACCTGAATCAGCATTTTGACCGTAAGATCCTGATGAAGGTCTTCCGCTATGCGGACGTTGGGCTGGTCACGCCGTTGCGCGACGGGATGAACCTGGTGGCGAAAGAGTACGTGGCGGCGCAGGATCCTGCCGACCCGGGTGTTCTTGTGCTTTCCCAGTTTGCCGGGGCCGCAAATGAGCTCACGTCGGCGCTCATCGTTAACCCTTACGACAGGGATGACGTGGCGAATGCGCTGAATCGTGCCCTGACAATGCCGCTCACGGAACGTATTTCCCGCCATGCTGACATGATGGAGACGATCCGGAAGAACGATATTAACCACTGGCAGGCGCGTTTTATTCAGGATCTCCGGGATATCGTTCCGCAAAGTCATGAGTGCAATCTGCAAAAAAAGATCGCGACCTTCCCTAAACTCGCATGATTTTCTGCTGGGGGGTTAATGCCCCCCAAGCGGTACTAACAGCACATCAACCTGGCTTGACGCAACAATAGATTTCGCCGCACAGGCTGCGCGCGATAAAAAGCTGTGGTTATGGTTCCCGCAAATCACTAAATCAATATTTTGTCTGCGACACATATCGAGAATATGGGCATTGAGTTCCCCGGTCGCAATAACGGTTTCATAAACGGGATATTGTGCCTTTTCCACTAATTCTCGCAGAAATTGCTGCGTCTCTTCCTGAAGAACCTCACGAATATCCTCCAGCATGGGGGCGGCCAGCTGATTATACATCTCTGGCTCTGCGGCGAGCGTAATGAGGCTGATGCGTGCATTGTGAGGTCTGGCAATGGAAACTGCCCGGGCGACGAGTTGATGGCTTTCGGGGGAAACTGCAACGGAAACAAGAAGATGGGAGTAACTCATGGCGCACTCCTTAGATGTCTCAAAGACAGCGTTTAACCACCTTTACCGCGAAATCTCCGGTTCTGCAAGAGCAGATTACGACATTAGTGTGAAGCTTATCATAATTATTCATTAATTATTCTTATAAGAAGAATAACTGAAAAATGCGCCTAAATGAAAAAAATTAACAACTTAACGTAAATCACACAATTCCACGCTTTGACGGTTAAATCGTTTTGATCCGTTACAAACTCATTTCGAATGATCACGTTATGAAACATCTTTTTTGTACTGCCTGCATAACTATATGTTTTTTCACGGTAAGAAAAATGTTTCCAGGAAAGGGGCCTGATGTAAATGTTTCCGCGCGGCGCTTACCGCAGGAAAAGCACGTTGCATGCCAGTTTGGATCACCCTTCTGCATGAGTATTCGTCAATTAAGAATACAAAACAGTACCGATTGGCTAAATATTGAACAAATTACAAGTCATACTGATGGATTTATGGGTCATATTCACTTAAATTGTGTGACGTGGATCACATTTTTTTTAAATTTGAGGGTGGCTGGATTGTATGTGTCAAAACTGACGAGTAGAGTTTGCGTCGAATTAGGAAAAATCTTAGTTATTTGTAAGAAATGATAAATCATGTAAGAGACGCATTCGCGGTTTCTCTCTTACGGTTTCAGTGAATACAAACCTAAATTCAACTATGCATTTAGCCTTTTCTTTTTTATACCGGGTGATTTCCCGGCGACATCACGGGGTGCGGTCTTTCCGCATAAAAATAATAGTTGGTTATTCGGGATGGGAACAATGCATACATCCGAGTTGCTAAAACATATCTATGACATCAATTTGTCGTATTTACTGCTCGCGCAGCGTTTGATTAGTCAGGACAAGGCGTCCGCGATGTTTCGTCTGGGTATTAACGAAGAAATGGCAACCATGCTGGGCGGTTTAACCCTCCCGCAGATGGTTAAACTGGCTGAAACGAATCAACTGGTTTGCCAGTTCCGTTTCGATGATTCACAGACAATAACGCGTCTGACGCAGGAATCCCGTGTGGACGATCTTCAACAGATCCATACCGGTATTCTTCTTTCCACTCGCTTGCTTAACGAAATCAGCCAGCCTGATGACGTAGCCCGTAAGAAAAGGGCCTAGCAATGAGCGAGAAAAGCATTGTTCAGGAAGCGCGTGACATACAGTTGGCCATGGAGCTGATTACACTGGGTGCTCGTTTACAAATGCTGGAAAGCGAGACTCAACTGAGCCGTGGTCGTCTCATCAAACTGTACAAAGAGTTACGTGGTAGTCCCCCGCCGAAAGGCATGCTGCCGTTTTCTACCGACTGGTTTATGACGTGGGAGCAGAATATTCATGCTTCTATGTTCTGTAATGCCTGGCAGTATCTTCTCAAAACCGGTTTGTGTAGCGGCGTTGACGCCGTGATCAAAGCGTACAAACTTTACCTTGAACAATGCCCACAGCAGGAAGAAGGCCCTCTGCTGGCGCTGACCCGCGCATGGACGCTGGTGCGTTTTGTTGAGAGCGGAATGCTTGAACTGTCGCGCTGCAACTGCTGCGACGGCAATTTTATTACCCATGCTCATCAACCTGCAGGCAGCTTCGCCTGTAGTTTATGTCAGCCTCCATCCCGCGCAGTAAAAAGACGTAAACTTTCCCGGGATGCTGCCGATATTATTCCACAACTGCTGGATGAACAGATCGAACAAGCTGTTTAACCCGAACGTGTGGGAAAAATTCCAGCAGCGGTAAGCAATTACCGCTGCTTTTTTTTACCCCGCAAACGGTAAACGCTGCGAGCTGGACGTCCTTGCCATAGTCACTAGCGGAAGGATGATGTCGTGCTTATCTTATTAGGTTACCTGGTAGTTCTCGGTACAGTTTTCGGCGGTTACATGATGACCGGCGGGCACCTTGGAGCACTCTATCAACCGGCTGAACTTATTATCATCGGCGGCGCAGGGGTAGGGGCTTTTATCGTTGGCAACAACGGTAAATCGATCAAGGGCACGCTGAAAGCGATTCCGTTGCTGTTCCGTCGCTCGAAATACACCAAAAGCATGTATATGGATCTGCTGGCACTGCTCTATCGCCTGATGGCGAAGTCGCGTCAGCAGGGCATGTTCTCCCTTGAACGGGATATTGAAAACCCGAAAGAGAGCGAAATTTTTGCCAGCTATCCGCGCATTCTTGCTGACGCCATGATGCTGGATTTCATCGTCGACTATCTGCGACTGATCATCAGCGGCAACATGAATACCTTCGAAATCGAAGCGCTGATGGATGAAGAGATCGAAACCCACGAAAGCGAATCTGAAGTGCCGGCCAACAGCCTGGCGCTGGTCGGCGACTCGCTTCCGGCATTCGGTATCGTTGCCGCGGTAATGGGCGTGGTTCACGCCCTGGCCTCGGCAGACCGTCCGGCAGCCGAGCTGGGCGCGCTGATTGCCCACGCGATGGTGGGAACTTTTCTCGGTATTTTGCTGGCGTACGGCTTTATCTCTCCGCTGGCGAGCGTTCTGCGCCAGAAGAGCGCGGAAACCACCAAAATGATGCAGTGCGTGAAGATCACGCTGCTCTCTAATCTCAACGGTTACGCGCCACCGATCGCGGTTGAGTTTGGCCGTAAAACGCTTTACTCCAGCGAGCGTCCGTCGTTTATCGAGCTTGAAGAACACGTGCGTGCGGTGAAAAACCCAAACCAACAGACGACAACTGAGGACGCATGAAAAACCAGTCCCATCCGATCGTCATCGTAAAAAAACGCAAGCACAAGGTCGGCGGGCATGGCGCACACGGCTCGTGGAAAATTGCGTACGCCGACTTTATGACCGCAATGATGGCGTTCTTTCTGGTGATGTGGCTGATCTCCATCTCCAGCCCAAAAGAACTGATCCAGATTGCCGAATATTTCCGCACGCCGCTGGCAACGGCGGTAACCGGTGGGCCGCGAATCTCTAACAGCGACAGCCCGATCCCGGGCGGCGGCGATGATTACACCCAGCAGAAGGGTGAGGTGAAAAAAGAGCCGAACATCGACGAGCTGAAAAGAAAGATGGAGCAGGCGCGCCTGAAGAAACTGCGTGGCGATCTCGATCAGCTGATTGAAGCGGATCCGAAACTGCGCGCGCTGCGCCCGCATCTGAAGATCGACCTGGTGCAGGAAGGGCTGCGTATTCAGATTATCGACAGCCAGAACCGACCAATGTTTAAAACCGGAAGTGCGGAAGTTGAACCGTACATGCGCGACATTCTGCGTGCTATTGCTCCGGTGCTGAACGGCATTCCTAACCGAATCAGCCTGTCAGGACACACGGATGATTTCCCGTACGCCAGTGGGGAGAAGGGATACAGCAACTGGGAGCTTTCTGCCGATCGTGCCAACGCCTCGCGTCGCGAGCTGGTGGTAGGTGGGCTTGATGATGGCAAGGTACTGCGCGTAGTCGGCATGGCCGCAACCATGCGCGTTTCCGACCGCGGGCCGGATGATGCCATCAACCGTCGTATCAGTCTTTTAGTGCTGAACCAGCAGGCGGAGCAGGCCATCCTGCATGAAAACGCCGAAAGTCAGAATGAGTCACTGGACGATTTAAAACAGCCTGGGGCCGTTCCTTCGGCTGCCGTTCCAACATCGCCACCAGCCAATCCGAGGTGATAGCGTGAGCATGGATATTAGCGATTTTTACCAGACATTCTTTGATGAAGCCGACGAATTGTTGGCCGATATGGAGCAACACTTGCTCGATTTGGTGCCCGAAGCACCGGACTCCGAGCAGCTCAATGCCATCTTCCGTGCGGCGCACTCTATTAAAGGCGGAGCCGGAACGTTTGGATTTACCATCCTGCAGGAAACGACCCATTTAATGGAAAACCTGCTTGATGAAGCACGACGCGGTGAGATGCAGCTCAATACCGACATTATCAACCTGTTTTTGGAAACCAAAGATATTATGCAGGAACAGCTCGACGCCTATAAAAGTTCGGCAGAGCCTGATGCCGCCAGCTTTGAATACATCTGCAATGCGCTGCGCCAGCTCGCCCTGGAAGCAAAAGGTGAGGTCGCTGCAGCCGTTGTCCCTGCGGCGAAACTGAGCGTTGTCGATGCGGTTGCTTCCGACGAGGCCGCGCCAGCCGCTGCACAAGCGGGCAAACTGCGCGTTGTGCTGTCACGCCTCAAAGAGAATGAAGTTAACCTGCTGGAAGAAGAGCTGGGTAACCTGGCGAAATTAAGCAACGTGGTCAAAGGCAAAGACAGCCTTGCCGCGACGCTTGATGACGGTATTGGCCAGGACGATATCGTGGCGGTACTGTGCTTTGTGATTGAAGCTGACCAGATCGCCTTCGAAACCGAAACGGCTGAGGTTGACGCACCTGCCGCTACGGAAGAGGTGGCCGTTGTCGCTCAGGCCGCCGCACCGGCTGTGGCTCCTGCGGCTCCGGCGCTGAAGGCCGTGCCAAAAGAGGCCGCGGCACCTGCACGTGGTGAAAAACCTGCCGCCCGCTCCAGCGAGTCAACCAGCATCCGCGTTGCCGTTGAGAAGGTCGACCAGCTGATTAACCTGGTTGGAGAACTGGTGATCACCCAGTCGATGCTGGCCCAGCGTTCTAACGAACTGGACCCGGTCACGCACGGCGATCTGATCACCAGCATGGGTCAGCTGCAGCGTAACGCCCGCGACCTGCAGGAATCGGTCATGTCCATTCGTATGATGCCGATGGAATATGTCTTCAGCCGCTTCCCGCGTCTGGTTCGCGACCTTGCAAGCAAGCTGAATAAACAGATTGAACTGACCCTGATGGGCAGCTCAACCGAACTGGATAAGAGCCTGATCGAGCGCATTATCGACCCGTTAACGCACCTGGTGCGTAACAGCCTCGACCACGGTATCGAACTGCCGGAAAACCGCATTGCCGCCGGAAAATCCCCGGTCGGTAACCTGATCCTCTCTGCGGAACACCAGGGCGGGAACATCTGCATCGAAGTGACCGATGACGGCGCGGGGCTTAACCGCGAGCGCATCCTGGCAAAAGCGATTTCGCAGGGGATGGCGGTCAATGACAACATGACCGACGAAGAAGTGGGCATGCTGATCTTCGCGCCGGGCTTCTCTACCGCGGAGCAGGTGACCGACGTGTCCGGACGCGGCGTAGGCATGGACGTGGTGAAACGTAACATCCAGGAGATGGGCGGCCACGTTGAGATCCAGTCTAAACAGGGTTCCGGCACCACCATTCGCATCCTGCTGCCGCTGACGCTGGCGATCCTCGACGGCATGTCAGTCAAAGTGGCGGACGAAGTCTTTATCCTGCCGCTGAACGCCGTGATGGAGTCCCTGCAGCCGCGTGAAGAAGATCTGCATCCGCTGGCGGGCGGCGAACGCGTGCTCGAAGTGCGCGGTGAGTACCTGCCGCTGGTGGAACTGTGGAAAGTGTTCGAAGTGGACGGGGCGAAGACAGAGGCCACGCAGGGCATCGTTGTGATCCTGCAAAGCGCGGGCCGCCGCTACGCGCTGCTGGTCGATCAGCTGATTGGCCAGCACCAGGTGGTAGTGAAGAACCTCGAAAGCAACTACCGCAAAGTGCCGGGTATTTCTGCCGCCACCATTCTGGGTGATGGTAGCGTGGCGCTGATCGTCGATGTGTCGGCGCTTCAGGGATTAAATCGTGAACAACGTGTGGCGTACACAGCCGCCTGATTAAGTAGAAGGTAATAACATGACCGGTATGAGTAATGTAACGAAACTGGCGGGCGAGCCATCAGGGCAGGAATTCCTGGTATTCACTTTAGGCGATGAGGAGTACGGCATCGATATCCTGAAAGTGCAGGAAATTCGTGGTTACGACCAGGTTACCCGCATCGCTAACACGCCTGCATTTATTAAAGGTGTCACCAACCTGCGTGGCGTCATTGTGCCAATCGTGGACCTGCGCGTGAAGTTCAGCCAGGGCGACGTTGACTACGACGACAATACCGTGGTGATCGTTCTGAATCTGGGGCAGCGCGTGGTAGGTATCGTGGTGGATGGCGTATCTGATGTGCTTTCCCTGACCTCTGACCAAATTCGTCCTGCACCGGAGTTTGCGGTCACGCTGTCGACCGAATACCTGACCGGACTGGGCGCGCTCGGCGAGCGTATGCTGATTCTGGTGAACATTGAGAAGCTGCTGAACAGCGATGAGATGGCGCTGCTGGATATCGCCGCGAGTCACGTAGCGTAGGTAAATGCAAAACGGCAACCCAGGTTGCCGTTTTTTGTGTTTGCTCCCTCTCCCTGTGGGAGAGGGCAGGGGTGAGGGCATCAGGCCTCACCCTTTTTTTCACCTTACGCTTCCTGCTTTACCAGCTCAGCTTCTGCTTCTGCTTCCCGCGCGCCTTCATTCTGCGACAGCATCGCGGTTGCGATCCCATTCCCCAGCACGTTAATTGCGGAACGGCCCATATCCAGGAAGTGGTCGATCCCCATCAGCAGCAGAATCCCCGCCACCGGAATATTAAAGCTCGGAATGGTTGCTGCCAGCACCACCAGTGAAGAACGCGGTACGCCCGCAATCCCTTTCGACGCCAGCATCAGAGTCAGCATCAGCACCGTCACCTCCGAGAAGCTCAGATGAATGTTGTACGCCTGCGCGATAAACATTGAGGCGAATGAGCAGTACACCATCGAACCCACTAGGTTGAAGGAGTAGCCAATCGGCAGAACGAAAGAGGCGATGTTGCGCGAGCAGCCAAAACGCTCCAGCTGCTCCAGCGTTTTCGGGTAGGCGGCTTCAGAGCTGCTGGTGGTAAACGCCACCAGAACCGGATCTTTCAGCATGCTCACCAGGCGAAACACCTCTTTTTTCAGCACCATGTAACCCACGGCCAGCAGCACCATGCAGGTGAGAAGAATGGCAACATAGTAGCCGCCAATAAAGGAGGCGTAGTTCAGCAGAATGCCCAGACCCTGCGTGGCAATAACGGATGAAATCGCCGCGAAAATGGCCAGCGGCGCAACGTACATCACGTAACCTGTGACCTTCAGCATAATGTGGGAAACCACATCCAGCGCGGCCACCAGCGGCGCGTTGAATTTCTGCCCCAGCGACGCGCCGCCGATGCCGAAGAACATTGAGAACACCACAATCTGCAGGATCTCATTGTTCGACATCGCCCCCGCGATACTGGTCGGAATGGTGTGCGACAGGAACGCTTTCAGCGTCATGCCGCCCACGGCCAGGCCGGTATCCACAGCTTCTGTCGGAACCGTCAGGTTCAGACCGCTTCCCGGATGCTCCAGCGTGACGATGAACAGGCCAACCAGAATAGAGAGCACGGATGAGCTGATAAACCACACCATCGCTTTGCCGCCAACGCGGCCAATGGTGGAGGTTTCGCCCAGCTTCATAATGCCGACGGTGAGCGTGCTGAAGACCAACGGTGCAATGACCATTTTGATCAGGCGGAGGAAAATATCGGTCAGAAGGGTAATATTATCCGACCAGGCTTTGATGGCATCCGCAGATGCATACTCATGAATTGCTGCCCCTGAAAGAATACCCGCCAGCATGAATATCACGATGAAGAGTGTGAGTTTGTTTGCACTTGCCACGAAAAAAGACCCTCTATGCGCTTCAGATGTAGCCCGCATCAATACATATAAATTTTTTATTACGATGCGGGAAATTATTCGGCACATAAATTGACGCAAAGTGTAGGGGGATACAACTCCTTTTTAAGTTTTATTAATTTTGTTGTTAATACGCTGACGATATATTGTGATCGTCGTCACACTTTAATGGATATATTCTCCCCTGATATAAAAAAAACGCTGCCTGAATTTATTTAACTTACTGTTATTTATAATAAAATTTAGTCAATAAGACATATGCCTTATGCGTTAAGGGGCAGGTGGTCGAAGCGATATCCGTAAACTAAATTCTCAGTAACCCCCTCAGAGGAACGTTAAGCGGGGCTAACATCTTGAACGACAAAAATAAAATGTGGCAAGGGAACGGAGACGTCTTCTGGAGGGTGGTAAATGAAAAGAAAACTCCTTTTGATCGGCGCAGGCACCTTACTGACTGCGACAATGGCCCATCAGGCGCTGGCCGTCACCAGCAGCGGCACTATAGGCGCGACGCTGACGCTGACAAACGGGTGTCTGATAAACGGATCGCCCGCGCAAAGTGGCATCAACTTCGGTACGCTCGATTTCGGTACCCATCCGGCTACCTTCTCCACGCTTACGACGCAGCTGAGCGGCGCCAGCGGCGGAAACACCTTCACCATTCAATGCACGACCGCCAGCTATACGGTCGCGATCACCGGTAATACCCACTCCACCGCGCCCGGCTCCGTTGTCGGTTCGCCGGGCACGCCTGAACGCTATCTGGTGAATACGGCCAACGCGGCACAGGGCGTGGCTTACAGCCTGTACAGCGACAGCGGGTTTAACACCGTGATTGCCAATAACGCCGCGCTGCCGATCGCCTCTACGGCCGGAGGGGTGGACAGTTACACCCTCTACGGACGGATTACCGGCGGCGGTAACAGCGTGACGGTCGTTCCGGGAACCTACACCGACACGATTAACGTCAGCGTCACCTACTAGTCCCGAACCGCCATGAAGGCATCTCTCACAGGTCTGCGCAAACGCGCAGAGGGACGCGTGCAGCCTTTTTTCGCGCTGATCGTCGGATTGCTCATGATGCCCACGGCGGATGCGGTGACATCCCAGTCGTTTAAGGTCAGCGCGACGATTGTACCGGGATGCGCGGTGGCCACCGGTAGCGGAGGGCTTCTCGGTACGCTGGACTTTGGCAGCCATAACGGCGTCGAGAGCGCGCCGGTGAGCACCAGCTTTGTGCCAAACGGGGCGTTGTCCATCGCCTGTACGCCAGGCGTGGCGCTGAGCATGAGCATTAATGGCGGTCAAAATTATTCATCCGTTCGCCGCATGAAGCGCGCTAACGGCGCCGACGTGGTGCCATACCGGCTCTACAGCAGCAGCTCGCTGGCCGCGAACAGCGAAATTGGCGTCAACCAGGCGATAGCGGTGACCTATACCAACAGCAATAACATCGCGCTGCCGCTTTTTGGCGTGGCGCTACTGACCGGGTTTAGCCCGGCGGGAACCTATTCCGATCAGCTCACCGTGACCTTGTCATGGTAATAAAGGGAGAGTGTTGATGAAGCCATTTTTCAGACCGGTTTGTCTGGCGGGCGCGTTGGGAATGGCCGGTGCTGGCCAGGCGCAGGCGGCGGCCACCATCCTGCTCTGGCCGATCGATCCCTGGCTTGCTGCAGACGCCAACGCCACGGAACTGTGGATCCAGAACCAGGGAAACAGCGCCACGACGATGCAGGTTCGCATCGTGCGCTGGAAGCAGGAGGACGGACACGAGCGCTATACCGCGCAGCAGGACGTGGTCGCCAGCCCGCCCATCGTCACGATTGGCACAGGCAGCAAGCAGCTTATTCGCCTTATCAAACAGGCTTCGGTTCCCGCAGGGGTCGAACAGGCCTATCGCATTATCGTCGATGAAATCCCCCAGCCAGATGCCAAAGCCGAACCCGCCATCGGCCTGAAATTGCAGATGCGTTACTCCATCCCTCTGTTCGTATATGGGCAGGGGATCCCGACCATCAAAGAGGGCGCGCATCACGCGCTGGCGGAGACCCAAAACCTGAGCTGGCGGGTGACGCAGGCGGAGGGTAAGCCTGCGCTGGAGGTTAAAAATCGGGGGGATGTCCACGTCAGGCTGAGCCAGGTGGCGCTGGAGCAGGGAGGTCAGAAACGTACGGTGGCGGAAGGATTGCTGGGTTACGTCCTGCCGGGCAGCACCCGCAGCTGGCCTATACCCGCTGGCGTTCGTCAGCCAGAGCGGATGAGCGCGCAGATTAATGCCAGGGACGAACAATGGCAGTCGACGCCCGTCAACTGAAGCCGGCGATGATGTTACTGCTATTCGTCAGTTCCGCGACTCTGGCCGGGCCCGGCGACGACAGTTTACCGCCGCCTCCCCAGGCGCAGGCGATAAATGATGAAGCGGTTTTCCAGCTGGCCATCGTGGTCAATCACTATGATACCGGACTGGTCGTGCCCGTGACGCAGCGTAAAGGCGCTTTCTTTATCTCAAGCGCCGATTTGCTGCGCGCGGGGCTGCCCCCGGCGCATGTTCCCACCGGAGAGGTAAATCTCTCCTCGCTTGCTCAGGTTCGGGTGGAGTACGACAGCGCCGCGCAGCGCCTGCTGCTGACCGTTCCCCGCGACTGGGTGACGGCCCGCGTGACGCCTTTCAGCGCGCAAGCGGCGCAGGCCAAACCGCACTACGGGCGCGGCGCACTGCTGAATTACGATCTCTACACCAACCACACGGAACATATCGGCGGTCAGGCGTCGATCTGGCATGAGTTCCGCTACTTCAACGAAAACGGCTCGTTTTCCTCGACCGGTTACGCGCGGGAAAATTTCACCGGTAACGACGGACAGCAGGAAGGGTATGTCCGCTATGACACGACCCTGCTGTTCACCAACGAAGATGACGCGATGAGCTGGAGCGCCGGGGATGTCATCAGCGATGCGCTGAGCTGGAGCTCCAGCGTGCGGATGGGAGGGATAAGCATCGGGCGGGATTTCTCCCTGCGTCCTGACCTGGTGACATGGCCGCTGCCCGAGTTCGCGGGGGAAGCCGCGGTACCCACCTCGGTCGATCTCTTTATCAACGGCTATCGCTCCGGTTCGACCCAGCTTCAGCCGGGCCCCTTCACCCTGACTAATCTGCCCTATATCAACGGCGCCGGGGATGCGGTACTGGTCACAACGGATGCGCTGGGGCGCCAGGTGAGCACCACGCTCCCGTTTTACGTCACCAGCGACCTGCTTAAACAAGGGCTGAGCGACGGCGCCGTGACGCTCGGCAGCCTGCGGCGTAATTACGGTATCAAGAATTTTGACTACGGCTCGGCGGCAGGCAGCGGCTCGTATCGCTACGGGGTGACGGACTGGCTTACGCTGGAGGGCCACGCGGAAGCGGCGCAGGAGCTGGCGCTGGGCGGCGCGGGGACGGTGATAAAACTCGGCCAGTTTGGCGTGGTGAATACCTCTTACTCGCAGAGCCGCATGCGCGGTGATGCGGGCGGGCAAATCAACTGGGGTTACCAGTACAGTACCAGCGAGTTTAGCGTCGCCACCCAGCACACCCGTCGCGATCGCGGCTTTGGCAATCTGGCCCTCTACGACCAGCCGACGGTGTATGACGAAAACGATAAGCCCATCGCCAGCTTTAGTCGTAACACGGACCAGTATTCGCTGACCTTCAATCTGGGACGGTACGGCAACATCGGTGCGGCCTGGATCGGCGTGGAGAGTTTTGACAGCCAAAAAACCGAGCTGCTCAATCTCTCCTGGAGCCGCAACCTGTGGGGGGCGAGCAGCATTTACCTGGCCGGCAGCCGGGATCGGCAGCGGGGAGACTGGACGGTCGCGCTGTCGCTGCAGGTGCCGCTGGGGGCGCGCGACAGCGCTGCCGTCACCGTTGAAAACACCCCGGATGCCGGCAGTACCCAGCGCATTAACTACAACCACTCCATGCCTTCTGACGGTGGGTTCAGCTGGAACATGGCCTGGGCCAACCAGTCAAGATCCAGTGATTATCAACAGGGTACGCTGGGGTGGCGCAATAACAATATCGAGCTGCAGGGTGGCGGCTATGGCGAAAGGGATACCATGACCTGGTGGGGCGAGGCGATGGGCGCCATTGTGCTTATGGACGGCGAGCTGTTTGCGGCGAATAAGATTAACGATGCGTTTGTGGTCATCAGCACCGACGGCCACCCGGACGTGCCCGTCAGCTATGAGAACCAGCCCGTCGGTAAAACCAATAGTAACGGCTACCTGCTGGTGAGCGGGGTGTCGGCGTATTACCCGGCCAGCTACCGGATTGATACCCTGAATCTGCCGGCGGATACCCGTCTGAAAGAGACCGAGCGCCGGATCGCAATCCGCCGTCACAGCGGCTATCTGGTCGATTTCCCGATGGAGCAGGAGCGGGTGGCAAGCGTCATTCTGCATGATACGAACGGGAAGGCGTTGCCGGTGGGAAGCCAGGTTCGACGCGCCTCGCGCAGCAATGCGGTGGTGGGGTATGACGGCATCGCCTGGCTGGAAAATCTCAGCGACGTGAACCCGCTGGAGGTGATCGCACCTGACGGGAGGCGCTGCAAGACTACCCTGACCGTGGGGGCCAATCCGGAGCACAAGCTGAAAACCTACGGGCCGCTGGTTTGTCGGGAGGAGCCATGACGCGCCTGCTGCTGTTGATCCTGCTGCTGTTCTCCGGCGGCGGCTGGGCGGCGTGTACCGTCAGCACGGTTAATGCGTCGTTTGGCAGCGTCACCTCGTTCGCGCTCGGCGGAAGCGGGGAAGTTCAAACCACCGGCACGCTGGTGGTGGCCTGCGATGCCGTACTGAATCTGCTGACCAGCGACTCGGTAACGCTGACCTACACCGCGGCATCGGTTTCGGGCAGCAGCCGGGCCACGATGAAACGCACGGATAACGCGGCCATCACCGACGTGATCCCCACCCGGCTGTGCGGGTTATCGGGATGCGCGAGCAGCAGCGAGGTACAGATAAGTAAATCGTATACCTGGAGCGGGAATACCCTGCTGGGGTTGCTGGGGTCAAAGCAGTACAACATTCCGCTCTATTTCCGCACCGTCGCCGGGCAAAACGTGACTGCCGGGCCATATCAGGTGCAGTTAACCTTCAGCATTAACTACAGCGTGTGCTCCGTGGGCGCGCTCGGCCTTTGCTCAATCAATCAGACGGGAACCGCGACAACCAGCATCCTGCTGGATATGACCGTCACCAACGACTGCAGCGCCATGACCACGCCAGATGTGAGCTTCAACAGCGCGCCGCTGGTACAAAGTTTCCCCACCGTCTCGCAGGCGATTGCCGTCACCTGTACCAAAGGAAGTTCGTATACCATCGGCATTAATAACGGTGCCAACGCGCTGAACAACGTGCGACGGATGGTGAGCGGCAGCAATACCATGAGCTACGACATCTATAAGGAAGCCACCGGTAACCGCTGGGGCGGCAGCGGCAGCGAGCGCTGGTCCAGCGCGGTATCGTCCCTGGTCAGCACTGACGGTCTACTGCGCACCTACAACTACACCGCGAAGGTCCTGACCAATCAGGCCACGCCGCCCGCCGGAACCTACACCGACACGCTGATTGTCGACGTGGCGTTTTAACCCCGCGCTTTTCCCTTTCGCAAATGTAAAGTTCCTGTGGGCTGTGCCGATAACACCGTTAATAAATCTATGAGAAGGTGTTGTATGTTGAACCGTATCCGCGTTGTCACAATGCTCATGATGGTGCTGGTCATTTTCGCACTTCTTCAGCTCATCTCCGGCGGGCTTTTTTTCTCGTCATTAAAACAGAACCAGGACAGCTTCGCGGCCTCGAACGATCTCCGCCTGCAGCAGAGTGAACTCACGTCGACGTGGGATCTGATGCTGCAAACGCGTATCAACCTGAGCCGCTCGTCCGCGCGCATGATGATGGACCCCAACAATCAGCAGAGCAGCGCCAAAACCGATCTGTTGAAAAATGCCCGTGCCACCCTCGCTGACGCCGCTAAACATTACGACGCCTTTAAAAAGATTACCCCACAGCCTGCGATGGAGCAGGTGAGCCAGAACATTGACAAAAAATACAACGCTTACCATGCCGGTCTGGCAGAGCTGATTCAGTTCCTGGAGAGCGGCAATATGGACGCCTATTTCGCGCAGCCGACGCAGGGGATGCAAAACGCGCTCGGCGTAGCGCTGGGGGAATACGCGAAGGCCAGTGGCGATCTCTATCACTCGGCCTTTACGGCAAGCCAGAATGACTACCGCTTTGCGAAATGGCAGATGGCGGTGCTGGCGCTGGCGCTGGTTATTGTGCTGGTTGCGGTCTGGTACGGCATTCGCCATATCCTGCTGAACCCTCTCGGCCGCGTCATTGCCCACATTCGTGAAATTGCCGGCGGTGACCTGACCAAAACGCTGACCGTTTCCGGGCGCAATGAGATCACCGAGCTGGCAAACAGCGTTGACCATATGCAGCGTTCGTTAATCGAAACCGTCGCCAACGTGCGCAACGGGTCGGAGGCTATCTACACCGGCACCAGCGAAATTGCGATGGGGAATAACGATCTCTCATCCCGTACCGAGCAGCAGGCTTCCGCCCTGGAAGAGACGGCCGCCAGCATGGAGCAGCTCACCGCGACCGTGAAGCAGAACGCCGATAACGCCCGCCAGGCGTCTCAGCTGGCGGAAAGCGCCTCCGAGACGGCGCAGCGCGGCGGCCGCGTGGTGGATGGCGTGGTGAAAACCATGCACGAAATCGCCGACAGCTCGAAGAAAATCGCCGACATCATCAGCGTTATCGACGGCATTGCCTTCCAGACCAACATTCTGGCGCTGAACGCCGCCGTGGAAGCGGCGCGCGCGGGCGAACAGGGGCGCGGGTTTGCCGTGGTGGCCGGAGAAGTGCGCAACCTGGCCAGCCGCAGCGCCAACGCGGCCAAAGAGATCAAGTCCCTGATTGAAGATTCCGTCTCCCGCGTGGATACCGGCTCCGTGCTGGTGGAAAGCGCCGGTGAGACCATGAATGACATCGTGAATGCCGTCACCCGCGTGACGGACATCATGGGTGAAATCGCCTCTGCGTCCGATGAGCAGAGTCGTGGTATCGACCAGGTTGCCCTGGCGGTATCGGAAATGGATCGCGTGACACAGCAAAACGCCGCGCTGGTGCAGGAGTCCGCTGCGGCGGCCGCTGCCCTGGAAGACCAGGCGAGCCGTCTCAAGATGGCCGTCTCGGCGTTTCGTCTCGCTTCACTCGCTGGAAACACGGTCACCCCGCAGGCAACGTATCGCGCGCCAGCCGCTGAACAGGCTGCACTCCGTACGCGTACCGCGACGACCGGACAAGATGAAAACTGGGAAACATTTTGACTGACAATTAAACCGCGGCTGCTTGCCGCTTGATGGGAGCGTGGATGTTAAATCGTATTCGTATCTCGACCACACTGTTTTTGATTCTGATCCTTTGCGGTGTGTTGCAGGTTGGCAGTAACGGGTTGTCTTTTTGGGCGTTTCGCGATGGCTATCAGAATTTGCAGGAAGTTGAGGCGAGTAATCAGCAGCGCTCCGCACTGGCACAAACGCGTGCCGTGCTGTTGCAGGCAAGCACTGCGCTGAACAAGGCGGGAACCTTAACCGCGCTGAGTTATCCGCCGGATGACATTAAAGCGCTGATGGCCAACGCGCGCGACAGCCTGAAACAGGCTGACGCACAGTTTAAAGCCTTTACGGCGCAGGCCGCCGACAGCGAGAAAGAGAAGGCGCTGAAGACCGCCATGAAGACGAACTTTGAGCAGTGGTACAGCGATCTGGACCACCAGGCGACGTGGCTTGAGAACAACCAGCTTTCGGACTTTATGACCGCACCGGTTCAGGCCTCGCAGGCGGCGTTTGACGGCAGCTTTAACGCATGGCAGCAGGATATTAACCAGTCTGTTCAACGTGCCGGTGACCAGAGCCGCCAAAGCTATCACATGTCGGGCGTCATCTTTGCCGTGGTGGTGATTGTGGCAGGGTTGCTGACCGGTGCCGCGCTGCTCTGGTCGCGCAGAATGATTGTGCAGCCGCTGGCCATTATCAGCAGCCACTTCGACAGTATTGCGAAAGGGGACCTGGCGCGTCCGGTGGCGGTGTTCGGCAAGAACGAAATTTCGGCGATCTTTGCCAGCCTGAAGGCGATGCAGGGATCGCTGCGGGAAACGGTGAGCGACGTGCGGCAGGGCAGTTATGCCATGCACACCGGGATCTCTGAGATTGCAGCGGGTAACAACGATCTCTCGTCCCGCACCGAGCAGCAGGCGGCCTCGCTGGCGCAGACGGCGGCCAGCATGGAGCAACTGACCGCGACGGTAGGTCAGAACGCCGATAACGCGCGTCAGGCGTCTGACCTGTCAAAACAGGCGGCGATGACGGCAAAGAAAGGCGGGGACCAGGCGTCCCATGTCGCCAGCACCATGCAGGAGATTGCCACCAGCTCGCAGAAAATTGGTGACATCATCAGCGTGATTGACGGTATCGCGTTCCAGACCAACATTCTGGCGCTGAATGCCGCCGTGGAAGCGGCGCGCGCCGGTGAGCAAGGGCGCGGATTTGCGGTGGTGGCGGGGGAAGTGCGTAACCTGGCGAGCCGCAGCGCCAACGCGGCGAAAGAGATTAAGGTGCTGATCGAAGAGTCGGTCTCGCGCGTTCAGCAGGGCTCAACCCTTGTGGATACGGCGGCGAAAACCATGCACGAGATCGTCACCTCCGTGACGCGGGTCAACGACATCATGGGCGAGATCGCCTCGGCGTCGGACGAACAGCGTCGCGGGATTGAGCAGGTTGCCCAGGCTGTCAGCCAGATGGATCAGGTGACGCAACAGAACGCCTCGTTAGTTGAGGAAGCGGCAGCGGCAACCGATCAACTGGCCAGCCAGGCGGATCGTCTGACCGGACTGGTCGCGGTGTTTAATGTGAAAGAGCACGTTGAAGCAGTAACAGAAGTCGGGCGGTCGCAGGCCGTGCCAGTTGTATCCTGAATGTAATTAAGAAGGCGCTATGACATCACCAATGCCCCCTGGGCAAACGTCATTATTGTTGCAGATGACACAGCGCCTCGCGCTGTCCGACGCGCATTTTCGTCGGATATGTCAGTTAATCTACCAGCGTGCGGGGATCGTGCTTGCGGATCATAAGCGGGACATGGTCTACAACCGTCTGGTGCGGCGCTTGCGTACGCTGGGGCTGGATGATTTTGGCCGCTATCTGAGCATGCTCGAGGCGAACCAGAACAGCGCAGAGTGGCAGGCTTTTATTAACTCGTTAACCACCAACCTGACGGCGTTTTTCCGTGAAGCTCACCACTTCCCGGTTCTGGCCGAGCACGCCCGCCGTCGCACCGGGGAGTATCGCGTATGGAGCGCTGCCGCCTCGACGGGTGAAGAGCCGTACTCGCTGGCGATCACCCTTGCCGACACCCTGGGCATGGCACCCGGACGCTGGAAGGTCTACGCCAGCGATATCGATACCGAGGTGCTGGAGAAGGCGCGTAACGGCGTTTATCGCCAGGATGAACTGAAAACGCTGTCGCCGCAGCAGCTGCAGCGTTATTTCATGCGCGGCACGGGCCCGCATGAAGGCCTGGTGCGCGTACGCCAGGAGCTGGCGAACTGCGTCGAATTCGCGCCCGTTAACCTGCTGGATAAGCAGTACAACGTGCCGGGGCCGTTCGACGCCATTTTTTGCCGTAACGTCATGATCTATTTTGATAAAACGACGCAACAGGACATTCTGCGTCGGTTTGTTCCGTTGCTCAAGCCTGACGGTTTACTGTTTGCCGGGCACTCGGAAAACTTCAGCAACCTCGCGCGTGAGTTTAGCCTGCGTGGGCAAACGGTGTATGCGCTGAGTAAGGAAAAAGCATGAGTAAAATCAGGGTGTTGTCTGTCGATGATTCAGCGCTGATGCGTCAGATCATGACTGAAATTATCAATAGCCACAGCGACATGGAGATGGTGGCCACTGCGCCCGATCCTCTGGTAGCGCGGGATTTAATTAAAAAATATAACCCCGACGTGCTAACGCTGGATGTCGAGATGCCGCGCATGGATGGCATAGATTTCCTCGAAAAATTAATGCGGCTTCGGCCTATGCCGGTGGTAATGGTCTCCTCCCTGACCGGAAAAGGATCGGAAATTACCCTGCGCGCGCTGGAGCTGGGGGCGGTGGATTTTGTCACCAAACCTCAGCTCGGCATTCGCGAAGGGATGCTGGCGTACAGCGAAATGATCGCCGAGAAGATCCGCACCGCGTCGCGTGCGAAGCTTGCCGCCCACACGCCGATGGCTGCGCCTGCGACCCTGAAGGCCGGTCCCTTGCTCAGCTCGGAAAAACTGCTGGTCATTGGGGCGTCAACCGGAGGAACAGAGGCAATTCGTCATGTACTCCAGCCATTGCCGCTTTCAAGTCCTGGTATTCTGATCACGCAGCATATGCCGCCAGGCTTTACCCGTTCGTTCGCCGAACGCCTGAACAAGCTGTGCCAGATCAGCGTGAAAGAGGCGGAAGACGGCGAGCGCGTGCTCCCGGGACATGCCTATATCGCCCCGGGCGACAAGCATATGGAGCTGGCGCGCAGCGGTGCTAACTATCAAATCAAAATTCATGACGGACCGCCGGTCAACCGGCACCGTCCGTCGGTGGATGTGCTGTTTCATTCGGTGGCGAAACATGCGGGGCGCAACGCCGTTGGGGTGATCCTGACGGGGATGGGCAACGATGGTGCCGCCGGAATGCTTGCAATGCACCAGGCTGGCGCCTGGACGATTGCGCAGAATGAAGCAAGTTGTGTGGTGTTCGGCATGCCGCGCGAGGCCATCAATATGGGTGGCGTGAGCGAAGTGGTCGATCTTAGCCAGGTAAGCCAGCAGATGCTGGCGAAAATCAGTGCCGGACAGGCAATACGTATTTGACTCAGGAGTATTATTTTATGGCGGATAAAGAGCTTAAGTTTTTGGTTGTGGATGACTTTTCCACCATGCGTCGTATCGTGCGCAACCTGCTGAAAGAGCTGGGCTTCAACAACGTTGAAGAAGCAGAAGACGGCGTTGATGCGCTGAACAAACTGCAGGCTGGCGGGTTTGGTTTTGTTATCTCCGACTGGAACATGCCTAACATGGACGGTCTGGAACTGCTGAAAACCATTCGTGCCGATGCCGGAATGGCGTCTATGCCGGTTCTGATGGTTACCGCAGAAGCAAAAAAAGAGAACATCATCGCCGCTGCACAGGCGGGCGCAAGCGGCTATGTGGTGAAGCCATTCACGGCGGCAACCCTGGAAGAGAAGCTCGGTAAGATCTTCGAGAAACTCGGCATGTGAGGTGATGGAAATGTTGCAACCTGCTATGAAACCCGTTGAAGAACACTCGCCGAGCGACATCATCGTCCGCATCGGCAGCCTGACGCGCATGCTGCGTGACAGCCTGCGCGAGCTGGGGCTGGATCAGGCCATTGCCGAAGCCGCGGAAGCTATTCCTGATGCCCGCGATCGTCTGGACTATGTCGTGCAGATGACCGCTCAGGCCGCGGAGCGTGCGCTGAACAGCGTTGAAGCATCACAGCCGCACCAGGATGCGATGGAAAAGGGGGCGAAAGCCCTGAGCAAACGCTGGGACGAGTGGTTTGAGAACCCTATCGAGCTGGCGGATGCCCGCGAGCTGGTGACGGATACCCGTCAGTACCTGGGTGATGTGCCGGGCCACACCAGCTTCACCAACGCCCAGTTGCTGGACATCATGATGGCGCAGGATTTCCAGGACCTGACCGGTCAGGTGATCAAGCGTATGATGGATGTTATCCAGGAGATTGAGCGTCAGCTGCTGATGGTTCTGCTGGAGAACATTCCGGAACCAGCAGCCCGTCCAAAACGCGAGAACGAAAGCCTGCTCAATGGTCCACAGCTCGACGCCAGCAAGGCGGGCGTTGTGGCGAGCCAGGATCAGGTTGACGACCTGCTGGACAGCCTCGGCTTCTGATTGTTCTGATTACCCTCAGGCTGCGGCGTCAACCTGAGGGTAATTCAATTATCGAAGGTCCATCTTCACCGTCACGTTACCTTCAAAGCGGCCCGGGGCCGGGGGGGCATTCGTTGTGCCGACCGGCGCAGCCTGAATTTTGACCACACCGTTTCCCTGCTCGTCCATCGTCACCGGAAACTCATAGGTACCGTCCAGCGCAACGTTCTGACTGTTTTCATCATATACACGCACCCCGAGATCGTCCCTGTCCAGAAGTTTTGCAATGTACGGCGTACTGCTGTCCACCACGCCCTGATCTGCTGTGAGCGTAAGCTTTATCCGGTCCGTGTTTCCCACTGCGTTATCATCACAGTGATAGGCAATATCAACGTTTTTGAGGGCATAACGTTTTGGCGGTTGCCCCTTGATGACGAATTGCTTGCTGACAATGCCGCCAAACTCCACCTCAATGGTGCTGCCGGCGTTGATGATGCAGCTTAGCGGCGCAGATAGTGTGCCGCCAAACCAGATATCAGAGACCTGGTCAGCCTGCCCTGGATCGCAGCTTCCCCCCGAGCCGAAATAAAGACAGGAATAGTTTTGCGCGACGATCGTCGAAGGGATCACCTCTTCACCCAGGATGGGTTTTTTAATATGAAGCAGGATCGCAACGACGTTCCAGCGGAAATTACGCTTTTCTGTAGCGGCATTACCCGGCTGGCTGTCACTACTGCAAACGTTGGCATCTCCCTCCGTTTTGGCGAGTGCATTCTCGGTCGTGTTACGCATATTACTTCTGGACGTCGGGTATTCATTGACAGCTATCGGGGTCAATGAAGTGCCGTCCGGAGAGTTGATTGCATCCGCGTAGGCGGTGATATCGGCATCAATCTTTTCGGTCAAATAGCCGTATCCGTTTGTTCCCGGACTCAGCGGACTCCCGGCAAACGTTTTTTCATAGACCATGCTCGATGAAAACATATTTCCGGGACAGTCGCAGTTGGCCACTATCACCGGGCCATTGCCGACCAGATGATTAGGCACATCATAGTCATGATTGGCTATATTTTCGCTGGACGAAAACTCATGATCGAACGACGTGGTGTAGGCTTGCGGTGCACCGAAGCAGTTATGAAGTAAAGTCACCGCACCCCTGCACGGGCAGGTTGCGGTCAGGCTCAGTGCCGTTGCCAATGAAGCCCAGACGGCCTGTTTCTTGAGTATATTTCTCATGTGCTTATTCCTGCTGACAAAGCTCGCTAACCGAGCGAATACCGTTAGGGCTTTCGGTTTGGTTGGCTGACTGTTGCGTAATGCTGGCGCGGCACTGTTGGCCCTTGCCGTTGCCCCATTTCACGGTGAGCTGTGCGGTATCACCAAGGCCTGCCAGATAGACGGTACCGGTATCATCGACAATGCCGCTTATCACCGGGGCGCTACTGGTCGCGATGGCGCCGAAAGGAACGGGGAGGCCGTTTGGACGCTTCAGGGTGACCAACATCCGATAGCCTGTGTGAGCGTCAAACCTGGCCAACACCGCCGCGTTGCGCGAGGGAATGACGGTGATAGCGGTATCGCTGGTGTCTACATTTTCCGGCAGGCTCGAGGTATCAATACGAATATTGTTCTCCTGGTACGGAGTGAGCGATGGAATGACTGCGTTACCCTGCCAGTCGGTCTGAATACCACGCTGGTTCAGGAAACGGACGCCGGACGCGTCGTTGGCGTTGACGATAGCAAACTGGCTGCCCAGAGGCTGAGCCAGCGTGACTCCCTCAGGATGGGCAACAATACCGCCGCTAATGCCGTAATTAAGCTGCTGAGAGTCATCAGTGGAGGCGTAATATCCGGCGGTCAGGTTGGCGTATTGCGAACGGTAGCTGCCATAGACGCTGCTGATATCCTCCCCGTCGTGGTTGGAATGGCTCTGCTGCAACGAGTAGCTCAAACGCTCGTCGTCCAGCAGCGTGCCGCTGAGGCCCACGTTTTGCCGCGTATAGCCATTTTTAGTATTGCTGATGTTATAGCTACTCCAGGCGCGTGGCAGCCATCTGGCGAGAGGAATGCTAAATCCCAAAGAGACCATCCTGTCAGACTCTTCGTCGTTGGTTTTGCTGTACGTATAGGCCATGTGATAACTCGTGCCGGCAACAACGGTATTAAATCCAAACGACAGGCTGCGCTCTTTTTTAGTGGTGCCCCAATAGTCCTGCTGATAACCGTTAAGATACAGACTCGCCCCAGCAACGGTTTGGCTAATGCTGGCCTGAATGCGGTTGCGTTTATTGTAACGAAACAGCAGATCGTCTTCGTGGCCGTCACGCATTTGGTTGGCGTCGACAAAGCTGTAATATCCGCGGCTGGTGTATCGGTAGCTGCCGAGGCTGAAGTTGGTATCGGTCGAATCCAGTTTACCGGTATAAAGCAAACGCCATGACTGGCCGGTATGCTGGCTGTTATCGTCCAGGCGGGTATCGGCCAGGGTAACGTCAGCGGACAGCGAGCCCAGCGGCCCGAGCGCCATACCGGTACCGGTATTGGCTGCGTTATAGTCTTTCGAGAGCGTCAGCCCTCCAAACCAGGTGAAAAGGTTATTTAAACCGTAAATCATGCTTCCCTGGAAAAAGTCGGGTTCCTTTTGATCGCTCCCGCTTTCAGCACGATAACGGCCTGCCGTCATTTCGTACTTCATACGCCCAGGCCGCAGCATAACCGCAATACTGGAGTAGGGCTGCGTAAAGTGATGCTCGGTGCCGTCAGCCTCTTTCACCGTAACGTCCAGATCGCCGCTGTTGGTCGTGGAGTAGAGATCGTTGATCTCGAACTCACCCGGCGCGACGTTTTGCTGATAGATGAGATAGCCATTCTGGCGCACCGAGACTTTAGCATTTGAACTTGCGATGCCGCGTATGACAGGGGCATAGCCGCGTTGGCTATAGGGAAGCATCTCTTCATCTGACGCAAGGTTGACGCCCCGGTACTGTAAGCTATCAAATACCTCGCCCCGCGTGTTGCTTTCCCCGGCCGTGAACTGCGCCTTGAGGGCGTCAACGTCATGCTGCAGGAAGGTATTGATGTTTTCCCACAGGTTTTCACTGTCAGAATTGCTCCACGTTGAATAGTTGCGCACTCGCCAGCCTCCCAGGTTGGCGCCTGTGCGCAAATTCAGATACTGACTGGTGGCGCTGTTGTCACCGCTCTCCTTATTTTTTGATCCTGAGAAAGCGTAGTCACTGAACAACACGGGGACACCGTCGTCCCAGCGCGAAGGATCGATGTAATCGCGACTGGTACCACTTAACGCGGCCTGAGGAATACTCAACGCTAATGTCATGGTTGAAAACTCAAGCCGCGCGGAGGCCAGAGGGATATAGTTGCTGATATCTTCAGGCAAAGCCTTATTTGCGGGTAACGCAAGCAAGGCGGGATACCGATCGATAGCAATCCCCCATGCCCGCAGCATATCCGGTGTGAGCTGCGGTATCAGTGACCCTTCCGGGGAACTGACGTAAGCGATATTGGTGGTGCTGAGGCGGCGTTCGTTCACCTGCACTCGTGAAGAATAGGTGCCGGGTAGCTGAGCATTCGACTTTGAAAAGAGTGAAAGGTCGATATCCTGCTGAGCCAGCATGTCTCCTTCAAGCGATGAGGGAGAGAAACGATACTCACGGGCCAGCGTCGAGAAGCTCGCGATGAGCAAGACACCGCCAAGGCAGCGAAGAAGCGGATTCAGTCTGAAGCGCCGCTCGTATGACAACTCATTACGTCCTGTCATCATCGAGGTCTTTTAATCCTGCGCCAGGGGGGTGGTGTATTTTTCTGAAGCATTGCCGTAATCGGTTATGCAGCGCCAGGTGACACTCGTCCCCTGAGCATTGCCAGGGAGAGGAATGTCAGCGCGGGATTTAGGGGCAACCATGTCGGCTTTTTCCACTTTGTGCGCACCCAGCGCAAGTGAATCAAAGACGCTGTAGAACGCCCCTGCGTTGATGACGGTGAGTTGCTGACCATGACGAGCAAATCGCAGGTTTTTGCAGGATTCAGAGGGCGTACCGCTCAGTCCGACAGGACGCCAGAACAGTTTCAGACGCGTTTTATAGATTAACCGCAGGACGTTTTTGTCATCCTCATCCGTAGCCGTGGCAGGGACGGTTCGCACGTTCATATAGAACAAAGATTCTTTATCCCCGGATAAGGCTGTCCCGTTCCAGGTAATGCGCAGGCTTTGCTCTTTTTGCGGATCGAGTCGAAAGAGAGGCGGTGTCACGATAAACGGTCCGTGCGTTTTACCATCACCCGTATCCGTCCAAGACTGTATTAACCATGGAAGCTCTTTATCATTATTTTGTAAGGGCAGGGCAACTTCCTTTTTCGCGGCATCGTAGATTATGCGTGTGCGACCTATCTGAATACCTGCTGCGTGACAAAAAGTGCTTGCGATGACAGGAATACATAATAAGACATGGAGTGATATGCGCATAGTGAAACCTTTAATAAAGGAGGGTGAGGCGAAATGATATTAGTCCGAATACGGATTCGGACTAATATCAGATCATGACTCCTTAAACGTCATGAGGCCTAAATCTATTTATATCATGAATGTCAGTAATGCATTTATTAACGGTAAAGAATATTTACCGTCATATCAGCGTCTGCCGGACCGGCCGTAACCGCAGTTGCAAATGATTTATAGCGAGCATTAAAATCAGCTTTAATCGTATCTTCGGGTTTTGACGCCAGTTCGATATAGACCTGCCCTTCGGCGCCGTCCATCGTGATGAGCTTATCATCTTTACCCGCCAGGCTGACGGCAACGCCGATACCGGTGGCCGCGGTATCGCCCGTGGTGGTAATTTTACTGACGTCCAGCAGCGTTTTGGCCTTGGTCAGGGTTGTTGGGCCGTTAAAGGTCAGCTGTACAGCCGGAAGCCCATCGCTTTGCAATGGGCAGTTGGCAAGCGTGATGGAGAATGGCATAAGTGCACTTTCCGTCCCAACAGCAGTAAACAATGATATTGGATAGGTACCCAGCAGGACAGTACTGTCCGTATCATTGTCACCCTGAATCGTGCAGCTTGATTCGATAATTTCACCCGTGAAGTGAATAGTGCCGGCATTCATTTCTGCGGCGAAGCTATTCATCGACAGTATTGCAAGGGCTAAGCCCGCAATAATATTCTTTTTGAAATCCATCTTAATTTTCCCTTTACGTAAAAAAGAAATGTCTGGCATAAATTTTGCTTTCTAGTGAAAAGTATATTACGCCGCGTGAAATTATAACATTTAATATTCTACTGGTAAGTGAGTTTCAGGGCTAATGTTATATGCATTAATTCATTTTTGGATTGTGTGTGGTAATGAATTATGTGGTTTAAATTTCCCTGAATTATTGAATTTACATATTTATATCATTCCTGCAATACCAGGTAGTTAAAATTGACGGCTATGTTAATTTCCTTTCGAAATTTTTTTTAGAGTAAACGTTCTTTTGAACTGCGCTTAATTCATTTTGTAATATGAAGCGGATCACAAAAGCTGGACTCTATTTTTCGGTTATTACTTGTTCGCTCTTCTCTCACCCAACGTGCGGAGTGTGGGCTTAAACTGGATAAAAAGACCCGGTTATAGGGGTTTATCAGCCCATTGATCAAAGGCTGTGCTGGCATGATACCCGTGACGTAATGGGCTGAGCATGCACTGTGGCAGAAGAGAACGACGACAAAACGGAAGCCCCCACACCCCACCGACTAGAAAAGGCGCGTGAGGAAGGGCAGATCCCCCGATCCCGAGAATTAACCTCCCTGCTGATCCTTATCGTAGGGGTGTGCATTATCTGGTGGGGCGGGGAGTCGCTCGCCCGCAAGCTGGCGGGAATGTTGTCCACCGGCTTACGTTTTGACCACAGCATGGTCAACGATCCGAATCTGATCCTCAGCCAGATTATTCAGCTTATCAAAGGGGCCATGGTCGCACTGTTGCCCCTGATTACCGGGGTCGTGCTGGTCGCGCTGGTCTCACCGGTGATGCTCGGCGGTCTGGTTTTCAGTGCCAAATCGCTGCAGCCAAAATTTTCCAAACTGAACCCGCTGTCGGGTATTGCGAAAATGTTCTCTGCGCAGACCGGGGCTGAGCTGCTTAAAGCCGTTCTCAAATCGGTGCTGATGGGCAGTTCTGCGGGGTTTTACCTCTGGTACCACTGGCCGGAAATGATGCGTCTTATCAGCGAATCGCCTCTCACCGCGATGAGCAACGCGCTGAATCTGGTTGGGCTCTGCGCGCTGCTGGTGGTGCTCAGCATTATCCCGATGGTGGGTTTTGACGTGATCTTCCAGCTTTATACCCACTTCAAAAAGCTGCGTATGTCGCGTCAGGATATCCGTGACGAATATAAGCAGATGGAAGGTGACCCGCACGTAAAAGGGCGCATCCGCCAGATGCAGCGTGCCGCCGCCCGTCGCCGCATGATGGAAGATGTGCCGAAGGCCGACGTCATCGTCACCAACCCGACGCACTATTCCGTTGCGCTGCGCTATGACGAAAACAAAATGAGCGCGCCGAAGGTCGTCGCGAAAGGGGCCGGACTGATCGCACTGCGCATCCGGGAAATTGGCACTGAAAACCGCGTGCCGATCCTCGAAGCCCCTCCGCTGGCGCGTGCCCTGTACCGCCATGCGGACATTGGACAACAGATCCCGGGACAACTCTACGCCGCGGTGGCGGAAGTGCTGGCCTGGGTGTGGCAGTTGAAGCGCTGGCGTCTGGCTGGCGGTCAGCGGCCTGTGAAACCTGAGAACCTTCCGGTGCCTGCAGCGCTGGATTTTATGAACGAGAAGGACACTGATGGCTAATCTGGTGGCAATGTTGCGCCTGCCCGGCAACCTGAAATCGACCCAATGGCAGATCCTTGCCGGACCGATTCTGATCCTGCTAATTCTGTCGATGATGGTACTGCCGCTCCCGGCATTCATCCTCGATCTGCTTTTCACTTTCAATATCGCGCTGTCGATTATGGTGCTGCTGGTGGCGATGTTCACCCAGCGTACCCTGGAGTTCGCCGCATTCCCGACCATTCTGCTGTTTACCACCTTGCTGCGACTGGCGCTGAACGTCGCGTCCACGCGTATCATCCTGATGGAAGGTCACACCGGTGCGGCAGCGGCAGGTAAAGTGGTGGAGGCGTTCGGCCACTTCCTGGTGGGCGGCAATTTCGCTATCGGTATCGTGGTGTTCGTTATCCTCGTTATCATCAACTTTATGGTTATCACCAAAGGTGCAGGGCGTATCGCGGAAGTGGGCGCGCGTTTTGTGCTGGACGGGATGCCGGGCAAACAGATGGCGATCGACGCCGACCTGAACGCCGGCCTTATCGCCGAAGATGAAGCCAAAAAACGCCGTTCGGAAGTGACGCAGGAGGCGGACTTCTACGGCTCCATGGACGGTGCGAGTAAGTTTGTGCGCGGTGACGCCATCGCGGGCATTCTGATCATGGTGATTAACGTGGTCGGCGGCCTGCTGGTGGGGGTATTGCAGCACGGGATGGACATGGGCCACGCGGCGGAAAGCTATACGCTGCTGACCATTGGTGACGGTCTGGTCGCGCAGATCCCGGCGCTGGTTATCTCCACGGCGGCGGGTGTGATTGTGACCCGCGTGAGTACCGACCAGGACGTTGGCGAGCAGATGGTGGGCCAGCTCTTCAGCAACCCGCGCGTGATGCTGCTGGCCGCTGCGGTTCTGGGTTTGCTCGGTCTGGTGCCGGGTATGCCAAACCTCGTCTTCCTGCTGTTTACGGCGGGTCTGCTGGGGCTTGCCTGGTGGATGCGTGGCCGTGAAATCAAACCGGCAGCGGAACCTGTTCAGGTAAAAATGCCGGAGAATACCCAGGCCGTCGAAGCGACCTGGAACGACGTTCAGCTGGAAGATTCCCTGGGAATGGAAGTTGGCTATCGCCTGATCCCGATGGTCGATTTCCAGCAGGATGGCGAGCTGCTTGGCCGTATCCGCAGTATCCGTAAAAAATTCGCGCAGGATATGGGCTTCCTGCCGCCGGTTGTACACATCCGCGACAATATGGACCTGCCGCCCGCGCGCTATCGCATTCTCATGAAAGGGGTCGAAATCGGCAGCGGTGATGCCTATCCGGGCCGCTGGCTGGCGATTAACCCGGGTACCGCCGCAGGCACCCTGCCGGGCGAGCAAACCATCGATCCGGCCTTTGGCCTGGCCGCTATCTGGATTGAAAGTGCGCTGAAAGAGCAGGCGCAGATCCAGGGGTATACGGTTGTTGAAGCCAGTACCGTGGTGGCAACCCATCTTAATCACCTGATCGGGCAATTCTCTGCAGAGCTGTTTGGCCGTCAGGAAGCGCAGCAGCTGCTGGACCGCGTCACGCAGGAGATGCCGAAGCTGACGGAAGACCTGGTCCCGGGCGTGCTGACCTTAACCACGCTGCACAAGGTGCTGCAAAACCTGCTCGAAGAGAAAGTGCCGATCCGCGATATGCGCACCATTCTCGAAACCCTTGCCGAGCATGCGCCGATCCAAAACGATCCGCACGAGCTGACGGCGGTGGTACGCGTTGCGCTGGGCCGCGCGATCACCCAGCAGTGGTTCCCGGGAACCGGAGAGGTGCAGGTCATTGGCCTCGATACGCCGCTTGAACGCCTGCTGCTGCAGGCCCTGCAGGGCGGGGGCGGCCTGGAGCCGGGCCTGGCGGATCGTCTGCTGGCGCAAACGCAGGAGGCGCTGACGCGTCAGGAGATGCTGGGGGCGCCGCCGGTGCTGCTGGTGAACCATGCGCTACGTCCGCTGCTGTCGCGCTTCCTGCGTCGTAGCCTGAACCAGCTGGTCGTGCTGTCGAATCTGGAGCTGTCGGATAACCGTCATATCCGCATGACCGCGACGATTGGAGGAAAATAATGGGTAAATGGATCTGGATTTTGCTTTTCCCTTTGGTGGCGCAGGCTGCTGGGGAGGGCACGTGGCAGGCAAGCAGCATGGGAGTGACCCTCAGCAACCGGGGTGTTGCCATGTCATCTAACCCGCTGGCACCTGCTGAAGAGGTTTCCGGTCTGATGGGCCTTGTGGTCTGGAATTACCGGCTGATTGGCCCAACACCCGCAGGCCTGCGAGTGCGCCTCTGCTCTCAGACGCGCTGCACGGAAATCGACGGTGAAAATGGCACGACGCAGGCGTTCAACGGCGTACCGGCCATTGAACCTTTGCGTTTCATCTGGGAAGTGCCGGGCGGGGGGCGCTTAATCCCGGCGCTGAAAGTCCAGAGTAATTCCGTCATCGTGAACTATCGCTAACACCCTGCCTTTTCACCAGCCATCAGGACATTCTGATGGCTGGCTCTCAAAACTGACCTCTCCTTTTGATCAAATAGAAACGCTGTTTTATAAATCAGTGACGCGCGTGACCCTACCCTTTGTATTTTTGCCATACACCCTCTCTGGAGTGGCAGAAACAGAAAGGTATCAACAGGTCGATGCATTTACTGTAGCCGTATAAAAGCTCCCGGACGAAGCGCGTTTGCAGGGAGTCTCCTGAAACTGATTAGGGCTGACGGCAATGAAAACACGTAAAATTGGACTCGCGAATTATCTTGCTTACGGGTCAGGCGATTTTCTCGGGGCGGGTACCACGGCCCTGACGGCGGCCTGGCTTTTATATTTTTATACCACCTTCTGCGGGCTTTCACCGATCGAAGCAACGTTCATCTTTGCAGCGGCAAGGGTGCTGGATGCCGTCGTTAGCCCGTTGATGGGCTTTTTAACCGATAACTTTGGTACGACTTGGCTCGGCAAGCGCTTTGGCCGTCGTAAGTTCTTTATCCTGCTGGGGATCCCGTGCGTGTTCAGCTACTCGCTGATGTGGGTTGGGGACATGAGCTTCGGGTACTACCTGCTGACCTATCTGGTGTTTGATATTGTTTACACCATGATTCTGGTGCCGTACGAAACGCTGGTGCCGGAAATGACCGATGACTTTAAGCAGAAAACCAAGTTCTCCGGGGCGCGTATCGCTATGGCCCAGATGTCCGCCATTCTGGCTTCCTTCCTGCCGGGGATCCTGTTGACCTGGTTCGGGAAAGACAACGCGGTTTCCTTCTTCTACGCAAGCCTGGTCTTCTCCGTGCTCTGCGCGCTGATGCTGACCTTCGTCTGGTGCTTCACCTGGGAACGCCCGCGCGAAGAGTGGTCTGAAGCGGCGCTGCGTGCTGAAGAAGAGAAGAAGAAGCTGACGCTGGGGCAGAGCCTCAACCGCCTGATCGTTGAGCTCAGCTCCACGCTGCGCATCAAGATTTTCCGTCAGCATCTGGGCATGTACCTCGGCGGCTATATCGCGCAGGACGTGTTTAACGCGGTATTCACCTACTACGTGGTGTTCGTGCTGATGCAGGAAGCGTCAGTGGCGTCCAGTTTGCTGGGCACGATGGCCATCTTCCAGTTCCTTGCGGTTATCGCCATGATCCCGCTGTGTATCCGCTTCGGGCCTGCGCCGTCCTACCGCATGGTGGTGGTGCTGTTTGGCCTGGCGTCAATTTCCTACGCCGTGCTCTATTACGCGGGCCTGAGCGACGTTTACGCTCTGCTGTTGCTGATCTCTGCGGTGGCTGGGCTGGGGCGCGGCGGTATCAACTATGTGCCATGGAATACCTACACGTACATTGCTGACGTGGATGAAGCGATCACCGGCCAGCGCCGCGAAGGGATCTTCGCGGGCATCATGACCCTGACCCGTAAGGCCTCACAGGCCGGTGCGGTGATGCTGGTGGGCATTGTGATGCAGATGTCCGGCTTTGTCAGCGGTCAGAAAGTGCAGCCTGCGGAAGTGAGCCACACCATTTTGACGATCCTGAGCGTGGGCACCATCCTGGTGCTGTTCTGCGGCTTCCTCGTTTCCCTGCGCTTCAGGCTCAATTTGCAGACCCACAGCACGCTGCGCGAGGAGACCGCGAAAATGCGTGAGTGTGGTCATGCGATGCCTGAGTCAGCGACGCCACACGCCCGCGCCACCGTCGAGATGCTGGCCGGTATGCCTTATGAGTCACTGTGGGGCAATAACAACATCGGCTATCTGAATCGCAACAAGCCAGCGGCACCTTCGCTGAAGGATCGCGCGGTACTGAATTCGACATACAACAGAGGTTAAGATGATGAAAGTTTGGCCTGTCAAACATAGCCCGTTACTGCGTCAGCCAGAGCGCTTTATCGCCCGGGACGAGCTGAAATCGCTGATTCAAAAGGTGACGCATAGTCTGGTCAATATCCAAGATAAAACGGGTGAATTTTTGCTGCGGCTGGACGACGGGCGCGTGATCGACACCAAAGGCTGGGCCGGATGGGAGTGGACGCACGGCGTTGGCCTGTACGGTATCTGGCAGTATTACTGCCAGACCGGCGATGAAGGTATGCGAGACATTATCGACAGCTGGTTTGCCGACCGCTTTGCGGAAGGCGCGACCACCAAAAACGTGAATACCATGTCGCCGTTCCTTACGCTGGCTTATCGCTACGAAGAGACCAAAAATCAGGCCTGGCTGCCGTGGCTGGAAAGCTGGGCGGAATGGGCGATGGCCGAGATGCCGCGCACGGAACACGGCGGGATGCAGCACATCACCCTGGCGGAAGAAAACCATCAACAGATGTGGGATGACACGCTGATGATGACGGTGCTGCCGCTGGCGAAAATCGGCAAGCTGCTCAATAAGCCGGAGTACGTTGAAGAGGCGGTCTATCAGTTCCTGCTGCACGTGCAGAACCTGATGGACCGGGAGACCGGGCTGTGGTTCCACGGCTGGAGCTATGACGGTAATCATAACTTTGCCCGTGCCCGCTGGGCGCGCGGCAACAGCTGGCTCACCATCGTCATCCCGGACTTCCTTGAGCTGGTGGATCTGCCGGAAAGCAACGCGGTGCGCCGCTACCTGGTGCAGGTATTGAATGCGCAGATTGCCGCGCTGGCGAAATATCAGGACGACAGCGGGCTATGGCATACGCTGCTCGACGATCCACATTCTTATCTTGAGGCGTCCGCCACGGCAGGGTTTGCCTACGGCATTCTGAAAGCCGTGCGCAAGCGCTACGTTGGCGCGGAGTATGCCGAAGTGGCAGAAAAAGCGATTCGCGGTATCGTCAAAAATATTTCGCCGGAAGGCGAGCTGTTGCAAACGTCGTTCGGCACGGGCATGGGCAGCGATCTTGAGTTTTATCGCCAGATCCCGCTGACGTCTATGCCGTACGGACAGGCGATGGCGATTCTCTGTTTGACGGAATATTTACGGAAGTATTTCTGATAAGAAAAAACCCGGCGCTTGCCGGGTTTTTTGTATTACATGCGTTCTACGGTTTCGATACCCAGGGTATCCAGACCCAGCTTCAGGGTCTTCGCCGTGAGCTGCGCCAGCTTCAGGCGGCTGTTGCGGACCGATTCGTTTTCCGCAGACAGAATAGGGCAGTGTTCGTAGAAGCCGGAGAACAGACCCGCCAGATCGTACAGGTAAGCACACATCACGTGCGGCGTGCCGTCACGCGCGACAACCGTCAGCGTCTCTTCAAACTGCAGCAGGCGCGCCGCCAGCTGTGCTTCACGATCTTCCGTGATGGTCACTGTCGCATTCGCCAGTACGTTTTCATCAATGTTCGCCTTACGGAACACCGAGAGCACGCGGGTGTAGGCATACTGCATGTAAGGCGCCGTGTTGCCTTCAAACGCCAGCATGTTATCCCAGTCGAAGATATAGTCGGTGGTACGGTTCTTGGAGAGATCCGCGTATTTCACCGCACCGATACCCACGGCGTTGGCCAGTTTTTCCAGCTCGTCGGCAGGCATGTCCGGGTTCTTCTCGGCCACCAGACGGCGGGCGCGCTCCAGCGCTTCGTCCAGCAGGTCGGACAGCTTCACGGTTCCGCCCGCACGGGTTTTGAACGGCTTGCCATCTTTACCCAGCATCATGCCGAACATGTGGTGTTCAAGCGGCACGCAATCCGGCACGTAACCGGCTTTACGCACGATGGTCCACGCCTGCATCAGGTGCTGGTGCTGACGGGAGTCGATGTAGTACAGCACGCGGTCGGCATGCAGCGTTTCGTAACGGTATTTCGCGCAGGCGATGTCTGTCGTGGTGTAGAGATAGCCGCCATCCTTTTTCTGGATGATCACGCCCATCGGTTCGCCTTCCTTGTTTTTGTACTCATCAAGGAACACCACCGTTGCGCCTTCGCTCTCTACCGCCAGGTTTTTCGCTTTCAGGTCAGCCACAATGCCGGGCAGCATTGGGTTATAGAGACTTTCACCCATCACGTCGTCACGGGTCAGGGTAACGTTCAGACGGTTATAGGTCAGCTGGTTCTGAGACATGGTGATATCAACCAGCTTGCGCCACATCTCGAGGAAGTATTGGTCGCCGCCCTGCAGTTTAACCACGTAGCTGCGCGCGCGCTCGGCAAAGGCTTCGTCTTCGTCGTAGTGTTTTTTGGCTTCGCGGTAGAACCCTTCCAGGTCCGCCAGCGCCATTTCACCCGCGTTTTCCTGCTGCTGTTTTTCCAGGTAAGCAATCAGCATGCCGAACTGGGTGCCCCAGTCGCCCACGTGGTTCGCGCGGATCACCTTGTGACCGAGGAACTCGAGCGTGCGCACCGCGGCATCACCGATGATAGTGGAACGCAGGTGGCCAACGTGCATCTCTTTCGCCACGTTCGGGGCAGAGTAGTCGATCACGACGGTCTGCGCCTCCGGCTGGGAAACACCCAGACGGTCAGATTTCAGCGCTGCGTCAACGTGGCTTGCCAGGAACGCAGGTTCCAGGAAGATATTGATGAAGCCCGGGCCGGCGATTTCGGTTTTGCTGGCAATGCCGGAAAGATCCAGATGCGTCAGTACCTGCTCAGCGAGCTGTCGCGGCGGCATGCCCAGTTTTTTAGCCACTGCCATCACGCCATTAGCCTGATAGTCGCCAAACTGTACTTTTGCTGACTGACGAACCTGCGGTTCGCAATCCGCAGGCGCGCCTGCGGCAATCAGTGCCTGACTGACTTTTTCGGAGAGAAGAGCCTGAATATTCACCTGGATACCTTACGTTTTTGGATGCGGGCTTACAACCGCCCGCGCCAGTTAAAGAATTTAGGGCGGGAGTATACTGCAAATGCCCTCTGGCGTCAGCATTGCGGGGCCTGAAGATTGCTCAGAATCCAGGCGGTGAAGGTGTGCATAATCATGCAGTCGCAAAAAACCGGATTCTGCGGTTGGTCAAAACAGGGCAACAGAGTAAATTAGCGGCTTTGCGACATGAAAAGAGAGTGACTTATGGCGAACTGGCAATCCATTGACGAACTGCATGATATTTCCGCAGATTTACCGCGCTTTACCCAGGCGTTCACAGAACTTGCCACCCGTCTCGGTCTGGATATCGCGCCGCTTGAGGCCGATCACATCTCTTTGCGCTGTCATCAGAATGCCACCGCCGAGCGCTGGCGTCGCGGGTTCGAACGGTGCGGCGAGTTGCTGTCCGAGAACATCATTAACGGTCGCCCTATTTGCCTGTTCAAACTGCATCAGCCGGTCAACGTGGCGCACTGGCAATTCACCGTGGTTGAACTGCCGTGGCCGGGCGAGAAACGCTATCCGCACGAAGGCTGGGAACATATCGAAATTGTCCTGCCGGGTGAGCCGGAGATGTTGAACGCGCGCGCGCTGGCCCTCCTTTCTGACGAAGGCTTAAGCCAGCCGGGAATTTTTGTGAAGACGAGTTCACCCAAAGGCGAGCGCGAGCGGTTACCTAATCCGACGCTGGCCGTCACTGACGGACAGGTCACGGTGAAGTTTCATCCGTGGACCATTGAGCAGATCGTTGCCAGCGAAGCGTAAGAGATGTGAGTTCACGCCGGGACTGAAAACGGACGGCGTGTCATGGTGTTTCGTTTAGTGGAGTTTCAGGAGGATTAAATGGCGCTGCTGGAGATTTGTTGTTACAGCGTGGAGTGTGCCGTGACCGCGCAAAAGCACGGGGCTGACCGCATTGAACTGTGTGCGGCACCCAAAGAGGGCGGGCTGACGCCGTCATACGGCGTGTTGAAGTCTGCACGTCAGGCCGTCACCATTCCCGTTCACCCGATTATTCGTCCGCGCGGTGGTGATTTTTGTTACACGGCGGGCGAGTTCAGTGCCATGCTTGATGATATCGCGCTCGTTCGGGACCTGGGGTTTCCTGGCCTGGTGACCGGCCTGCTGGATGAAGACGGCAATATCGATATACCGCGCATGCGTCAGATTATGAGCGCCGCGCAGGGGCTGGCAGTCACTTTTCATCGCGCATTTGATATGTGTAAAGATCCGCTTCAGGCCTTTGAAACGCTTGGAGAACTTGGCGTGGCGCGCATCCTGACATCGGGTCAGCAGGCGTCAGCTGAAAAAGGACTGCAATTAATTACGGAACTAAAAGCACATTCCGGTGTTCCAATAATAATGGCGGGTGCGGGAGTCCGCGCCAGCAATCTGGAACGGTTTTTAAACGCCGGGGTAGAAGAGCTGCACAGCTCCGCGGGTAAATGGATACCTTCGCCCATGCGTTATCGCAATACAGGATTGTCAATGTCGACGGATGCTGAAGCGGATGAGTATTCACGCTATGGCGTAGAGGGAGAGTCGGTTGCGGAAATGAAGTCGCTGATTGAGCGCCATCACGTGTAGCAACGTACCGATTTTTACCGCGCATCATGTCGCCCAATATGATGCTTGCTTGTACCAGGCCCCTGCAATTTCAACAGGGGCCTTTTTTTCTCCTGCGCCCGGTGGCACTTCGCTTACCGGGCCTGCAAAATCGTGCGTAGGCCGGGTAAGACGTAGCCGCCACCCGGCTAAAGGACTACGGCTTGGTCGCAATCAACACCGCACGCATCGGAGCCGGATAGCCTTCGATGGTTTTGCTGTGGTCGGCCGGGTCGAGGAACTGCTCCAGCGATTCGGTGATCATCCAGTCGGTGCGGCGCTGTTCCTCGAGCGAGGTCACGCTGACGTCGGCAATCCGCACATCCACAAACCCGCACTTCTCCAGCCAGTTCTTCAGCGCCAGCGCGGAAGGGATGAAGTAAACGTTGCGCATCTGCGCGTAGCGATCGCCCGGGACCAGAACGGCATGTTCATCGCCTTCAATTACCAGCGTTTCCAGCACCAGCTCGCCCCCGCTGACCAGCTGATCCTTCAGTTGCCACAGGTGTTCAAGCGGGGAACGACGGTGGTACAGCACGCCCATGGAGAAGACGGTATCAAAGGCTTTAAGGGCAGGGAGCTGTTCGATGCCCAGCGGCAGCAGGTGCGCGCGCTGGTCGTTACCCAGCAGCTTGCGCACCGCTTCAAACTGGCACAGGAACAGCTGCATCGGGTCAATACCTACCGCCAGATGCGCCCCTGCGCCAATCATGCGCCACATGTGATAGCCGCTGCCGCAGCCGACGTCCAGAATGGTGCGCCCGGTCAGGTCGGAAAGGTGAGGCAGAACGCGATCCCATTTCCAGTCCGAGCGCCATTCGGTATTGATGTTCACGCCGTAAAGTGAAAACGGCCCTTTACGCCACGGCATCAGGTTACGCATCAGCGTTTCGATGCGGTTGATCTGTCCGGCCGGGAGCGGCTCTTCGCTCTCGGCGGTGACGCTGTGCAGAAGATCCAGACGATGCGGGGTCAGTTCGGGCAGATACTCCACCGCGTTTGACCACTGCTTTAACAGGCCGTGCTGCTGATCGCGCTGCCAGGCGGCAATCTGCGCGGGCAAGGTTTCCAGCCAGTGGGAGAGCTGGTTTTTGGCAATCAGCTGATAGAAATTACTGAATTCGATCATGCGGACTCTCCCGCTTTCAGCGCCACCAGAGAGCCAAAGTTAAAGCACTGGAACCACAGTTCGCTGTGCTCAAATCCGGCTTTGCTCAGACGCGCTTTGTGGGTTTCTACGGAATCCGTCAGCATCACGTTTTCGAGCATGCTGCGCTTCTGGCTGATCTCCAGCTCGCTGTAGCCGTTCGCCCGTTTGAAATCGTGGTGCATATTAAACAGCAGTTCGCCAACCTCGGCATCTTCGAAGCTGAATTTCTCCGAGAGCACCAGCGCGCCGCCGGGATTCAGCCCCTGATAAATTTTGTCGAGCAGCAGCTGGCGGTCATCAGGCACCAGGAACTGCAGGGTGAAATTCAGCACCACCATCGACGCGTTATTGATCTCAATCTCGCGGATATCGCCTTCCACCACGTCTACCGGAACAGGGGCTTTATACGCGTCAATATGGCGACGGCAGCGCTCAACCATGGCCGGGGAGTTATCGACGGCGATGATTCGGCAGCCTTCGTGGTGAACGTTACGACGAACCGACAGCGTTGCCGCGCCGAGCGAGCAGCCCAGGTCATAGACCTGCGTGCCGGGTTGAACGAAGCGCTCAGCCAGCATGCCGATCATAGAGATAATATTGGAATAACCGGGAACAGAGCGCTGGATCATATCCGGGAAGACTTCGGCTACCCGTTCATCGAAGGTCCAGTCGCCCAGGCTGGCGATAGGCGCGGAAAAAAGCGTGTCGCGATCTGACATAACGTAAAAATCCGGGAAAAATAAAGTGGCGTATTGTGCGCTAATGGAGGGAGAAAACCAACTCCCACGGCATATACCACAGGTTAGCCAGCACCATCAGCAAAAGCGAACACCAGGTCGCACTCATGCCGGAACGACGCCAGCGGATTAAGCGGTGGTGAAAACCGTAATAGTGCATCAGGCGGCCAGCAATAAGAAGCAAGCCACAGATGTGCACCATCCAGGTTTCTGCGCCATTCATCTCCATAAACAGCAGCAGGATTAAGGCTGCGGGGATGTATTCGACCGCGTTGCCATGAATGCGGATAGCGCTTTGTAGCTCGGAAAATCCGCCGTCACCGTAAGAGACGCGGTACAGCGTTCTGAGGCGCACAACATCAAATGAAAACTTAATCAGCAGTAATGCACCTAACACCGCATACAGCGCGCTGACCATACAAACTCCCTGTTTTTGGCAGATGGCACTTCACTATGATAGGGGGTGATATCAGAAAAGAGAAGATTGTTGTGGGATGGAAGGGGCGCTGCCCACGGACGGCACCGCAGCCTGCAAGGCCTGCCACAGAGCATCGACCAGTTCGGGCGCCTGGGCGATATCCGGCGTATGCAAAAAGAGATACGGCGTAGTGGTGTGTTCCCACTTCGCTAACGTTTGCAGCCAGACGGCGAACATTGCCTGGTTTTGCTGCATGTTATCGCTGCCGATATACCTGACCATTGGGTTATGCGCGGTCACGATGGCGTGAACCGGCACTTTCGGTTTTTTACGCTGAGCCTCAACGATGGCTTCGCTATGGGGGACAGCGCTGTGCACCGGGCGGCTATCGAGGATCACCCGGTTAACGGAACGCTCGAGCAGGCCGCGATTGAGCGCTTTTTCCGCTTCGCCCTTGGCAAAAAATTCAGGATGCCTGACTTCAACGCCGTAGGTGAATTCGCGGGGCAGGGCATCAAGGAACTGCCAGAGCGCAGGCAAATCGCGCGGGCCAAACGTGGCGGGTAGCTGGATCCAGTACTGACCGATGCGGTTCGCCAGCGGCGACATGCGCGTAAAAAACTCTTCGGTCAAATCCCCGCAGTTGCGCAGCGCGGCCTGGTGGGAAATGGTGGCCGGAAACTTAAAGCAGAAGCAGAAGTCATCGGTCGTTTGCTCTCGCCAGCGTGCAACAATCTCGGCTTTCGGGAGCGCATACAGGGTGGTGTTACCCTCGACACAGTTGAAGTGCCGGGCATACTCCTCAAGGCTGGTGATGCCAAGTCGCACCCATTTCGGGTGCGACCACTGGGGCAGGCCTACGTACATCATAGCGCGCTGACAATCTCATCAGTGCTGCGCACGCGGCCGATGCGCGGGAAGATATGGGTCATGCTGCCCTGATGCTGTTCCGCGGAAGCCGCGCTGCAGGCATCTTCGGCGATCACCAGGTTAAAGCCCAGCTCCCACGCGTTGCGGGCGGTAGATTCCACGCCGATATTAGTGGAAATGCCGCACAGGATGATGGTGTCGATGCCGCGACGGCGGAGCTGCAGTTCAAGATCGGTGCCGTAGAATGCGCCCCACTGACGTTTGGTCACTTCAATATCGCTGTCGCGTTTACCCAGCGAGGCCGGGTACGTCCACCAGTTTTCCGGCAGGGCGCGTGCAGGAGCCTGGGCATCAACGGGCTGTTTTAACGCTTCGGCGTAATCAGCAGACCAGCCGACGCGCACCATGGCCACAGGCGCACCGCTGGCACGACATGTTTCCGCCAGGCGAGCTGCGCGGTTGAGCACATCATCCGCGGTATGCGGGCCGCCAGCGAAGGGCAGAATGCCTTCCTGTAAATCAATCACGACAAGCGCGGTTTTACTGGCATCAAGTGTTAACATCGTTACTCCCGTTAAATGAATCACTTCCAGACACCATACGACGTGATGGCCTGTTCCTGGGCGGATAATTTTGTTAATTTTTGTGAGAATGCGCAATAAGAGTGCAGCAAACGACCGCCAGGCCGTGGTTCGCTCTTATCGTCCGGCGGAATTTCCAGTATAATAGCCGCCTTTTTTCATCCAGTTGTGACATACAGAAAGCTGCGACATAGTAGCCTGCATACCAGGCGACATTTAGCCTGCGGCTAATTAAGGGATATCTCATGCGTACAGAATATTGCGGGCAGCTGCGTCAGTCCCACGTCGGACAGCAGGTAACCCTGTGTGGTTGGGTCAATCGTCGTCGTGATCTTGGTAGCCTTATCTTTATCGATATGCGCGACCGCGAAGGTATCGTTCAGGTGTTCTTCGATCCGGATCGCGCAGATGCGTTGAAGCTGGCCTCTGAGCTGCGTAATGAGTTCTGCATTCAGGTTACCGGCACCGTGCGTGCGCGCGACGAGAAAAACGTCAACGCCGACATGGCGACGGGTGCCATTGAAGTGCTGGCGTCCGATCTGACGATCATTAACCGTGCGGAAGCGCTGCCGCTGGACTCCAACCACGTCAACACTGAAGAAGCGCGTCTGAAATACCGCTACCTGGATCTGCGTCGTCCGGAAATGGCTCAGCGCCTGAAAACCCGTGCAAAAATCACCAGCCTGGTGCGTCGCTTTATGGATGACCACGGTTTCCTCGATATCGAAACCCCGATGCTGACCAAAGCCACGCCGGAAGGCGCGCGCGATTACCTGGTCCCATCCCGCGTTCATAAAGGCAAATTCTACGCGCTGCCGCAGTCTCCACAGCTGTTCAAACAGCTGCTGATGATGTCCGGCTTCGATCGCTACTATCAGATCGTTAAATGCTTCCGCGACGAAGATCTGCGCGCTGACCGTCAGCCAGAATTTACCCAGATCGATGTGGAAACCTCCTTCATGACCGCCGAGCAGGTGCGTGAAGTGATGGAAGCTCTGGTGCGTAGCCTGTGGAACGACGTGAAAGGCGTTGAGCTGGGCGATTTCCCTATCATGACCTTCGCTGAAGCCGAGCGTCGTTACGGCTCTGACAAACCCGACCTGCGTAACCCGATGGAGCTGGTGGACGTAGCAGATCTGGTGAAAGGCGTTGAGTTTGCCGTCTTCGCTGGCCCGGCTAACGATCCTAAAGGCCGCGTAGCGGCTCTGTGTGTACCGGGTGGTGCAGCACTGAGCCGCAAGCAGATCGACGATTACGGCAACTTCATCAAGATCTACGGCGCGAAAGGTCTGGCCTATATTAAAGTGACCGAGCGCGCGAAAGGTCTGGAAGGCATCACCAGCCCGGTAGCGAAATTCCTGAACGCGGACATCGTGGAAGCGATCCTTGAGCGCACCGGCGCGCAGGACGGCGACATGATCTTCTTCGGCGCAGACAATAAGAAAGTCGTGGCGGATGCGATGGGCGCGCTGCGTCTGAAGCTCGGCAAAGACCTGAGCCTGACCGACGAAAACAAATGGGCCCCGCTGTGGGTTATCGACTTCCCAATGTTTGAAGACGACGGTGAAGGCGGCCTGACTGCAATGCACCACCCGTTCACCTCCCCGAAAGAGATGACGGCGGCAGAGCTGAAAGCGGCACCGGAAGATGCTGTCGCCAACGCTTATGACATGGTCATCAACGGTTACGAAGTGGGCGGCGGTTCCGTGCGTATTCACAGCGGTGAAATGCAGCAGACCGTGTTCGGCATTCTGGGCATCAACGAGCAGGAGCAGCGCGAGAAGTTTGGCTTCCTGCTGGACGCCCTGAAATACGGTACGCCGCCGCACGCGGGTCTGGCCTTCGGTCTTGACCGACTGACCATGCTGCTGACCGGCACCGATAACATTCGTGATGTTATTGCCTTCCCGAAAACCACTGCCGCAGCGTGTCTGATGACCGAAGCGCCAAGCTTTGCCAACCCGGCCGCACTGGCTGAGCTGGGCATTGAGGTGGTGAAGAAGGAAGAGAAAAACTGATATGACATATAAGCTCCCCGTTTCGGTCCTGGTGGTCATTTATGCAGAAGACACGAAGCGGGTGCTGATGTTGCAGCGGCGCGATGACCCTGAATTCTGGCAGTCGGTTACCGGCAGTCTGGAAGAGGGGGAGACCGCGCCGCAGGCCGCCGCGCGTGAAGTAAAGGAAGAGGTCGCCATTGACGTTGTCCGCGAGCAACTGACCCTGAAGGACTGTCAGCGCACGGTGGAGTTCGAAATTTTTAGCCATTTACGTCATCGCTACGCGCCGGGTACCGAGCGCAATACGGAATCGTGGTTCTGTCTCGCGCTCCCCCATGAACGGGAGATCGTGTTTACCGAACACCTGACCTACCGCTGGGTGAATGCGGCGGATGCCGCCGCACTGACCAAGTCGTGGAGCAACCGGCAGGCGATTGAAGAATTTGTAATTAACGCTGCCTGAAAAGGCGCGCTCTTTGAGGATATTTTTATGGCAGGTCATAGTAAGTGGGCCAACACCAAACACCGCAAAGCGGCACAGGATGCCAAGCGCGGTAAGATCTTTACCAAAATCATTCGCGAGCTGGTGACAGCAGCGCGTCTGGGCGGCGGCGACCCGGCTTCTAACCCGCGTCTGCGCGCGGCGGTTGATAAAGCGCTGTCAAACAACATGACGCGTGACACCCTGAACCGTGCAATCGCACGTGGCGTGGGCGGTGATGAAGACGCGAACATGGAAACTATCATTTATGAAGGTTACGGCCCTGGCGGTACTGCGGTGATGGTTGAATGTCTGTCCGATAACCGTAACCGTACCGTTGCGGAAGTGCGCCACGCGTTCACCAAAACCGGTGGCAACCTGGGTACTGACGGTTCCGTTGCTTACCTGTTCAGCAAAAAAGGCGTCATCTCCTTCGAGAAAGGCGACGAAGATGCGATCATGGAAGCGGCGCTGGAAGCCGGTGCGGAAGACGTAGTGACCTTCGATGACGGCGCTATCGACGTTTATACCGCGTGGGAAGAGATGGGTGCCGTGCGCGACGCGCTGGAAGCGGCTGGCCTGAAAGCGGACAACGCTGAAGTGTCCATGATCCCGTCCACCAAAGCGGACATGGATGCGGAAACGGCACCGAAACTGCTGCGTCTGATCGACATGCTCGAAGACTGCGACGACGTGCAGGAAGTGTACCACAACGGTGAAATCTCTGATGAGGTTGCAGCGACTCTCTAATGAGAGCGTATAAATCCGTTACAGGAGACGCGTGATGTCGATTATTCTCGGGATTGACCCAGGCTCACGCGTCACCGGTTATGGCGTTATCCGTCAGGTGGGACGCCAGCTAACCTACCTGGGCAGCGGCTGTATTCGCACCAAAGTGGACGATCTTCCTTCGCGCCTGAAGCTCATTTATGCGGGCGTGTCGGAGATCATCACCCAGTTTCAGCCGGACTACTTCGCCATCGAGCAGGTCTTTATGGCGAAAAACGCCGATTCGGCGCTAAAGCTCGGTCAGGCGCGCGGGGTCGCCATCGTCGCTGCCGTGAACCAGGATTTGCCGGTATTCGAATACGCGGCGCGTCAGGTTAAGCAGACGGTGGTGGGGATTGGGAGCGCGGAAAAAAGCCAGGTGCAGCATATGGTGCGTACCTTGCTGAAGCTTCCCGCGAACCCGCAGGCCGACGCCGCGGATGCGCTGGCGATTGCGATTACCCACTGTCACGTCAGCCAGAACGCGATGCAAATGAGCGAGTCGCGGCTCAATCTGGCGCGAGGCAGGTTACGATAATCAGAAATCAGGCTGGATAAACATCCAGCCTTTTTTTATTATGTCGGCAGTTAATTTCTCCCAGAAGGCAGGAGCGTCACGTGATAGGCAGACTCAGAGGCATCATCATTGAAAAACAACCCCCGTTAGTGCTGCTGGAAGTGGGTGGCGTGGGCTATGAAGTCCATATGCCGATGACCTGCTTCTACGAGCTGCCGGACGCGGGCAAAGAGGCGATTGTCTTTACCCAGTTTGTGGTGCGTGAAGATGCCCAGCTGCTGTACGGCTTCAATAACAAGCAGGAACGGACCCTGTTCCGCGAGCTGATTAAAACCAACGGCGTCGGTCCGAAGCTGGCGCTGGCGATTTTGTCCGGCATGTCGGCACCACAGTTTGTGAATGCCGTTGAGCGTGAAGATCCGGCGGCGCTGATTAAGCTCCCGGGCATTGGTAAGAAAACCGCCGAGCGCCTGATTGTCGAAATGAAAGACCGCTTTAAAGGTCTGCATGGCGATCTGTTCACTCCGGCAGCTGATTTAGTACTGACCTCTCCTGGCGCGCCAGCGACGGATGATGACGCCGAGCAGGAAGCGGTTGCCGCGCTGGTGGCGCTGGGCTATAAACCTCAGGAGGCCAGCCGCATGGTGAGCAAAATTGCCAAACCGGACGCCAGCAGTGAAACCCTGATTCGTGAAGCGCTGCGCGCTGCATTGTGAGGTAAAGGATGATTGAAGCAGACCGCCTGGTGTCGGCAGGCACTATTCAGGCAGATGACGTGGTGGATCGCGCGATTCGCCCAAAACTGCTTGATGAGTATATCGGCCAGCCGCAGGTTCGTTCCCAGATGGAGATTTTCATCCAGG
Source organism: Enterobacter sp. HG048 (assembly GCF_024702055.1). NCBI lineage: Bacteria > Pseudomonadati > Pseudomonadota > Gammaproteobacteria > Enterobacterales > Enterobacteriaceae > Enterobacter > Enterobacter sp. HG048. Next base: position 127,856 of record NZ_JANLIZ010000002.1, read on the forward strand.
CGGCAAAGCTGCGCGGCGATGCGCTCGATCACCTGCTGATTTTTGGCCCTCCCGGTTTAGGGAAAACCACGCTGGCGAATATCGTCGCCAATGAAATGGGCGTCAACCTGCGCACTACATCCGGCCCCGTGCTGGAGAAGGCGGGCGATCTCGCGGCGATGCTGACCAACCTCGAACCGCATGACGTGCTGTTTATCGATGAGATCCACCGTCTGTCACCGGTGGTGGAGGAAGTGCTCTATCCGGCGATGGAAGATTACCAGCTGGATATCATGATCGGTGAAGGCCCGGCCGCGCGCTCCATCAAAATCGATCTGCCGCCGTTTACCCTGATTGGCGCCACCACCCGCGCCGGGTCGTTGACCTCTCCGCTGCGCGATCGTTTCGGCATCGTGCAGCGTCTTGAGTTTTACCAGGTGGCGGACCTCCAGCACATCGTTGGCCGCAGCGCCCGCTATATGGGGCTCGAAATGAGCGAAGAGGGCGCGTTTGAAGTGGCGAAGCGTTCCCGCGGTACGCCGCGTATCGCCAACCGCCTGCTGCGCCGCGTGCGTGACTTTGCCGAGGTGAAGCACGATGGCTCGATTTCCGCCGAGATCGCTGCCCAGGCGCTGGATATGCTTAACGTCGATGCCGAAGGCTTTGACTATATGGACCGTAAACTGCTGCTGGCGGTGCTGGATAAGTTCTTTGGCGGCCCGGTCGGGTTGGATAACCTGGCTGCGGCTATTGGGGAAGAGCGTGAGACGATTGAAGATGTGCTGGAGCCGTATCTGATCCAGCAGGGTTTCCTGCAGCGCACCCCGCGTGGACGTATGGCAACGGTGCGGGCGTGGAATCATTTCGGCATTACGCCGCCCGCGATGCCGTAATCCTTAATTCCCTCTCCCGGTGGGAGAGGGGCAGAGTGAGGGCATCAGCGCCCTCCATGTTAATTCGCTGTCTTCTTCATCATACTGAGGATAAACAGCACCGCTGCACTAAGCACCACAGACGGCCCCGCAGGCGTGTCGTAGAACGCCGAGAAGGTTAACCCCCCCGTTACCGCAATCATTCCGATAATCACGGCCACGCCGGCCATCTGCTCTGGCGTACGGGCAAAACGACGCGCCGTGGCGGCAGGGATGATCAGCAGCGACGTAATAATCAGCGCGCCGACAAACTTCATTGCGACGCCAATCGTTAACGCCGTCACCAGCATCAACAGCAGTTTTACGCGCTGCAGCTTCACGCCGTCGACAAACGCCAGATCCGGACTGACGGTCATTGCCAGTAAATTCCGCCACTGCCAGAGCAGAATAGCGAGTACCACCACGACGCCTATGGCGATAGCGATGAGATCCTCCGGCGTCACGGCCAGCAGGTCACCGAACAGATAAGCCATCAGATCCACGCGGATGTTCGACATCAGGCTGACCACCACCAGGCCCAGCGACAGGGCACTGTGCGCCATAATACCAAGCAGCGTATCAATAGCGAGGTGAGGGCGCTTCTCCAGCCAGACCAGACCGGCCGCCAGCAGCAGCGTGACCACAATCACCGCGTAGAAGGGGTTTACATCCAGCAGCAGACCAAAGGCAACGCCCAGCAGGGACGCATGCGCCAGGGTATCGCCAAAATAGGACATTCTGCGCCAGACAACAAACGAGCCGAGCGGGCCCGCGGCGCAGGCAAGCATAATCCCGGCCAGCCAGCCGGGCAGTAACAGTTCAATCATGAGTGTCCATTTCCCCGACGCAGTACGATTCGTCCCTGCAAATCATGGCGATGATTATGATGATGGCGGTAAATACCCAGCTGTTCAGCGCCGCGTGGGCCGAACATGGAGATAAACTCCGGGTGCATTGACACCACTTCAGGCGTACCGGAGCAGCAGATATGGTGGTTGAGACACAGCACTTCGTCGGTTTTTGCCATCACCAGATGGAGATCGTGAGACACCATCAGCACTGCGCAATCAAGCTCCCGGCGCAGCTGGTCGATCAAATCATAAAGCGCAACCTGACCATTCACATCCACACCCTGAGTCGGTTCATCCAGTACCAGAAGCTGCGGGCTGCTCAGCAGCGCGCGGGCAAGTAAAACACGCTGAGTTTCACCGCCGGACAGTTTTTGCAGCGGCGCATCGACAAGATGGCCCGCCTGCACGCGTTTCAGCGCCGGAAGAATATCGGCTTTACGAGTGCCGGGGCGCAGACGAAGGAAACGGCTGACCGTCAGCGGCAGCGTGGCGTCGAGGTGAAGTTTTTGCGGCACATAGCCAATACGCAATTTTTCCTCGCGCTTAATCACGCCTTCATCGGGTGCGACCAGACCCAGCACCACGCGCACCAGGGTGGATTTGCCTGCGCCATTGGGGCCGAGCAGCGTCAGAATTTTGCCGGGCTTCAGATCGAGCGACACGTCAGAGAGGACGCGGCGCTGGCCAAATGAGACCGAAATATTTTCAAGAGAAACCAATGTCGTCATGTCATTTTAAGCTTGAAGAAGTCAACGAATGTTATAATATCACATTCCACGCATTCACTACGATGATTAGTCGCATTATGTTACATAAAAATACGCTTCTTTTCGCAGCATTATCTGCTGCCCTTTGGGGGACAACCGCACAAGATGTTAACGCTGCGGTTGTCGCTTCGCTTAAGCCACTTGGATTCATCGCGTCCGCCATTGCCGACGGCGTAACGGAGACCCAGGTTCTGCTCCCTGATGGTGCTTCTGAGCATGACTATTCCCTGCGCCCGTCAGATGTAAAACGCTTACAAAACGCGGACTTAGTTGTCTGGATTGGTCCTGAAATGGAAGCGTTCATGCAGAAGTCAGCAAAACAGGTGGCGGGTGAAAAACAGGTTGCTATTGCCGACCTCCCCGGCGTGAAACCGTTACTCATGAAAGGGGCTGATGACGACGGAGACGAACATGACCATCATGCCGCAGACGGTGAAAAAGGTGATGAAGATCACCATCACGGCGAGTACAACATGCATCTTTGGTTATCCCCAGAGATAGCGCGGCTTTCAGCGGTTGCAATCCATGACAAATTAGTGGAACTTATGCCGCAAAGTCGAGCCAAACTAGACGCCAACCTGAAGGATTTTGAGGCACAATTAGCCGCAACCGATAAGCAGGTAGGTAATGAGCTCGCACCGTTGAAAGGAAAAGGGTATTTCGTTTTTCATGACGCCTACGGCTATTACGAAAAACATTACGGTTTGACCCCGCTGGGCCACTTCACCGTCAACCCTGAAATTCAGCCTGGTGCGCAGCGTTTACATGAAATCAGAACACAGTTGGTTGAGCAAAAAGCGACATGCGTTTTTGCTGAGCCACAGTTCAGGCCAGCGGTCGTAGAAGCCGTGGCCAGGGGAACATCCGTGCGCATGGGAACCCTTGACCCGCTAGGTACGAATATCCAGTTGAGCAAAGCGAGCTATTCGCAGTTCCTCAGCCAACTGGCGAACCAGTATGCGAGCTGCCTGAAAGGAGAATAACGAGGAAGTGAATACGTGCAACAGATAGCCCGCTCTGTCGCCCTGGCATTTAACAATCTGCCTCGACCCCACCGCGTTATGCTGGGGTCGCTTACAGTTCTCACCTTAGCGGTCGCCGTCTGGCGGCCCTATGTTTACCACCCGAGTTCTGCCCCTATCATCAAAACCATTGAGCTTGAAAAGAGCGAAATCCGTTCTTTGCTGCCTGAAGCCAGTGAGCCTATTGACCAGGCGGCTCAGGAAGATGAAGCCATCCCGCAGGATGAGCTGGACGATAAAACCGAGAACGAAGCGGGTATCCACGAATATGTTGTCTCTACCGGGGACACGCTGAGCAGCGTGCTGAACCAGTACGGCATCGACATGGGTAATATCAGCCAGCTGGCGGCTGCGGATAAAGATCTTCGTAACCTGAAAATCGGACAACAGCTCTCCTGGACACTAACGGCGGATGGCGATCTACAGCGTCTGACCTGGGAAATGTCCCGCCGCGAAACCCGCACCTACGATCGCACTGCAAACGGTTTCAAGATGACCAGTGAAATGCAGAAGGGCGACTGGGTTAACAGCGTTCTGAAAGGCACCGTGGGCGCGAGCTTTGTCTCCAGCGCGCGCGATGCGGGCCTGACCAGCGCTGAAATCAGCTCGGTGATCAAAGCCATGCAGTGGCAGATGGATTTCCGCAAGCTGAAGAAGGGCGATGAGTTCTCCGTCCTGATGTCCCGCGAAATGCTGGACGGCAAGCGCGAGCAAAGCCAGCTGCTGGGCGTACGTCTGCGCTCCGAAGGCAAAGATTACTACGCGATTCGTGCCGAAGACGGTAAGTTCTACGACCGCAGCGGTACGGGCCTTGCGAAAGGCTTCCTGCGCTTCCCGACGGCAAAACAGTTCCGCGTCTCCTCGAACTTTAACCCGCGTCGTCTGAACCCGGTAACCGGGCGCGTCGCGCCGCACCGTGGCGTTGACTTTGCTATGCCGCAGGGCACACCGGTACTGGCGGTAGGGGATGGCGAAGTGGTGGTGGCCAAGCGTAGCGGTGCCGCCGGATATTATGTCGCGGTACGTCATGGCCGTACGTATACGACCCGCTACATGCACCTGCGTAAGCTGCTGGTGAAGCCGGGCCAGAAGGTGAAGCGTGGTGACCGTATCGCGATCTCCGGCAATACCGGACGCTCTACCGGCCCGCACCTGCACTATGAAGTGTGGATCAACCAACAGGCAGTGAACCCGCTGACGGCGAAACTGCCGCGCACCGAAGGCCTGACAGGTAAAGATCGTACTGATTATCTGGCGCAGGTGAAAGAGGTGATACCGCAGCTGAGCTTAAACTAAGTCCTCTGTTTTTGTTAAAAAAGCCGGCGCACACTGACGCCGGCTTTTTCTTTTGTGCGTGGACGACTGCCTCGCTACACTATCTGAATAAAATTTTGCGTCATCAGACCCTGGATCCAGCATGGAAACCAAAAAAAACAATATTGAATACATTCCTGAGTTTGAAAAATCCTTCCGCCATCCGCGCAACTGGGGCGCCTGGCTTGGTGTCTACGCCTTTGCGGGGATGGCGTTACTGCCTGCTTCCGTTCGCGATCCCGTTTTGGGGAAAATTGGCCGTCTGGCCGGGCGTTTAGGCAAGAGCGCCCGCCGTCGCGCGCAGATCAACCTCTATTACTGTTTTCCTGAGAAAAGCGACGCCGAGCGCGAGGCAATCATTGATGAGATGTACACCACCGCGCCGCAGGCCATGGCGATGATGGCTGAACTGGCGCTGAAAGGGCCGGATAAAATCGTCGATCGTGTTGACTGGAAAGGGCTGGACATCATCGAGGAGATGCGCCGCAACGACGAGAAAGTCATTTTCCTTGTCCCCCACGGCTGGGGCGTTGATATTCCGGCGATGCTGATGGCGTCTCAGGGCCAGAAAATGGCGGCGATGTTCCATAACCAGGGAAATAAAATCTACGATTTTGTCTGGAGTACCGTGCGTCGTCGTTTTGGCGGACGTTTGCACGCGCGTAACGATGGCATTAAACCCTTCATTCAGTCGGTGCGTCAGGGTTACTGGGGCTACTATCTGCCGGATCAGGACCACGGCCCTGAACACAGCGAGTTTGTCGATTTCTTTGCGACCTACAAAGCAACGCTTCCCGCGATCGGTCGCCTGATGAAAGTCTGTCGTGCCCGCGTGATCCCGCTGTTTCCGGTGTATGATGGTAAAACGCATCGCCTGAGTATTGAGGTTCGTCCGCCGATGGACGATCTGCTGACCGCGGACGACCACACGATCGCGCGTCGAATGAACGAAGAAGTGGAAATCCTGGTGGGGCCGCATGCCGAACAGTACACGTGGATCCTGAAGCTGCTGAAAACGCGTAAGCCAGGTGAAACAGAGCCCTATAAACGCAAAGAGCTTTATCCGAAGAAATAAAAAAAGCCCTCTCCATCTGGAGAGGGCTTTTTAACATAGGCGTTATTACTCGACGGTCATGACGCGCGTGGTGTTTGTTGAGCCGATGGTGCTCATCACGTCGCCCTGGGTCACAATGACAATATCACCGGACACCAGATAGCCTTTGTCGCGCAGCAGGTTTACGGCATCGTGCGCCGCAGTTACGCCGTCACTGGTGCTGTCGAAGTGAACCGGCGTCACGCCGCGGTACAGCGCCGTCAGGTTCAGGGTGCGTTCGTGACGGGACATGGCGAAGATCGGCAGGCCAGAGCTGATACGAGAGGTCATCAGCGCGGTGCGGCCAGATTCGGTCATGGTGATGATCGCGGTAACGCCCTTCAGGTGGTTTGCCGCGTACATCGCAGACATCGCAATCGCTTCTTCCACGTTGTCGAACTGCACGTCCAGACGGTGTTTAGAGACGTTGATGCTTGGGATCTTTTCAGCGCCCAGGCAGACGCGCGCCATGGCGGCCACGGTTTCTGCCGGATACTGGCCCGCAGCGGTTTCCGCAGAGAGCATCACCGCATCGGTGCCGTCCAGCACGGCGTTAGCCACGTCCATAACTTCTGCACGGGTTGGCATTGGGTTGGTGATCATCGATTCCATCATCTGCGTGGCGGTGATCACCGCGCGGTTCAGCTGACGTGCGCGACGAATGAGCGCTTTCTGGATACCGACCAGCTCAGGGTCGCCAATTTCCACGCCCAGGTCACCGCGCGCAACCATCACCACGTCAGAGGCGAGGATCACATCGTCCATGGCATCCTGATCGCAAACGGCTTCGGCGCGTTCAACTTTCGCGACGATTTTAGCATCGCAGCCTGCATCCCGTGCCAGGCGACGCGCATAGTTCAGATCTTCGCCGCAGCGCGGGAAGGATACAGCCAGGTAGTCAACGCCGATCAGCGCAGCCGTCACGATGTCCGCTTTGTCTTTATCGGTAAGCGCTTCTGCAGAGAGGCCGCCACCCAGTTTGTTGATGCCTTTATTGTTGGAGAGCGGGCCGCCCACGGTGACTTCGGTGAACACTTTCATGCCCTGAACTTCCAGCACCTTCAGCTGTACGCGACCGTCGTCGAGCAGCAGGATATCGCCAGGTACCACGTCAGCCGGCAGGCCTTTATAGTCGATACCGACTCTCTCTTTATCGCCTTCGCCTTTGCCCAGGTTGGCATCAAGCAGGAATTTGTCGCCGATATTGAGGAAAACTTTACCCTCTTTAAAGGTTGATACGCGGATTTTTGGACCTTGCAAATCGCCGAGGATAGCAACGTGGCGGCCCAGTTTGGCTGCGATTTCACGCACTTTATCGGCACGTAACTTATGGTCTTCTGGCGTACCGTGAGAGAAGTTCATGCGCACCACGTTGGCGCCGGCGGCGATAATTTTCTCAAGATTATTATCGCGATCGGTGGCCGGGCCTAAGGTGGTTACGATCTTGGTTCTGCGAAGCCTTCTGGACATGTAATACTCCGTTGACTGAAACAACTTTGGTGTTGCGTGAACATTGAATCGGCCTTCATCTGCTGCAAGGCAGCGGAGAGTGGACCGAATGCCGTAAATCGTTACATCGTAATTATGGTTACGTCTTCGTTATCAACTATCAGGGAACATCGCTCTTTATAAGTAATTCTTTATCAAAACGCGATTCCTTCAGCGCTTCCTTGACCCGCTTCAAGTTATCCCGGAATTTTGCGCCCCGGCGTAAGGTAAAACCGGTTGCCAGCACGTCAATCACGGTGAGCTGCGCCAGACGGGAAACCATCGGCATATAAATGTCGGTGTCTTCCGGCACGTCGAGGGTGATCGCCAGCGTCGCCTCACGGGCCAGCGGCGTGCCTGCCGTGGTGAGGGCAATCACCATGGCATCGTTTTCACGGGCCAGCTGAGCCAGCTCTACCTGACTCTTGGTGCGGCCAGTGTGCGAAATCAGTACCACGACGTCATCTTCACTGCAATTCATACAGCTCATGCGTTGCAGCACAATGTCATCGGAATAAATAACCGGGACGTTAAAGCGGAAAAATTTGTTCATGGCGTCATGCGCCACGGCTGCCGACGACCCGAGACCAAAGAACGCAATCCGCTTGGCCTGGGTGAGTAAATCCACCGCGCGATTCACGGAACTCATGTCCAGAGACTGGCGCACGTGGTCAAGCGAAGCCATGGCCGATTCAAAAATTTTCGCGGTATAGGCATCAACGCTGTCGTCTTCATCCACATTACGATTAACATATGGGGTGCCGTTAGCCAGACTTTGTGCCAGATGCAGTTTAAAATCAGGAAAGCCGCGCGTTTCGAGGCTGCGGCAAAAGCGATTGACCGTCGGTTCGCTAACACCCGCTTCCTGTGCCAGAGCGGCGATGCTTGAATGAATCGCCTGAGCGGGGGAGGCGAGAATGACCTCGGCCACTTTTCGCTCGGATTTGCTAAGGTGTTCCAGTTGAAACTGGATTTTTTCCAGCATGTTCATGTTAACAGGACGCTCATGGGTGTAAACGATTTCATAAATTGATGAAATCGTGATTCGATTTAGCCGATATTACCCTTGTGGCTTCCATTAAGGGTAACAATCGACAAGATAATGTTGTTGTTTTTTTTCATTACTTGATCGGTGTCGGGTTTTGCTGTGACCCTGTTGCGCAAATAAACGACGGTTGTTGCGTCATTACGTCGTCGTAATCATCCAGATGGTGAAAAATCGCGGTATCGCACGCGACGATAAGCGCTAATGGTTTCGGGAATGACGTAAAAGCAGTACAGTGCATTGTAATAAAATTACAACGATACCTGGCAGAAGTACCAGGTGATCCAACTGAGGAGAATGACATGGCGGTAACGCAAACAGCCCAGGCATGTGACCTGGTCATTTTCGGCGCGAAAGGCGATCTTGCACGCCGAAAATTGCTGCCTTCCCTGTATCAACTGGAGAAAGCGGGCCAAATTCATCCGGATACCCGTATTCTGGGTGTCGGGCGCGCTGACTGGGACAAGGACGCTTATACCAAAGTCGTCCGCGAGGCGCTCGAAACTTTCATGAAAGAAAAAATTGATGAAAGTTTGTGGGATACCCTGAGTGGACGCCTCGATTTCTGCAACCTGGACGTCAATGACGTCAGCGCGTTTACCCGCTTAGGCGCGATGCTGGATCAGAAAAACCGTGTCACCATTAACTATTTCGCCATGCCGCCAAGCACCTTCGGCGCCATCTGCAAAGGTCTGGGCGAAGCCAAACTGAACGCCAAACCGGCGCGCGTCGTGATGGAGAAGCCGCTAGGGACGTCGCTGGCAACCTCCCGTGAAATCAACGACCAGGTGGGCGAGTTCTTTGAAGAGTGCCAGGTCTACCGTATCGACCACTATCTCGGTAAAGAGACGGTACTGAACCTGCTGGCGCTGCGTTTCGCTAACTCCCTGTTTGTGAATAACTGGGACAACCGCACTATCGACCACGTGGAAATCACCGTGGCGGAAGAGGTCGGGATTGAAGGTCGCTGGGGTTACTTTGACCAGGCCGGTCAGATGCGCGACATGATCCAGAACCACCTGCTGCAAATTCTGTGCATGATTGCCATGTCTCCACCGTCTGACCTGACGGCTGACAGCATCCGTGACGCAAAAGTGAAAGTGCTGAAGTCACTGCGCCGCATCGACCGCTCCAACGTGCGTGAGAAGACCGTCCGCGGCCAGTACACCGCCGGGTTTGCGCAAGGCAAAAAAGTGCCGGGCTACCTGGAAGAAGAGGGCGCGAACAAGTCCAGCAACACCGAGACGTTCGTGGCGATACGCGTGGATATCGACGACTGGCGTTGGGCGGGCGTTCCGTTCTACCTGCGCACCGGTAAACGTCTGCCGGCCAAATGTTCCGAAGTGGTTGTTTACTTCAAAAACCCGGAATTGAACCTGTTCAAAGAGTCCTGGCAGGAACTGCCGCAGAACAAACTGACCATTCGTCTTCAGCCGGACGAGGGAGTGGATATCCAGATCCTCAACAAAGTGCCGGGGCTGGATCATAAACACAACCTGCAGACCACCAAGCTGGATCTGAGCTACTCCGAAACCTTCAACCAGACGCACCTGGCCGATGCTTACGAGCGTCTGCTGCTGGAAACCATGCGCGGTATCCAGGCGCTGTTTGTGCGCCGCGATGAGGTGGAAGAGGCGTGGAAATGGGTCGACTCCATCACCGAAGCCTGGGCTGCCGATCAGGATGCGCCAAAACCGTATCAGGCGGGTACATGGGGACCTGTCGCGTCGGTGGCGATGATCACCCGCGATGGCCGCTCCTGGAACGAGTTTGAGTAAGATAATCCTCTAGCTCGAAAGTGTTATTTTACCGGTAACATGATCTAACACAGCTAGTGGCACAATTTTCAACTTTTAAGCTCCGCGTGGATTCACCCGCGGAGCTTTTTTTATTACACTGCCGGAAGTGATTTTGCCCCTGAGCTCCGGACAGCAAGCGTTTCAGCGTTGTTAACAACTGCCAGCGACTTTGTAAACTCCCGAGCCGGACAGATAATTTAGAGGAGCTTTTATGAATCCGACATTGTTACGCGTAACACAGCGCATTATCGAGCGCTCGAAAGAGACCCGTTCGGCCTACCTCGCCCGGATTGAACAGGCAAAGAGCAGCACCGTCCACCGATCTCAGCTGGCCTGCGGGAACCTGGCGCACGGCTTCGCCGCCTGCCAGCCTGATGATAAAGCGTCGCTGAAAAGCATGTTGCGTAACAATATCGCCATCATTACCTCCTATAACGATATGCTTTCCGCCCACCAGCCGTATGAGGTCTATCCCGATATCATCCGCAACGCGCTGCACAGCGTGAATGCGGTGGGCCAGGTGGCGGGCGGCGTACCTGCCATGTGTGACGGCGTGACGCAGGGGCAGGACGGCATGGAGCTGTCCCTGCTGAGCCGCGAAGTGATTGCGATGTCTGCCGCGGTGGGCCTGTCACACAACATGTTTGATGGCGCGCTGTACCTCGGCGTGTGCGACAAGATTGTCCCGGGCCTGGTGATGGCGGCGCTGTCGTTTGGGCATCTGCCTGCGATCTTCGTCCCGTCCGGCCCAATGGCGAGCGGTCTGCCGAACAAAGAAAAAGTGCGTATTCGCCAGCTGTATGCGGAAGGGAAAGCAGACCGTCAGGCGCTGCTGGAGGCGGAAGCCGCGTCCTATCATGCGCCGGGGACCTGTACGTTCTACGGTACGGCTAACACTAACCAGATGGTGGTGGAGTTTATGGGGATGCAGCTTCCGGGCTCGTCCTTTATCCAGCCGGATGCGCCGCTGCGCAAGGCGCTGACCGAGGCCGCGGCCCGTCAGGTTACGCGTCTGACCGGCAACGGCAACGAATGGATGCCGATGGGTAAAATGGTTGACGAAAAAGTCATCGTCAACGGGATTGTCGCGCTGCTGGCAACCGGGGGGTCAACCAACCACACCATGCATCTGGTTGCCATGGCGCGTGCGGCGGGCATTCTGATTAACTGGGATGACTTCTCCGAGATCTCTTCCGTGGTGCCGCTGATGGCGCGCCTGTACCCGAACGGTCCGGCGGATATTAACCACTTCCAGGCCGCAGGCGGCGTACCGCTGCTGATGCGCGAGCTGCTGAAAGGCGGACTGCTGCATGAAGACGTGAATACCGTGGCGGGCTTTGGCCTGCAGCGCTACACCCAGGAGCCGTGGCTGAACAACGGCGAGCTGGACTGGCGTGAAGGGGCGAGCGCCTCTCTTGATGCGCAGGTGATTGCCACCATCGACAAACCGTTCTCTCCTCACGGCGGCACCAAAGTGCTGAGCGGCAACCTCGGCCGCGCGGTGATGAAGACCTCTGCCGTACCGGAAGAGAACCAGATTATCGAAGCGCCGGCGGTAGTGTTTGAAAGCCAGCATGACGTATTACCTGCCTTTGACGCCGGTCTTCTTGATAAAGACTGCGTGGTGGTGGTGCGTCACCAGGGGCCTAAAGCCAACGGGATGCCAGAATTACATAAACTTATGCCACCACTTGGTGTATTATTGGACCGCCGTTTCAAAATTGCGCTAGTCACCGATGGACGCCTCTCCGGGGCATCCGGTAAAGTGCCTTCAGCCATCCACGTGACGCCTGAAGCCTACGACGGCGGTTTGCTGGCGAAAGTACGCGACGGTGACATGATCCGCGTGAACGGCCAGACGGGCGAGTTAACCCTGCTGGTGGATGAATCCGAGCTGGCGGCACGTCAGCCTCATATTCCTGACCTGAGCGCATCGCGCGTGGGGACCGGACGCGAAATGTTCAGCGCGCTGCGTGAGAAACTCTCCGGTGCGGAGCAGGGCGCAACCTGTATTACGTTTTAAGACGACTTGATTTTAACGATCTGGCGAGAGAAAACTCTGATGAAAAACTGGAAAACAAGTGCAGAAGCAATCCTGACCACTGGCCCTGTCGTGCCGGTTATCGTGGTAAACAAGCTGGAGCACGCTGTACCGATGGCGAAAGCGCTGGTAGCGGGCGGCGTTCGCGTTCTGGAAGTGACCCTGCGCACCGCCTGCGCGATGGATGCTATTCGTGCGATTGCCAAAGAAGTGCCGGACGCCATCATCGGTGCGGGTACCGTAACGAACGCAAAACAGCTGGCTGAAGTGACCGAAGCGGGCGCACAGTTTGCCATCAGCCCGGGCCTGACCGAGCAGCTGCTGAAAGCCGCCACCGAAGGTACCATTCCGCTGATCCCTGGCATCAGCACCGTCTCTGAACTGATGCTGGGCATGGATTACGGTCTGAAAGAGTTCAAATTCTTCCCGGCTGAAGCAAATGGCGGCACCAAAGCGCTGCAGGCGATTGCGGGTCCCTTCTCTCAGGTACGCTTCTGCCCGACGGGCGGTATCTCTCCTGCCAACTACCGTGACTACCTGGCGCTGAAAAGCGTGCTGTGCATCGGCGGTTCATGGCTGGTTCCGGCGGATGCGCTGGAAGCGGGCGACTGGGATCGCATTACCAAACTGGCTCGCGAAGCGGTTGAAGGCGCGAAACAGTAAGTTAATCGCAGCATGAAAAACGGGCCTTTTGGCCCGTTTTTTTATCCCTCTACCTTGACGCTCGCAGCGGCCGCTTTCGCTCTCGCCACGGCGTCGTCAACGTTATCCCCGGTGGCTAATCCCACGCCAAGACGGCGAGTTCCGTCGATCTCCGGCTTGCCGAACAAACGTACCTGCAACCCGGCACCCACCGCCCCGTCGACGTTATCAAACGTGACGTTCTGGCTGGTTAACTGCGGCAGGATCACCGCCGAGGCGGCAGGGCCATACTGACGAACACCGCCGACGGGCAGGCCGAGGAAGGCGCGCACGTGCAGGGCGAATTCGGAGAGATCTTGCGAAATCAGCGTGACCATGCCGGTGTCATGCGGGCGAGGGGAGACTTCGCTGAAAATCACCTCATCACCGCACACAAACAGCTCCACGCCGAACAGGCCATAGCCGCCCAGCGCCAGGACGGTTTTACGGGCGATCTCCTGAGCACGCTCCAGCGCCAGGGCGCTCATCTGCTGCGGCTGCCAGGATTCGCGGTAATCGCCATCTTCCTGACGGTGGCCAATCGGGTCGCAGAAATGGACGCCGTCAACGGCGCTGACGGTCAGCAGGGTGATTTCGAAATCAAACTTCACGACGCCTTCGACGATCACGCGTCCGGCTCCCGCGCGGCCACCCTGCTGGGCATAATCCCACGCGTTATCCAGGTTGCCGCTGTCGCGAATAAAGCTTTGTCCTTTCCCGGAGGAACTCATCACCGGCTTAACGATGCACGGGTAGCCAATCTCCTCGACGGCCTGCAGAAACGCGGCCTTATCGCCAGCAAAACGATAGCTCGAGGTGGGCAATTCCAGCTCTTCCGCCGCCAGGCGACGAATGCCTTCGCGGTTCATGGTCAGCTTTGCGGCTTTCGCGCAGGGCACCACGCGCTGGCCTTCCTGCTCCAGGGCGATCAGCGTATCGGTGGCAATAGCTTCAATTTCCGGCACGACAAAATCAGGTTTCTCGCGCGTAATCAGCTCGCGAAGAGCATCGCCATCCAGCATGTTAATCACATAAGAACGATGGGCGACGTGCATGGCTGGGGCGTCGGCGTAACGGTCTACGGCAATGACTTCCACACCTAAACGCTGGCACTCGATGGCGACCTCTTTTCCCAGCTCGCCCGATCCCAACAGCATCACTCGCGTCGCTGCAGGTCGCAGCGCAGTTCCTAAACGAATCATAACAATCCCCCTGAAAAAGTTGCGGGCAGTATAAACGAAAACGTTTGCGTCTGTCTTGTGCTCGGCTAAACGAGGGGGCAGAAATTTGCGCTTCTTTAGCCCGTCCAGACATTTCCTGACGCCCGCTCGCTTACGCTGTGGAACATGTTCACCGTTAAGTGAGGGAAACCATGTCTGGCTGGTTAAATCAATTGCAATCCCTGTTAGGGCAGAAAACATCGTCTGGCGAACGGGACCTCAGCAAACTGCTGGTACCCGGGGCGCTCGGAGGGCTGGCAGGCCTGCTGGTCGCGAATAAATCCTCGCGCAAGCTGCTGGCAAAGTATGGGACAGGCGCACTGCTGGCCGGTGGGGGCGCCATCGCGGGCACCGTGCTGTGGAATAAATACAAGGACAGGGTTAGGACCGCGCACAGCGATGAACCGCATTACGGCGAGCACACCTCGCCGCTGGATCTGCGTACCGAGCGGCTCATTCTTGCGCTGGTTTTTGCCGCGAAAAGTGACGGGCATATTGACGATAAAGAGCGAGCGGCAATCGAGCAGCAGCTGCGCGAGGCCGGCGTTGAAGAGAAGGGCAGAACGCTGGTGGCGCAGGCCATCGAGCAGACTCTGGAGCCGCAGCGTCTGGCGCAAAGCGTGAAAAATGAGGAAGAGGCGCTTGAACTCTATTTCCTCAGCTGTGCCGCCATCGATATCGATCACTTTATGGAGCGGAGCTACCTGAACGCCCTGGGCGATGCGTTAAAGATCCCACAAGACGTGCGTGAAGGCATTGAGCGGGACATCCGGGAGCAAAAACAGGCGTTACAGGGATAGTTCTCGCCGTTGCGACCCTGTTTCGCTTGCATCATGCGTGGGTTTTGCCAACCTTATAGGGTGTAAAACGAAAAAGAATGATGACATGCCACCGAAAGCCCGACGTACTCCTTATGCGATCACCACGCATGGCGATACGCGTATAGACAACTATTACTGGCTACGGGACGATTCTCGCTCCCGGCCAGAGGTACTCGACTACCTGCACGAGGAAAACGACTATGGCCGCAAGGTCATGTCCAGCCAGCAGACGCTTCAGGACCAGCTGCTGAATGAAATGGTGCAGCGTATTCCCCAGCGCGATATCTCCGCGCCCTGGACCAAAAATGGCTATCGCTATCGCCATATTTACGAGCCCGGCAATGAGTATCCTATCTACCAGCGTCAGTCGGTGTTAAGCGCCGAATGGGATGCGTGGGATATTCTCCTGGATGCCAACCAGCGCGCCGCCCACAGCGAGTTTTATACCCTGGGCGGCATGTCCATTTCGCCTGACAACGCGGTGATGGCGCTGGCGGAGGATTACCTCTCCCGTCGCCAGTACGGCCTGCGGTTTCGCAATCTGGACACCGGCAACTGGTATCCGGAAATGCTAGAAAACGTCTCCCCGGATTTTGTCTGGGCGAATGATTCCGAGACGGTTTACTACGTCAAAAAGCACGCGTCAACGCTGCTCCCTTACCAGGTGTGGCGACATACCGTGGGAACGGACTCCGCTGACGACGAGCTGGTTTACGAAGAGAAAGACGAAACGTTTTATGTCAGCCTGCATAAAACTTCCTCACGCCACTATGTGATTATCTTCCTTGCCAGCGCGACGACGTCGGAAGTCCTGCTGCTGGATGCCGAACTGCCGGACGCCCAGCCGCTCTGTTTCCTGCCGCGCCGTAAGGATCACGAGTACAGCCTGGATCACTTCCAGCACAGCTTTTATTTGCGCTCCAATCGCGAGGGCAAAAACTTTGGTCTCTATAAAACCAAAGTGCGCGATGAGCGCAAGTGGGAGGTGCTTATCCCCGCGCGGGATCAGGTGATGCTGGAAGGGTTCACCCTCTTTACCGACTGGCTGGTGGTGGAAGAGCGTCAGCGCGGGCTGACCAGTATCCGGCAAATCAACCGTAAAACCCGGGAAGTGGTGGGGATTGCGTTCGATGACCCGGCCTACGTGACGTGGATTGGTTTCAACCCTGAACCCGAATCGTCGCGGTTGCGCTACGGCTACTCCTCCATGACCACGCCGGACACCTTGTTTGAGCTGGATATGGATACCGGGCAGCGGCAAGTGATTAAACAGACCGAGGTCAAAGGGTTTGAGTCCGAAAACTACCGCAGCGAGCACCTGTGGGTTACCGCTCGCGATGGCGTTGAGGTCCCGGTCTCGCTGGTCTATCACAAAGGCCATTTCCAGAAAGGCAAAAACCCGATCCTGGTGTACGGCTATGGCTCGTATGGCTCCAGCATGGACGCCGATTTTAGCAGCAGCCGATTAAGCCTGCTCGATCGCGGCTTTGTTTTCGCCATCGCCCACATTCGCGGAGGCGGTGAGCTGGGCCAGCACTGGTATGAAGACGGGAAATTCCTGAAAAAGAAAAACACCTTCAATGACTACCTTGACGTCTGCGATGCGCTGATTGAGCAGGGCTACGGCGCTCCGCAGCTATGCTTTGGCATGGGGGGCAGCGCGGGCGGCATGCTGATGGGGGCGGTCATCAACCAGCGTCCCGATCGCTTTAAGGGGATTGTCGCGCAGGTACCGTTTGTCGATGTGGTCACGACTATGCTCGATGAATCCATTCCCCTTACCACCGGGGAGTTTGAGGAGTGGGGAAATCCGCAGGATGAGATGTACTACCGCTATATGAAAGAGTACAGCCCGTACGATAACGTGGAGGCGCAAGCCTACCCGCATATGCTGGTCACCACCGGTTTGCATGATTCTCAGGTGCAATACTGGGAGCCGGCAAAATGGGTAGCGAAACTGCGAGAGCTGAAAACCGATGACAACCTGCTGCTGCTGTGTACCGACATGGATTCCGGACACGGGGGTAAATCGGGCCGATTTAAATCGTACGAAGGCGTTGCCCTGGAATATGCCTTTTTAATAGGCCTGGCGCAGGAAACGCTGCCAGGCCGTGCAGAGCGTTAAGCATCGCCCAGATAATGTTTCAGCGTTAAGTGCAGCTCCGGGCTCATTCTGTCGAGGTTGTTATACAGCCAGCGCAAATAGCCCGGATCTTTATCCGCCACCTCGGACACCGGCTTTCCGCGATATTTACCAAAGGTAAATGTGGTCAGCAGCGCGGGACGTCCGGTGATCGTCGCCATATCATCCGGTGTCCAGCCAGAGATATTCATAATATCAATCAGCAGCGCGGCGGTGATATAGCAGTCATACAGCGCGCGGTGATGGTGAAGCCCCTCAGGGGTACGGACGCTGAGCTTGCGGGACTTGTACAGCGCCATGTTGCTGTATTTAATCCCCGGCCAGAGACGACGCGCCAGCTTCATGGTGCAAATCCATTCCCCCGGCATTTCAGGCAACACCCGGCGGTCAAAGCTGGCGTTATGCGCGACGTACCACGGGCTACCGTAGTAGTGGGGAATGATCTCTTCGATCCACGGCTTATCCGCCACCATCGATTCGGTAATGCGATGGATAGCCATCGCCTGAGGGCTGATGGGGCGATCGGGACGCACCAGATGGCTCATGGGGTTGACGATTTTACCATCAACCACGTCGACAGAGGCCACTTCCACTATTCCGCCCTGAAGATCGCAAGTTTCGGTATCGATGACGCGCAGCATTGAAAACTCCTGAGCTTAAAACGCCTAGCCTAAAGGAATGATATCGCCTTGCCAACCCTCTCCGCCGAGCGTGCCGGTCACCAGAAGCTCGCCCTTATCCGCGCGCACGATCAGCTGGCCTTTTTCATCCCACAGCGCGCTGCCGCCGCAGGCGTTCGCCATCAGCACCGCAATGGCATATTTATGCGCGAAGCGCTGCAGGTTACTGATGGACTGCCGCCAGCGATTATCCCCCACCGACTGGCAGCTGGTAACAAGCGTTGCTCTGGGATCGAGATTGGGAGAATCGGGATGTGCATCAAGGATGCTAAGGTGCTTGTCCCCCGGCACCAGGCTGGCTCCGCGCCCTTGCGGATAGCGCAAAATGCGATGGCGAGCAGGCGAAAACAGCACCAGGCCTTTCTGGCGCTGCCCATCCTGTTCCAGAGGGAGTCCTGCAATGACGGTAATCTGGTAAAAATGTGCTGCATTAAGCAGCGGCTCCAGCTGCGCGTCATCGGGTGGGGGAGGTAGCGTCGGAGCGCCAGAGCCCGTTAATGAGAGTTCAGGGAAAACCAGCAGATCACACCGCTGCCGTGCTGCTTCGGCGATGAAGCGCAGGTGGTGCTTAACATGGTCATCTACAGTCTGATGCAGCCCGCCATACTGGGCTGCCGCTATATTCCAATGTGACATCGTGACTTCCTTATACACTGAGTCGCAGAGATTTAAGAATACACCTAAAATAATCAGGGTTTTCTTATCCTGCCAGATTCCGCGTAAGGAAATGTAACGACTCGTTAAGCTTATTTAACTTTAGGCTCGTACGGTAAACGGGAGAGGTTGACCGAGGCAAGGCGGTGGGCGATGAGTCTTTCGCGAAACCAGTCGCGCAGATGGGCGGGCTGTTCCCGTTCCACGACTTCAGCCACGACGGGCATGTTGTAACGCTCTTTGAACGCGACGCCAGCGGCAGCGAGATCGACATTCACTTTATCCATCTCGTCCTGCGGAAGGGCGGCCAGATTGATCTTCATTACCTTCTCCTTTTTCTGCGGCGGCAACGTTACCGCGATTGCACGACGATGACAAGCGGAGGCAGGATGATCCTCGACTCGTTTATTATACAGCGTTATTCTTTAGCATACAGACATAACAAAAAGGAATGATTGCGATGGGTTTCTCCACCTCCCGCGCGGTATGCGCACTGGTTTTCGTAGCCTCGACAATGATGGCGCCCTCCGTGCTGGCACATGCACATCTTAAACAGCAGAGCCCGGCAGCGGACAGCGTGGTGAGCGCTCCGCAGGCACTTACGCTGAATTTTTCAGAAGGCATCGAACCGGGATTTAGCGGTGTGGTGGTGACGGATGCACAAAAGCAGGTCATCAAAACGGGAACCGCCACGCGCGACGAAAAGAACAAAGCTCAACTCACCGTGCCGCTGGAACAAACGCTGGTAGCAGGAACTTACCAGGTGGACTGGCACGTGGTCTCCGTAGACGGCCATAAAACCAAAGGCAGCTATCACTTTAGCGTGAAATAGCATGCTGGCGCTGTGTTTTATCGGGTTGCGCTTTATCCATTTCGGGGCGCTGATGCTGGTGTTTGGCAACGCGCTTTACAGCGTCTGGTTTGCGCCTTCCTCTCTCCACCGTCTGATGTCCCGGCGCTTCCAGTCGCAGCAGAAAGTGGCGGCCTCAGCGAGCCTGGCGGCTGCGGTCCTGATGTTTATGCTGCAGGGCGGATTGATGGGCAACGGCTGGGGAGATGTGTTTGCGCCACAGGTCTGGTTCAGCGTGATGGGAACCCGTTTTGGCGGCGTCTGGCTGTGGCAAATTATACTCGCTGCGATAACGGTCGGCGCAGCATGGCTCGCACCGCTAAAAGGTTCGCGGCTGCTGCTGCTCGCAATGGGACAGCTTATCCTGCTGGCTGGGGTAGGGCACGCGGCGATGAACGACGGTCCGATGGGGGCGCTGCAGCGTCTTAATTATGCTTTTCACCTGATCTGCGCCGCCACCTGGCTCGGCGGATTACTGCCTCTGCTGTTCTGCATGCGCCTGGCGAAAGGGCGCTGGCAGAATGCCGCCATTTATACCATGATGCGCTTTTCGAGCGTGGGCCATTACGCCGTCGCGGGCGTGCTGCTCACCGGCGTGATAAATACGCTCATGATACTGGGCCTCGATATTCCCTGGCAGGCTGGCTACGTGCGGTTTTTATTGTTCAAATGTGCGCTGGTGGCGTTGATGGTGGTAATTGCGCTGGCAAATCGGTATTTTCTGGTGCCACGGTTTCGTCCGGAGAGCGGACGAGCACAACAGATTTTTATCAGGATGACACAGGCAGAAGTGGTGCTGGGAGCGCTGGTGCTGGCAACGGTCAGTCTGTTCGCCACCTGGGAACCCTTCTGACAAGGTTAAATATCATATGAAAAAGACAGTACTTTCTCTCATATTGCTGGCCTGTACGGGAAGCGCGCTTGCCGCACCGCAGGTTATCACCGTCAGCCGTTTTGAAGTGGGTAAGGAGAAATGGGCGTTCAATCGCGAAGAGGTGATGCTGACCTGCCGTCCTGGTCATGCGCTGTATGCCATCAACCCGAGCACGCTGGTGCAATACCCGCTGAATGATACCGCAGAGCAGCAGGTAGCCAGCGGCAAGAGCAGCGGCCAGCCGATTAGCATTATTCAAATCGATTACCCGTCGCATCCGGGACAAAAAATGAGTCTGGCACCGTTTATTGAGCGCGCCGACAAGCTCTGCTAACGTTCGGGTTTCCAATAAAAAACCGCAGATGCTTGCGAAAGCACTGCGGTTTTTCACTTTTAATGATGCTCTGGCGCTTTTTTTCCGACCGCTTTAGCTGTGGACTGGAAAACCTGGCGTCGTCATCTATTCTTAAAAGGCAAGGCGACTTAGCCTGCATTAATGCCAACTTTTAGCGCACGGCTCTCTCCCAAGAGCCATTTCCCTGGACCGAATACAGGAATCGTATTCGGTCTCTTTTTATCTGTATGTTTTTCAAAGCATTGTTCGGTGTTGACTCTAACTTACCCGAAACTTTCTCGAACATTCCATATCCTGTCTAAACCATAACATACTCATGACCGCGTGCGTCCAGGGTTTTTTGGGATCTTTGTTAAAATTTTGTGGTAGAGCGACCGCTGAGCAAATGCCCTCTGCGGTGCGAAAGGGCAACCCGTAAGTTAAATAATGAACGCGCTGAATTTGTCTTTGTGGCGGACAATGTACTCCGGGAAGTTTTCAACCGTTAGCTCTTGCTTGATTAACGTCCTGTCGCGCCCCCAGATATCTTCCGCGTTTTTAATGACCTTCATGATGTGTTCCGGGTTGTTAAACTCAGGAAGATCGTATTCAGTATGGGATATGGTCGACATTTTTTCTGAGATGCGCTCGGGTGTCATTACCCAAGAGAAATGCCAGCCACCATTTTCAATGATGCTGTTGTTAATCTTGAACCAGTTCCACTTTAGCCAGGACCAGTTTTTAACGCTTCGGGTGCGTTTAAGATTCCTGAATGATTCAGGTTCGCCGCCAAAGAAACTAACGAGATTTTTATATTGTGTGGCTCTCGGTAATTTGCATTTTCTTGGCGTGTTGTCAGTATTAAAAACCTGCAGGTTGAACTGATAATTATAGAAATTCTGATAAATAGTGGTGCAGAGCTTTTTGGGATTTATCGATGCTACCACCTGGGGTGAAAATATCTCATCGACATCGGAAACTAAAATCAAATCATCATCGTTGGCATGCGTCAAACCCTGCATGATGGCATTCCTCTGCGCGGCTTCATTTGCCCACGCATCCACCACCATACCCTCTGGCAGACCCGGAATCACTTCTCGGGCCGGATGAGATTCTTCAGCGGCTTTCGTAATCGGTTCTTTATCATGCACAACGTAGATAATTTTATCTTTAAACTGACTGTATTTATTAATGTTAAAATGCAGTTGCCTCTTTTTACCGGTAAAGGTATGCGTTGACTCAACGATAACGAAGCGATCGACAACGTCCGCGAGCGTGTTCAGCCTGATTTCGAGAAGCATATCTTCATCGTAATATAAGAAGCAGTCATAGATCATTACCGAAGTCCCTCATTTTTTGCGCCCACAGTGCGCTTTTCCCAACGCATTCGCCGGTATCATTTCGCGCAATGCTAACTGAGCGCACTCGCCCTGCGCAAGAGTGCACTGCTTTATCATTCCTCTTTTAAACAGAATGCATCCGCTATGCAGTGGGCGAAGGCGCCAGCCAGGCTTAAAAATGGGACTTAACGGATGCCTCTATTTCATCGAGCAGCTCAAAGCGACGGCGGTATTCGGCACGTTTTTTACTGGCAATCTCTTCAAGCGATTTACGCTCCATCTGCAGCGGCAGCTGCCAGCAGAAGGCCGAAAGCTTTTTACCGTCTAGTGATGCCCAAAATTCATCGTAGCTGGCGTGGAAATGGCGGCCTTTGCTCAGGCGATATCGCAAGGCGCGGAAAACGTGCCCCTCGTCGCTTACGGCAAAAATCGCCCGGACAGATGACTGTGCAGCCAGCTGAAAAAGAACTTCCATTAACACGCGCTTAGGAAACAGGCCATGACAGGCGCGGGTGGCCTGTTTAATAACGTCTCGCGATACGCAGCGACGGGGTCCCTGAAGCCCGCCAATGACCATGACTTGCTGACCGTTACTGCGCGCGACGCTAAAGGTCAGGCTAGCCAGCAGCGTATCCTCGTTGTCGCGTAGCCACAGCGTGCTTTCGCCTTCGCGCTCGGCTTTCCCGGCAGAGGATGCATTGACCGTATAGGTTACACCGTCTTTGGCATGGAACTGCACAACGGCTTGCTCCTGTGGGCTGCTCAGGGCCTGAGCGAGACCGCTCTCTGTCAGGCTATCAATCCAGGAGTAATGGTTGACGATAGCGTCGGCGCGATCGTTAGCCGTCAGGCCGCGCATCAGATACTGTCGGTGGGTCTTGCTGGGCAACGTAATTTGAGAGGCCAGCAGTCTGTCAAAATCGTCGCGCCCCGAAAGGGCTTCGAGCATGCGATGGGTGGAAGACCAGAACAGAAGCGAGCGTAAAAGGAACTTCAGGCGATATTCGCGTTTGCGCCAGATCGGCCCCGGCACGCGTTTGCCGTTCACCAGCTCGGAAATAATATTTGTGCGATGCGGATAAAAAACATCGTTATGCAGGTGCGTATTAGACACGTGATGACCCCTCTTTTTTTATACCCTTATTCTAAAGAGCCAATAAAAAGGGATTAATAGCGCGAGGATCTTTATTTCTGTTTGGTTTACCGTTTGTTTCACTTCGTGACGACCGCGCCTGTCTGTCGCCTTTTCTGCGGCGGCTATACTGTTTAAAGGAGGTTCTATGTATCAGCGAATTGAAGGTGGGATGTGGCGTCACGTCTGGGTTGTCAGCGATATACACGGTTGTTACCAGTGGCTTATGGATGAGCTTAAACGCCGTCATTTTAACCCATATGAGGATCTACTTATTTCAGTCGGGGATGTGATCGATCGTGGCCCTGATAGCGTTAAATGCCTGCAGTTAATTCATGAAAAATGGTTTCGTGCCGTGCGGGGAAACCATGAGCAAATGGCTCTCGACAGTCTGGATAATAACGATTTTTCACTCTGGACGATGAATGGCGGAATATGGTTTTCGCATCTTGAACGCGACCAGCAACAGCTGGCCCTGTCGTTGCTTGATGCCTGTCGCGATTTACCGCATATCATCGAGATAACCTGTGCGAACGGTCTGAATGTGATAGCCCATGCTGATTATCCGGCCGCGGAATACCGGTGGCAAAAACCGGTTAGTCCCCAGCGCGTTTTATGGAACCGCGACAGGCTGATGGGATTTATGGTGGGCAAAGGAGAGGGCATCAGCGGCGCGGATCATTTCTGGTTTGGGCATACGCCCCTCGACAGAAGGTATGATTTTAATAATCTTCACTACATTGATACGGGGGCAGTTTTCGACGGTTACTTCACGCTGGCGCAGCTGCAGTAATAAATAACCCGCCTTCGGGCGGGTTCTTTTTAGGTCAGGCAAGACGCATGACCCAGGCATCGGTTTTACTATCGTAATGCTCACGGTAAAGGACAGAATGTTCGCCATCAAGTATTGCCGGGACGCTGGTGTCTGCATCCCATGCATCGAGCTGCATGCACAAATCCGGGTCGGATTTGCAGGGAATACTTAACGTTCGATCGCCTTGTGCTTCGCCGCGCAGCTCTGCGTCGTCGATCTCAAAAGCGCCAATACGCACGCTGGTTTTCGTCATAGTGCTCTCCGGGTCGGTTGTCAAAATCTGGTATGACCAGTGCGGCCACCCATTTTTGATCGTAGACAAAGAGAGCAAAATCGCCAGTAAAAAAATGCGCTTTTTATCAATCCGTGCGATCGTTACCGGTAAACAGCCGACCGTCCCGAACCAGCTCGCGCGGATAAGTGTTTTTCAGCCTTGAGCCGACCTTTTTTGCCAGCCCCAGCGGATATCCCTGATACGTCACTATCACTTCATCGTCAGATGGCGTGCTGTCCGGATAGACATCGCGGCCACGGTACCACTCCTCTGCTTCCTTATGCGTCAGGGTAAAGGTATTCTCGCATCCGGCAAGGGCGATAACGGCCTCATGCTGCCAGCGATAGCCTTTGTTATGCACTTCCGCCAGGCGGATCCCTATTCGTGAAAAACGGACCTTTCCGATGAGCGGCTCGATCTGTGCCGGGAACAGCCAGATCTCTTTATCACGCATCCAGGGGTGCAGGCTCTCATCCCATACCAGCCCAACCTTTTTAGCGGCGGCTTCAAGCTGTGCTGCATCGCGACCTTTAAGAGGGGAAAACGGGAAGTTGCCGACCTTGAATTTAGGCGCGGGCAGGGGAGCAACCGCCTGCGTTTTACGCAAACGCGCCACAAAGAACCCTTCGCAGTCGTAAATCTGCGGGAACACGTGGAGGAAACCCTCCGGCGTGACCGCCTCCTGTGCCGAGGCGAACAGGTCGTTAAGCGGCAGGAACTCAACTGCCTCCGGGTAGTTCGCTTTCAGCCACAGGCAGACGTCTTCGTTTTCATCGCGGTTTAAGGTACACGTTGAATAGACCAGCGTGCCGCCTGGGCGCAGGGCGTGAAATGCGCTCTCGATCAGCTCTCGCTGCGTGGCGGCGATCTCAAGGTTGCTCTCAACTGACCAGTTCTTTAACGCGTCGGGATCTTTACGCACCACCCCTTCGCCGGAGCAGGGCGCGTCCAGCAGAATGGCATCGAAGGCTTCCGGTAGAGCGGCGCCAAACACGCGTCCGTCAAAGTGCGTCAGGGCAACATTATGAATACCGCAGCGGCTGATGTTGGCATGCAACACCTTCACGCGGCTGGCGGAAAACTCGTTGGCGAGGATCGCCCCGTGGTTACCCATCCGGGCGGCAATTTGCGTGGTTTTTGAGCCGGGCGCCGCGGCAACATCCATCACGCGCTCAGGCGCATTGCCATCGGCAAACAGGGCGGCAACCGGCAGCATCGAGCTGGCTTCCTGAATATAGAACAAACCGCTCAGATGTTCAGCGGTACTGCCCAGCGGTAGGGAGGCTTCGTCATCGCGTTCGATCCAGAACCCCTCAGCGCACCACGGTACCGGCGTAAGCTGCCAGCCGTACGGCGAGACCAGCGCCAGAAAATCATCGACGCTGATTTTCAGCGTGTTGACGCGAATACTCCGGCGTAACGGACGCTGGCAGGCGGCGATAAAATCGTCTAACGACAGGTGAGAAGGAAGCGCCTCGCGCATCTGCGCCAGGAATTGTTCAGGAAGAAATACGGAGTTTTGAGCCACGGGCACACCACAGGGAAAAGTTCAGGTGCGCAGTGTAACATAAAGGCTCCGGTGCGTTGACACCGGAGCCTTTCAGATTAACGCGGCAGGGCGGTTCCCCATTCGCGCCACTCTTTCGGTTCGCTTTCGAGCAGCAGGAAGTGTTTACCCGGCTGCGCTTTCGGCGCCAGCGGCGTGCCCGGCGGCGTGGCAAACGCGATACCGCCGCGAATGAACTGGTTAAAGGTGCCGGTTTTCACCACGCCTCCCGTCAGGCCAAAGTCCAGCGAATAGCCGGATGCCAGCCAGAATACCGAGTTATTACGGACCAGGTGCTGGTAACGCTCGCTGATGCGTAACGCCACCATCACGCGGTCGGAGAGCGTACCGAGCGTCAGACCCGTGACCGTACCCACCTCAATGCCGCGGAACAGTACCGGGGTGCCGATGCTCAGCGAGCCTGCTTCCGGCACTTCCACCACGATGCTCAGGCCGCCAAGGTAGCGCGAGTCGGTGATCGTGGCTTCCTGCAGCTCGAAATCACGACGGGCATTGCCCTGGCCCGGCTCCACGTTGATGTAAGGCTGCAAAATGGTGTCGAGATGCTCAACGCCCGCGGCCGAGATCTGCGGCGTGACCACCGAGAAGCGCGAACCCGTGCGGGCGAAGGTCTGCACATATTCCGGGTACAGCACGGCGGTGGCCTGCACCTCGTTGCGCGAGGTAATCAGCGTCAGCTTCTGGATCTGCCCGATATCAATGCCGAGATAGCGGATTGGCATACCTTCCGCCAGCTTGCCGGCATCAAACGCGTGCAGGGTAATCTGTCCACCCACGGCACGTGCGGCGGTTTCGGACGGGAAGAGAATACGCTTATCGCCTTTACGCAGGTTCGCGCCCGCGCCGCTGAGGTTATCGAAGCTAATAGCTCCGCGCAGCGCGCGTGAGAGCGGGGAGGCCTGCACGGTCAGCCCGTTACCGTTAAGCTGAACTTTCGCGCCGCCTTCGGCCCAGAAGACGCTGTTTGGCGTCAGCAGCTTGCGGTACTCCGGCTTGATATGCAGTTCGATATCAAACGCGTCCGCACGCGGGCGAACGGTGATCACTTCCCCAACTTCAAACTTGCGATACAGCACCACGGATCCTGCCTGTACGTCCGGCAGCGTCTCGGCGCTTAATGTCAGCGTGGTGGTAGGGAGATCGCTGAGGCTGTTTTCAACCGCTTTCTCCAGGTTGGCATACAGCGGATAGCTGTCGCGAACGGGGCCTTTATCGCCAGGCAGAATGCGGATGCCGCCGTTAACCCATTCACTGGCGCTGGCGCCGAGGAACTCCACGCCGTCCAGTCCCACCTTCACATCGACGCGACTGTTCACCACGAATTTGCTGTCACCGTGCACCAGGTCGCTGTACTGCGGATCGATGGCGACCGAGAAGGTCACGCCATTCGCGGAGAGCTTACGCTCCAGCACCTGGCCGACCTGCACGCCGTGTAAAATTAACGGCTGACCGGCTTCGATTCCGTAACTTTCTGGCGCATTCAGCGTGACGGTCACTACGCCCGGCTTTTGCAGCAGGGATTTATCTGCCGGGGCAATCACGAAGCTATTGCTGGGCTCACCTTCGCCGGGGATGAGCTCAAACGTATTGCCGGTCAACAGCGTGCTGAGGCTGGCATCGTTCAGGGAGAGCTTTGGACTGCGCATTTCGATACGTGTTTTCTCGCGCAGGAGATCGACCACGCTCGGATCGACCGTCATTTCGCCGGTGACCGAGCCGCCCGGGTTGAGCGTCATTTTGGTGAGCTGACCAACCTGCAACCCCTGATACATCAGCGGCGTTGAACCCGCTTTTAGCCCCTTAGCATCGGGCAGGGCGAGTTTGACGATCACGCCGCGCTGGCTGTGCGCCAGGTCAGCGTACAATCCAAATGAGTCATCCGCGGTGGCAGGGCTTGAGTTTTCCGGGGAGTCAAAGGCAATGGCACCATTCACCAGCGCGGCCAGACTTTCCAGCTTCACTTTCGCACCGCTCAGGCTGACGTCCGCATCCACGCCGGAGACGTTCCAGAAGCGGCTGCCTTTTTTCACCAGATTGGTGAAGCGACGCTCGATCAGCACGTCGATGGTGACGCCCTGTTTATTCGGGTTGATCGCGTAATCATACACGCGGCCAACCGGGATTTTGCGGAAATAGACCAGCGAGCCACTGTTCAGAGAACCGAGATCCGGCGCCTGCAGATGGATCATTAAATCGCCGTTGTTGAGGCGGTACTTGGGCTGTGTATCCAGGGCAACAAAGTGATCCTGCGGCTCGCCTTTACCCGGCATCATGCCAATATAGTTACCGCCCACGAGCGCATCCAGCCCTGACACGCCGGCCAGAGACGCTTTTGGCGTGACCAGCCAGAACTGCGTTTCGCTGCGCAGGGCATCCTGCATGTCAGATTTAATACTGACCCGCACCTGAATCTTGTTCAGCCCTTTTCCAAGGGAGATGTCCTGAACCGTACCCACTTCAACCCCCTGGAAGCGAACGGGCGTTCGCCCGGCGACGATGCCGTCGGCGGTCTGGAAATCAATGGTGACGGTACTCCCGCGATCTTCATAGCTCGTCCAGATAAGCCAGCCTGCAATCATCAGGGCGATGACGGGCAGCAACCAGAATGGCGAAATGCGGCGTTTTGTTTTAATTCTCGCTTCAGTCGGCGAAGCGGGGGTTTCCTGACTCATGTGCATCCCAAAGTAAGCGGCTATCCAGCCATTCCACAGCAAGAATAGTCAATATCACCGCAGAGCCGAAATAAAAAGCCGCGGGTCCCATTGTAAAAGCAAGTAGCTGGTCGCGATTGATGAGCGACATCATCAGCGAAATTACGAACAGATCTAACATTGACCAGCGGCCAATCCAGGTGACGAACCGCAGCAGCAGAATGCGGGTCCGTAAGCCTTGTTCACATTTAAAGTGAATGCTAATGAGCAGGGTAAACATCACCACCACTTTGGTAAAGGGAACCAGAATACTGGCAATAAAAACGATCGCAGCCACCCCGACATTACTGTGTGCAAGGGAGATAATCCCGGAGAGGATAGTATCCTCCTGACGCCCGCCATTCACGTAAATGATGGAAATCGGCAGCATGTTGGCTGGGATCAGAAACACCAGGGAGGCGATCAGCGCGGCCCAGCATTTTTGCAGGCTGTTGTTGCGCCGCAGTCTCAACGGAATGTGGCAACGCGGGCAGCGCCCACGCGCGTCGGGCAAGCCGGTATAGTGACATCCCAGACAGACGCGCAGATTTTCATCAGGACGCGTGGCGGGGCGCTGAGGGTAAAATCGCTCCCAGAGCTGTTCAACGTTCAGGTGGATAAGCGTCAGTATGCTCAGCAACACCAGGCTGATGAAAGCAAAGAGTCCGATGCCGGGCTGCAAAAAGGCGTAGTCCTGCACCTTTATTGACGCAACGCCCACGCCCACCAGATAAATATCCAGCATCACCCACTCTTTGAGCTTATCCAGCATCAGCAGTACCGGCCGAAGATTCATGCCGAGAATATTGCCAAACCAAAGATAGGCAATGGCGGCGACCAGCACCAGCGGCGCGCCAACGGTACAGAACAGCACCATGGCAGCGGTGATGGGATCCCCCTGACGGGTCATCTGCCAGATACCCTGCAGCACGTTGGCGTCAATACGTACGCCAAGCAGGTAGAGCTTTAGCAGCGGTTCGCTCCAGGCGAAGGGCATCAGCAGCAGCATGGTGACGGCCATGGCGGCGAGGCGGGTCAACGACCAGTCGCGGCCATCGCGAATTTTGGCGTCGCATCGCGGACAAAAGGCACTTTGGTGCGATTTCATCTTCGGCAACATAAAAAGCGTATCGCACTGGGGGCAACGCTGATAATGTGCACGTGGCAAAGCTTCGCTTACCGTATGGACAGTTATCTTTCTTGTCGGCGTAATTTTGGTTGTTTTTAAGGCCATCAGCTGCGCACAAATAAGTATTGTTGAAAGTTATAATAACTCATGAACGGATTCATCTTGAGCATGAGCGCATTTAATGCTTATTTTAATAGGCTATGCGGTAAATTTGTAAGACAACTAAGTGATTGAATAATGAACAAAACAGAATTCTACGCGGATCTTAACCGCGATTTTAAGGCATTGATGGCGGGTGAGACCAGCTTCTTAGCCACTCTGGCAAATACTAGCGCATTGCTGTTTGAACGTCTCTCTGACGTGAACTGGGCAGGCTTTTACCTCCTTGAAGGTGACACGCTGGTGCTCGGCCCGTTCCAGGGCAAACTGGCCTGCGTGCGTATTCCGGTAGGGCGTGGCGTATGCGGCACGGCGGTGGCCGAGAATCAGGTACAGCGTGTGGAAGACGTTCATGCGTTTGACGGACACATTGCCTGTGATGCCGCCAGTAATTCTGAAATCGTTCTGCCGCTGGTGGTCAAAAATCAGATTATTGGCGTTCTGGATATCGACAGCACGGTCTTCAGTCGCTTTACAACCGAGGACGAACAGGGGCTGCGCGAGCTGGTGGCGAATCTGGAAAACGTACTCGCTGCAACCGATTATCAAAAATTCTTTGCGAGCGTCGCAGGATAATCAACGGATAACGTAGCATTTACTGATAGCGTCATTATAATGACGCCTGTTCATGCCTGCGCTTGTTGGCAACGTCCGTTGTAATCAGGAAATTTCATGGAAAATCAACCTAAGTTGAATAGCAGTAAAGAAGTTATCGCATTTCTGGCCGAGCGTTTCCCGCAGTGCTTCAGCGCGGAAGGTGAAGCTCGTCCCCTGAAAGTCGGTATTTTTCAGGATCTGGTGGCGCGTGTTGAAGGGGAAATGAACCTCAGCAAAACTCAGCTGCGTTCCGCCTTACGTCTTTATACTTCGAGCTGGCGTTACCTGTACGGTATCAAACCTGGCGCGACCCGCGTGGATCTCGACGGCAACCCGTGTGGTGAGCTGGACGAGCAGCACGTTGAGCACGCGCGTAAGCAGCTTGAAGAAGCCAAAGCACGCGTTCAGGCACAACGTGCAGAACAGCAGGCGAAAAAACGCGAAGCCGCAGCGGCAAACGGCCAGGAAGAAGCGCCTCGTCGTGAGCGTAAACCACGCCCTGCGCCGCGTCGTCACGATAATAACGATCGCAAACCGCGTGCAGACAAACCAGCAGCAAAAGCCCCGCGTGCCCCTCGTGAAGAGCCGCGCCATACGCCGGTTTCTGACATTAACGCCCTGAGCGTAGGTCAGGCACTGAAGGTTAAAGCGGGTAACAATGCTATGGACGCCACCGTACTGGAAATCACCAAAGATGGCGTTCGTGTACAGCTGACTTCTGGTATGTCAATGATTGTACGCGCAGAACACTTGTTGTTCTGAAACGGAGGCCAAGCCTGGCATGAACACTTTTTTTAAGCTCACCGCGCTGGCGGGCCTGTTTGCTATAACAGGTCACGCTTTTGCAGTGGACGATATCACGCGTGTTGATCAAATTCCGGTGCTCAAGGAAGAGACGCAGCACGCGACGGTGAGCGAGCGCGTGACCTCACGTTTTACCCGCTCGCACTATCGTCAGTTCGATCTCGATCAGGCCTTTTCGGCCAAAATCTTTGACCGCTATCTGAACTTGCTGGATTACAGCCATAACGTTTTGCTCGCCAGCGATGTCGAGCAGTTCGCTAAGCGCAAATCCGAGGTGGGTGACGAGTTGCGTTCAGGCAAGCTGGATCTGTTCTACGATCTCTACAACCTGTCGCAAAAGCGCCGCTTTGAACGCTATCAGTACGCGCTGAAAGTGCTGGAACGTCCGATGGACTTCACCGGTACTGACACCTTTAATCTGGATCGCAGTAAAGCACCCTGGCCGAAAGATGAAGCCGAGTTGAACGCGCTGTGGGACGGTAAAGTTAAATACGACGAACTGAGTCTTAAGCTGACCGGCAAAGACGAAAAAGAGATCCGTGACACGCTGACGCGTCGTTACAAATTTGCCATTCGTCGTCTGGCGCAGACCAACAGTGAGGATGTTTTCTCACTCGCGATGACCGCCTTTGCGCACGAAATCGATCCGCACACCAACTATCTCTCTCCACGCAACACCGAACAGTTCAATACCGAGATGAGCCTGTCTCTGGAAGGTATCGGCGCGGTGCTGCAGATGGACGATGATTATACGGTGATCAATTCCATGGTCGCGGGTGGCCCGGCATCCAAAAGCAAAGCGATTAGCGTAGGCGATCGAATTGTGGGTGTAGGACAAACAGGCCAGAACATGGTCGACGTGATCGGCTGGCGTCTCGATGACGTGGTTGCGCTGATCAAAGGTCCGAAAGGCAGCAAGGTTCGTCTGGAAATTCTGCCTGCCGGTAAAGGCACCAAAACCCGTATCGTTACCCTGACCCGCGAGCGTATCCGTCTGGAAGACCGCGCGGTGAAAATGTCGGTGAAAACCGTGGGTAAAGAGAAGGTGGGTGTTCTGGATATTCCTGGCTTCTACGTGGGGCTGACTGACGATGTGAAGGTTCAGCTGCAGAAGCTTGAAAAGCAGAACGTCAGCAGCATTATCATCGACCTGCGCAGTAACGGCGGCGGGGCGCTGACGGAAGCGGTTTCACTCTCCGGTCTGTTCATTCCATCTGGTCCTGTGGTTCAGGTGCGCGATAACAACGGTAAAGTGCGTGAAGATGCCGACAACGACGGTGTGGTCTACTACAAAGGCCCGCTGGTGGTCCTGGTTGACCGCTTCAGTGCTTCCGCGTCTGAAATCTTTGCCGCTGCAATGCAGGACTATGGTCGCGCGCTGATCGTCGGTGAGCCAACCTTCGGGAAAGGTACCGTTCAGCAGTATCGCTCTCTGAATCGTATTTACGATCAGATGCTGCGTCCGGAATGGCCTGCGCTGGGCTCGGTTCAGTACACCATTCAGAAATTCTACCGCGTGAACGGCGGGAGTACGCAGCGTAAGGGTGTAACGCCGGACATCATGATGCCGACAGGCACGGAAGAGACCGAAACCGGCGAGAAGTTTGAAGATAACGCCTTGCCGTGGGACAGCATCAATGCCGCGACCTACGTGAAAGCGGGTGATATGACGCAATTTGGCCCTGAACTGCTGAAAGCGCATAACGACCGTATCGCGAAAGATCCGGAGTTCCAGTACATCATGAAGGACATTGCACGATTCAATGCCCTGAAAGATAAGCGGAATATCGTTTCTCTTAACTACGCTCAGCGTGAGAAAGAGAACAACGAAGACGATGCAACCCGCCTGGCGCGTATCAACGATCGCTTCAAGCGCGAAGGTAAGCCTCTGCTTAAGAAACTGGACGATCTGCCAAAAGATTACCAGGAGCCGGATCCGTATCTGGACGAGACGGTGCATATCGCTCTCGACCTGGCGAATCAGGAAAAAGAGAAACCTGCCGTACAGCCCGCTCCGGCAAAATAACCTCCCAACAGGCACAAGAAATTGTGCCTGTTTCTTTTTGTTCTGCATCCTTCCGTCAGCCAGATTTCCAATTGTGTAAAGTTGTGTCTTTCTGGTGACTTACGCCCGCCGGATGCTTGAAAATAGCCGCAATACCCATACGATGTGGGTAATCGCATAGTGCGTTTTGTTAAACTGAGGTAAAAAGAAAATTATGATGCGAATCGCGCTCTTCCTGCTCACCAACCTGGCGGTTATGGTGGTTTTCGGGCTCGTGCTAAGCCTGACAGGAATTCAGTCGAGCAGCGTTCAGGGTCTGTTGATTATGGCGCTGCTGTTTGGTTTTGGTGGCTCGTTCATCTCCCTGCTGATGTCGAAGTGGATGGCACTGAAATCGGTGGGTGGTGAGGTTATTGAACAACCGCGTAACGACATGGAACAGTGGCTGATGAATACGGTGGCTCAGCAATCCCGCCAGGCCGGGATCGCCATGCCGCAGGTAGCGATTTATCATGCACCGGACATCAACGCTTTCGCCACGGGCGCCCGTCGCGATGCGTCACTGGTTGCCGTCAGCACAGGTTTGCTGCAAAACATGAGCCGTGACGAGGCCGAAGCGGTTATTGCCCACGAAATCAGCCATATCGCAAACGGTGACATGGTGACCATGACCCTGATTCAGGGCGTGGTGAACACCTTCGTGATCTTCATCTCCCGTATTCTGGCGCAGATCGCGGCAGGTTTTATGGGTGGCAACCGTGACGAAGGCGAAGAGAGCAACGGCAACCCGCTGATTTACTTTGCCGTGTCGATGGTTCTGGAGCTGGTATTCGGTATTCTGGCCAGCATCATCACCATGTGGTTCTCCCGCCACCGTGAATTCCACGCGGATGCCGGCTCGGCGAAGCTGGTTGGTCGTGAGAAGATGATTGCCGCCCTGCAGCGTCTGAAAACCAGCTACGAGCCGCAGGAAGCGAACAGCATGATGGCCTTCTGCATTAACGGTAAATCCAAATCGCTGAGCGAGCTGTTTATGTCTCACCCACCGCTGGATAAACGTATCGAAGCGCTGCGCAGTGGGGAATACCTGAAGTAACGCTAAGAACCCTAATAAGCCGGGCAGGAGAATACTCCGCCCGGCTTTTTTTATGCCTGAACCCTGGGCTGGGTCACCCGCAGGCCGCTGATGACCGCCGCGAGGGAAGCAAGGGCACCTGCGGTGAGAAGCGCAACATGGTTGCCGTTTTGCCCGGCAAGGTTAAACATCAGGGCGACCAGCGCTGCGCCGCTGCTTTGTCCCAGAAGGCGTGCGGTCCCCAGCATGCCGCTGGCACCTCCGCTGCGATGGCGCGGGGCGGAGGTGATAATGGTGTGGTTGTTAGGGGACTGGAACAGGCCAAACCCCGCGCCGCACAGGATCATGCGCCAGATGATGTCCAGATCCGTTGGCGATGACGGTAGCAGAGCAAGCGCGAAAAGGCCTGTCGCCATCACCGCCAGCCCCAACGCTCCCAATAAACCGGCATGGACGCGTTCAATTAAGTAACCTGCCAGCGGCGCCATCACCATTGTCGCCAGCGGCCAGGGGGTTAACAGCAGGCCGGTTTCCACTTCTGAACGGCCGACCACGCTCTGCAGAAAGAAGGGCAGAGAAACCAGGGCCAGCATCTGGGCGCAAAACGAGCAGACGGACGTGCAAATGGAGAGGGAAAAGAGGGGAATACGCAGCAGATCGACTGGCAGTAAAGGCACGGGGAGAGTGAGTTGACGGCGAACAAAGAAGAAGCCGATCGCCAGCAGGGCGATGAGCTCCGCGCCGGTAAGCATCGGAGACTGTCCCTGCGCAAAGCCGCTCAGCGCCGTAATCAGCAGGCCAAAGGTCAGGGCATTCATCACCGCACTCGCCACATCGAAGCGCGGCATGGTGCTTTTAGGGCCGTTAGCGGGTAGAAAGCGCAGGGCAAAGAATATAGCGACGATACCAAGAGGCACGTTAATGGCGAACAGCCATTGCCATGACGCAACGGAAAGGATCGCCGCCGCAATGGTTGGCCCGGCGGCGGAAGAGACGGCGACAATAAACGAGTTTATTCCCATGCCGCGCCCCAGATGACGCTGCGGATAAATTAAGCGGATCAACGCCGTGTTTACGCTCATGAGCGCCGCGCCGCCAAACCCCTGCGCAATGCGGGCAAGCGTCAGGGTATGCAGTGAATCTGAAAGGGCGCATAACAACGACGTGAAGGTGAAAACCACCAGACCGCACTGATACACCCGACGGTAACCGAACATATCGCCCAGGAAAGAGAACGAGAGCAGGGAAACCACAATCGCAATCTGATAGGCGTTGACGATCCATATCGAACTGGCGGGAGAGGCGTGCAGGTCGCTGGCGATGGTTGGCAGGGCAACGTTCGCGATTGCGCCGTCAAGGACGGCCATTGAGATACCGATAATGATGGTCGCTATAGCGCCGTACCGCTGGGGTAATGGCAGGCCATCGGAAAGGGTTTTTTCCATTAGGATTAAAAAAGCTCAGTGTGAAATTATTCTCAGGATAACTATTTTAGCATTGTTACAGCCGCGATATGTCGCAGATTTGTAACGAAGTAAACGCGGATTGATTGCAGGTGACATGACGGGAACTTATAATAAAAACCGGTTCTGATTTTTATAAAACACTCTCTATGAGGTGGTAAATGGCTATTGCGGATTTGGATAAACAGCCAGATTCTGTTTCTTCCGTGCTGAAGGTGTTTGGCATCTTACAGGCGCTGGGGGAAGAGCGTGAAATAGGTATTACAGAGTTGTCGCAGCGCGTCATGATGTCTAAAAGCACCGTATATCGCTTTTTGCAAACCATGAAGTCGCTGGGCTACGTAGCCCAGGAAGGCGAATCTGAAAAATACTCTCTGACGCTGAAGCTGTTTGAGCTGGGTGCCCGTGCGCTACAAAATGTTGACCTGATCCGCAGCGCTGATATTCAGATGCGTGAAATCTCTCGCTTGACCAAAGAGACAATCCATCTCGGTGCGCTGGATGAAGACAGCATTGTGTACATCCATAAAATCGACTCCATGTACAATCTGCGCATGTACTCGCGCATTGGTCGTCGCAACCCGCTGTACAGCACCGCGATTGGTAAGGTTCTGCTGGCGTGGCGCGATCGTGAGGAAGTGAAGCAGATCCTCGAAGGCGTGGAATACAAGCAAAGTACTTCACGAACCATTACCAGCACGGACACGCTGTTAACGGTGCTCGATCGCGTACGCGAGCAGGGGTATGGCGAAGATAACGAAGAGCAGGAAGAGGGGCTGCGCTGCATCGGCGTTCCGGTGTTTGACCGCTTTGGGGTGGTGATCGCAGGCTTGAGTATCTCCTTCCCAACCTTACGCTTCTCCGAAGAGCGCCTGCATGAATATGTGGCTATTCTGCACACTGCCGCACGAAAGATTTCTGAACAAATGGGCTATCACGACTACCCGTTTTAATCTCTGCTCGCATAAAAAAACGCCGCATCTCTTGCGGCGTTTTTTATATCAGCCATATCACCGGCCGATTAGCCATTATCAATCACGACGGATGTCTTACGCAGGACCGGACAGTTGGTCAAGCCAACGATCCCGCTGTCAGTATGCAGATATTGCGCAGTGCTGACGCCCTGTGCCGTTAAATATTTACACTGAATCCCTAACCCGGCTGCGTTTTCGGTGCTTCCCACTAGCACACCGTAACCCGTGAGCAGAAGGCCAATCCAGACGATGGCCAGAGCAATAATTGTTCGAATGATGAAGCGCATCATTAACCTCTTTTGTCGTTGTTATCATAATGCTAGCGTAAACGGTTTACACCATGAAACAAGTGCAGGATTCTGAAAAAAGCGCGATGGCGGTACAGTTAGTCCCTGTTTAAGATAAGCATGATAACCTTGTTACATCAGGTTTTTAGACGGAGTCTGGAGTGAAAAAAATACGCTGGGTAATTCTGATTATCGTGCTGATAGCATGCGTGGTGTTATGGACGCAGACGATCAATGTGATGTGCGATCAGGATGTACAGTTTTTTAGCGGCGTTTGCGCAATTAATAAGTTTATTCCGTGGTAATACGCATTTTTTCTCAAGGTGATTTCCTTCCTTCGCGCCAGTGGTAAAATAGACGTTTTTATTGAGGTGGTGAAATGGGTGAGTTACTGAATTCAGGGCTGCTGAATATGGCATCCCTGATGATTTCTTTGGTTGTTCTGCTTGTGGGCCTGGTCATTTGGTTTTTTGTGAACCGCGCCAGCTCCCGTACTAACGAGCAGATTGAACTACTGGAAGCGCTGCTCGATCAGCAAAAACGTCAGAATGCGCTGCTGCGCCGTCTGTGTGAGGCTAACGAACCGGAAGAGAAAGACGCGCCGAAAGACGCGGTCGCTGAAGATAACAAAGACGAAGACGACTTTATCCGCCTGGTGGCTGAGCGTTAATCTTTTTGTCCGGGAGGTGGCTGTGGTCTGGAAAAATCCCTGGTATGACCCCTCCCTGAAACATCACACCCCGAACGGTTTTCGTAATACCGATCCTGTCGGACATCAACCCGGCGACCTTGACCGTTGGCGTAAAGCGCGTAAAGAAGCCGGTTTACCGAAGCCACCCGCGCTGGGTTATGAAGACTTTATCCAACAGTGGTGGCAACCGGTTGAGCTTACACAACCTCATGAAGATGGGGTGTGGTGGCTGGGACACGCGAGCGTGATGATGCAGCTGGACGGCAATATCATCCTTACCGATCCGGTGTTTTCACGGCGCGCTTCTCCGCTGCCTTTCCTGGGACCCCAGCGCAAAACGCCTCCCGCGCTGTCAGTCGATCAACTCAATCAGCTTGATGCGGTCGTCATCTCCCATAATCATTACGATCATCTTGATGATGCGACCATTCGCCGTATTCTCAAACGCTTTCCCGACGTCAGTGTTTTTGTTCCGCTGGGCCTGGCCGACTGGTTTCGCCGCCGGGGGGCTAAACGCGTGGTTGAGCTCGACTGGTGGCAGAGCTTCACCTGGCAGGGGATGACGCTGACTGCCGTACCGGCACAGCACTGGAGTATGCGCACGCCATGGAACCGCAATCGCTCATTATGGTGTGGCTGGGTTATGGAAGGTCGACATCATCGTTTCTGGTTCAGCGGAGATACGGGGTATTCGCCTGAACTGCTGTTGATACCAGAACGCCTGGGCCATATCGATGCTGCCGCGTTACCGATTGGTGCCTATGCCCCTCGATGGTTCATGGCTGTCCATCATATGGATCCGCAATCTGCGGTGGCATTGTGGCAGCAGCTGGGCTGTCCTCTGGCGTTTCCCATTCACTGGGGCGTGTTTGAACTGGCAGATGAAGCCCTCGATGAACCTGTGCGAGAGTTAACTGAAGCGCTAGATAATTTAGCACCAGTTAATCATTCTTTCAGGATACTGAAAGTTGGTGAATATTTATCCTTATAAACGAAGCGATAAAGTAGTGCATATATTCTGTTTGTAAACCCGTGAAGGAATGTTTTATTTTTATCGAAACGTTTTGCTTGCCTTCTTTTGATGCAGAGTCATAAAAATTTCATTATTTTGGTGCATAACACTGTTTATTAGTTGGTGCATTTTAATACAGTTCGCGGCGGGTTATTAACAGTGTTTTTTCTCTGAAACAATTTGGTCGCGTTACAATGATTTAAGCATAAGTTTTCACAAATTGTTCTAACCCAATCAGGACGTAAGATTTCTTTTCCCGGTTGCTGGACGCTTCGTAATGATTGAGCTATGTTAAAAAAGTCTTAGATTACAGCGCTTGTGAAAGCAACGCTGGGTCTTTGTTACGCAGCAGAGCTGTCTGTAAGTGATGCGCATAATTGTGCAAAACCTGACAGGCACTGTTCGAATTTGTGCGGCGGATCGAGACATGTTTAAAAATGGCTTGCCATATTAAACATAGTGTGTGATAACACGTTTTGGGTCAAACGAGGTACAGTTCTGTTTATGTGTGGCATTTTCAGTAAAGAAGTCCTGAGTAAACACGTTGTCGTTGAATACCGCTTCTCTGCCGAACCTTATATTAGTGCCTCATGCAGTAATGTCTCAGTTTTATCTCAGTTAATGCCTGCGGGCTAAGAAAACACTCTAAGGAATTTTGCAAAATGGCAAAGATTAAAGGTCAAGTTAAGTGGTTCAACGAGTCTAAAGGTTTTGGTTTCATTACTCCTGCTGACGGCAGCAAAGACGTGTTCGTACACTTCTCTGCAATCCAGGGTAACGGCTTCAAAACTCTGGCTGAAGGCCAGAACGTTGAGTTCGAAATTCAGGACGGCCAGAAAGGCCCAGCTGCAGTTAACGTAACTGCTATCTGATCGAACCGCTGCTGACTGAAGCGCCTGGCACTTCAATCTCAGACATA
Organism: Enterobacter sp. HG048; assembly: GCF_024702055.1. Taxonomy (NCBI): domain Bacteria; kingdom Pseudomonadati; phylum Pseudomonadota; class Gammaproteobacteria; order Enterobacterales; family Enterobacteriaceae; genus Enterobacter; species Enterobacter sp. HG048. Next base: position 167,355 of record NZ_JANLIZ010000002.1, read on the forward strand.
AAGCCTCGCATAACGCGGGGCTTTTTTATGTCCTTTATCTTTCAAAATATTACCATTCGCGGTCTTGTTAGTAACTTGTTGCAAAGCTGCGAGGTTAGTAGCACTGTTTTGCCACCTTAAACCCATATTTTCCCGTTAAATCAGGGCGTTGTTTAACAGTCCTGGGGTTCAGGTGAAGAAGAAATTGATAACGACCGCTGGAAATTTCACGCCGGCGCGTTTTGTGCTGCTCTGTTTAGCTATTTTTTGTAGTCTGGCTTTTTTGCTGGGCCGCGTTGCCTGGCTGCAAATCATCAAGCCTGACAATCTGGTGAAGCAGGAAGATATGCGCTCCCTCCGCCAGTTGGCGATTGATGCGCCGCGCGGCATGATAATGGATCGCGAAGGTCGCCCCCTGGCGGTGAGTGTGCCCGTCCGGGCCGTCTGGGCCGATCCTAAAACGGTGCTGGCAAAAGGGGGCGTTGGCATTGACGAACGCTGGCAGGCGCTGGCAAACGCGCTGCATCTCTCCCTGGGCACACTCTCGGCACGAATCAACGCCAACCCGCAGGGGCGTTTTATTTATCTTGCCCGTCAGGTCGATCCCGCACAGGCGAAGTGGATCGATAAGCTGAATCTGCCCGGCATTAATTTACGCGATGAATCCCGCCGTTTTTATCCTGCTGGCCATGTGGCAGCGAACCTGATTGGCTTCACCAATATTGACGGGCAGGGCATTGAAGGCGTGGAAAAAAGCTTTAACGCTCAGCTGACCGGTAAGCCGGGCGTGCGGCAGGTAAGGGAAGACCGCTACGGTCGCGTGGTTGAAAACCTGACGGAAGTGGCGCCTGCACCGGCGCATAACATCCACTTAAGTATTGACGAGCGGCTGCAAACCATCACCGAAGATGCGCTCGATAACGCCGTGGTCTGGAACAAGGCCGAGTCTGGGGCATCGGTATTAATTAATATCCCAACCGGGGAAATACTCGCCATGGCGAGCTATCCGGATTTCAACCCCAATAATCGGGAAGGCGCGACGATAAACGATTTTCGTAATCGCGCCATCAGCGATACGTTCGAACCCGGTTCGACGGTCAAGCCGCTGGTGCTGATGACGGCCCTGCAGCAGGGGCTGGTCCAGCCGGACAGCGTGATTGACACTCACCCGTATACCCTTGACGGGCATCGTATCCGCGACGTGGGCTATTATCCTGAACTGACGATGACCGGGATCCTGCAAAAATCGAGCGACACCGGCGTGTCCCGCCTGTCCCTGGCAATGCCTGTCCAGCATCTTATTGATACCTATCGAAACTTTGGGTTTGGCACGAATACGGGGCTTGGCTTAACGGGCGAGAGCGCGGGGCTGTTGCCAAATCGTAAATACTGGAGCCAGCTCGATCGTGCGACCTTTGCCTTCGGCTACGGGCTGATGGTGACGCCGCTCCAGCTGGCGCACGTCTACGCCACGATTGGCGGCTTCGGGCTTGAGCGACCTCTCTCGATTACGCGTATCGATCCACCCGTTATCGGGCGCCGCGTCATGCCGGAAGAGATTGCGCACGAGGTGGAGCACATGATGGAGAGCGTTGCGCTGCCCGGCGGCGGGGGCGTTAAGGCCGCCGTTCGTGATTACCGGGTGGCGGTGAAAACCGGTACGGCGAAGAAAATTGACGACAGCGGGAAGTACGTCGATAAATACGTCGCCTATACGGCCGGCGTTGCGCCCGCCAGCGATCCACGCTTCGCTCTGGTGGTGGTGATTAACGATCCGCAAAATGGGGCCTACTACGGCGGGGCCGTCTCCGCGCCTGTCTTCAGCGAGATTATGGGAAACGTGCTGCGTCTGGAGAATGTGAAACCTGACGGGTTACCGGCGGGCTCCGATCACCTTATCGTTATGCGTTAACCGGGCGTTTATAACCAGGGCGAATAGCGGTACACTTCGCCCTTTGATTATGCTCCGGAGTCACCATGTCCTTCAGCTGTCCTCTTTGCCACGCCCCCCTGACGCACTCAGATAAAAGCTATACCTGTCCGCAGGGGCATCAGTTTGATGTGGCAAAAGAAGGCTACGTGAATCTTCTGCCCGTGCAGCATAAGCGCTCCCGCGATCCAGGCGACAGTGCAGAGATGATGCAGGCGCGTCGCGCGTTTCTGGATGCCGGGCACTATTTTCCGCTGCGGGAGACCGTCGCGCAGTTGCTGAATGACATTCTGCCGGGTTCAGCCACCGCCATGCTCGATATCGGCTGCGGGGAAGGGTACTACACAGCACGGTTTGCCGGGATCGCCCGTGAGAAGGGCGCGTTGACATTCGGTCTGGACGTGTCGAAAGTGGCCATTCGCGCGGCGGCAAAGCGTTACGCTGACGTGACGTTCTGCGTGGCATCCAGCCACCGGCTGCCGTTTGACGATGCCAGCATGGATGCGGTTATCCGCATTTACGCACCCTGCAAGGCGGAAGAGCTGGCTCGCGTGGTGAAACCGGGCGGATGGGTAGTCACCGTAACGCCGGGTCCGCGTCATCTGATGGAGCTGAAAGGGCTGATCTACGACGAAGTGCGACTGCATGCCCCTCACTCTGAACAGCTGTCCGGTTTTACCCTTAAGCAGGAGCAAACCGTGGCGTATGAAATGACGCTGAAAGGCGAAGAGGCCACCGCGCTGCTGCAGATGACGCCGTTCGCATGGCGGGCGAAACCAGAAGTATGGGAAGCGCTAGCTACACACTCTACATTTAACTGCCAGACGGATTTCAGTATCCACGTCTGGCAGCGCGAAGATTAACCGGCGAAATGTGCCCAGAGGATCTGGGCGCCAATGCCAATCAGCACAATTCCCCCCAGGATCTCGGCGCGTTTACCCAGCAGCGGGCCGATAAACCGTCCGACCATCATGCCCAGCGTGGACATAATCAGCGTTGCGCAGCCGATGGCCAGCGCGGTGGCGATAATATTGACCTGCAGGAATGCCAGACCGACACCGACGGCCATCGCATCAAGGCTGGTGGCAATCGCCGTGGTGACCAGCAGCCAGAATCCGTGGCGGTGCTGCGGCTCCTCGTCTTCATCATCACCGCCGCGGAAACCTTCAATCACCATTCGGCTACCGAGAAACACCAGCAGTACGAAGGCAATCCAGTGGTTCCACTCCAGTACGAACTGGCTGGCGAGCATGCCAAATCCCCAGCCGATAAGCGGCGTAAGCGTTTCGATAGCACCAAAAATGAGGCCGGTACGCAGGGCTTCTGAGAACTTAGGTTTGTGGAGCGTGGCGCCTTTTCCGATGGAAGCAGCAAATGCGTCCATGGACATGCCAAAAGCGAGGAGGATCGTAGCGGAGATATTCATAACAGCGTCCAGACCGGGGATATCCATATGACACATCACTGCCCCCAGTAAACAGCAGTTGATGTATCTATGGTCTCGCCTGATCGCGCCGCACACAAGATGTGCTGTCAGCGAACCGTACGCGCCACGTTTTTCAACGAGTATGTTGACACGTACATTTCCTGAGAACAGGAAATCGGCTACTCCCCAACGACGGGCGCAACCTTAACATATTTTGAGAATATAAAACAACAACGAAGAGGCATTATTTAAAATGCTTGGTGATAACGATTTTCATTTGTCTTTAAGCGTGAGAGTATCGTTAACAAATAGAGAATAAATTAACGAAAGGGATATAGCTTTGGCTATATTTCTTGCGCAAGATAAACACAGAATATAGCCATTGCTATATATTTAACTCATTGAGTTTTAACGAGTAACTTGTAGATCTTTTCCAGGTCGTCGATATTCTTCACCCGAATAAGCAAGCGGCGTTGTTCTAATTGCATCACCAGCACACCGTCTTCGGATAAATTCATCTCTTTAATACGGTTATATTCTATCCACACATTGGCGAAGAAAAATCCGCGGGATTTAAAAATGATTTTCGGCGTGCGGATCCAGAACAGATAAACCGCCATTAATGCCAGCGCACATAATAACCATGTGGTTAATATTGCACCATGACTGGTGACGTTATTGTAAATAAGAATAACGATGAGACCCGCGAAGATAAACGCATCCACGCGCCCGCGTCGCAGAAGGGGAAGGGAGAGCAGCGTCTCGCCGTGACGGCGGGGCATGATGAATTCGTCATAGATCGCGTAAGCCAGAAGGGCAGCAATAAATAAAACCAGTACGATGTCCGTGACAGTCATTCATCCTCCAGATAAAAAAACCGGGGGCAAGCCCCCGGTCTATAGCATTGAAACTTACAGACCCAGCAGGCCGACAGCGTAGCCCGCGATACCGATGACGAAGAAGCCAACGATAATCCACAGCGGGTTGACTTTCTTACGCAGCAGCCACATGCAGGCAAAGGTCAACAGCAGCGGTACCAGGCCAGGCATCAGCTGGTCCAGAATCGTCTGCACGGTGGTGACGCGCGTCTGGCCATCCTGACCGGTGATGGTCGATACCACCAGCGGGATGTTCACGTGCGTCCACTTGTTAACCAGCGCCCCCATGACAAACAGGCCGAGGATTGACGCCCCCTCAGTCAGTTTCTGCAGGAAGCCGCCGCCCATGTCCTTAACGATGTCCACCCCTTTACGGTAACCGTAGGCCACACCGTAGTAACGGGTCAGCAGGCGCACGGCGTTGAACAGGATGAAGAACAGCAGCGGGCCAAGCAGGCTGCCGCTCATCGCGATACCGGCACCCAGCGCCGCGAAGACCGGACGCACGGTACCCCAGAAGATAGGGTCACCGACACCGGCCAGCGGACCCATCAGGCCGACTTTGATACCGTTGATGGCACCATCGTCAATCTCTGCGCCGTTCGCACGCTGTTCTTCCATCGCCAGCGTTACGCCCAGAACCGGAGCCGCTACGTAAGGATGGGTGTTAAAGAATTCCAGGTGACGCTTGATCGCCTGACGGCGCGCTTCATTGTTTTCCGGGTACAGGCGTTTGATTGCCGGTACCATGGAGAAGCAGAAGCCCAGCGCCTGCATACGTTCGAAGTTCCATGAACCCTGAAACAGGTTAGAACGGATGAACACGCCACGAATATCACCCGGAGTGAGTTTTTTCTCGGTGGTAGTTTTTGTCATATCAACCATTTCGCTCACCTGTTAGTCCAGTTCGTTATCGAGATCGTTGTTACCAGCAGCCTGCGCTGGGGCACCCGCGACGCGGTTATATTTCGGGCTGAGCTGGATGTAGAGAATCGCCATCACCGCACCAATCACGCCCAGTGCTACCAGGTTGAAGTTAGTGAAGGCAGCGGTCACGAAGCCGAGGTAGAAGAACGGCATCAGGTAGCCTGCGCGCATCATGTTGATGACCATCGCATAACCGACGACCACGATCATACCGCCCGCGATGTTCAGACCGCCGGTGACCACTTCTGGAATGGCGTTCAGCATGCTCTGCACTTCACTGGTACCAACAGAGATCGCCACGATAACAGCCGGGATTGCGATACGCATCGCCTGCAGGAACAGGGATGAAACGTGGATCCACGACAGTGCCGTGAGGTTGCCGTTTTCGGCCGCCTTATCCGCCGCGTGCTGGAAGGCAACGGTGATAGTACGAACGATGATGGTCAGAACCTGGCCTGCTGCAGCCAGCGGGATCGCCAGGGCGATACCGGCACCAATACTCTGGTGGCCGGCAATAACCAGAACGGTCGAAATGATAGAGGCCAGAGCGGCATCGGGCGCAACCGCCGCGCCGATGTTCATCCAGCCCAGGGCGATCATTTCCAGGGTACCACCGATGATGATACCGGTTTTCATGTCACCCAGAACGGCCCCAATCAGCGTACAGGCCACCAGAGGGCGGTGGAACTGAAATTCATCAAGTACGGATTCCATACCCGCAATACATGCGACGACGAACACCAGCACAATCTGAAGAGTGGTAATCTCCATTGCACTTCTCCTATTACATAAACTTTATATGAGAACCGGCGCGGGCTTATTTCCCAACTTTGCCGATCAAATCCATCATTTTCAGTTTCTGGTCCGTGGAAACCTTACGGGCTTCCAGCTCAATACCGCGTGCATTCAGCTTGTTGAATGCTTCGATATCTTTCGCATCGACTGAAATGGCGTTGTTGACCTGCGTTTTGCCCTGACGGAAGGCCATACCACCAATGTTCACGGAGGTGATTTTCACGCCGCCTTCAACAATGCGCTCAACGTCTGTCGGGTTAGTGAACAGGAGCATCACGCGTTCACCCGCGTATTTCGGGTTGTTGTAAACGCGGATCATCTTGGCGACGTCCACCACGTGCGCGGTAACGCCAGGAGGAGCAACCTGAGTCAGAAGGGTTTTACGAACGGTATCGGCGGCAACTTCGTCGCTGACCACGATAATGCGTCGAACGTTGGTCTCTTTGGTCCAGCGCGTGGCGACCTGGCCGTGAATTAAGCGGTCATCAATACGCGCCAGGCCGATGACCATGTAATCGTTCGGACCCATCGGTTTTGCCGGTGCTGCCGCTTTTGGTGCCGCTGCAGGCGCAGGGGCAGGTTTTTCAACCGGCTGCGCCTTCAGGGCTTTTACCCCTTCGCGACCGGTTTCAACGGCCAGCGCCACCAGCTCATCGAACGCCGGATTGTCGTCGCGCGCCATGAAGGTTTCCACCAGCATGGGAATATTAACCCCGGCGACAACTTCATAATGCTCTTTATCGACGACAATGCGGCTGGCGGCATTGAACGGGCTGCCGCCCCATGTATCAACGAGAAACAGCACGCCTTTGCTGGTATCCAGCTTCGCGAGTTGAGCGTTGTACTTCTCTATCAGCGTCTCGGCGTTTTCACCGGGAACGAAATCGATCCAGCCGACGTTTTCCTGCTCGCCCAACAGCATCTCTGCCGTTTTGAGTAGCTGCTCAGCAGCCCAACCATGTGTGCCTATGACAATAGCAATGGTCACTTGCTACCTCCTTTTATTATCATTAATACGTCTGCCAGGCAGTCGTACTGAGAATCGTATTGGCGAACCGAATCGATTCAGTTAAGGGTTAGAGTTCAAAAAAACTAAGACTTCCGCGAATTATTTTAGATAGTGAAAAAATAATTTATGTGATGAAGATCCGTAATTTAGCCACGCGTTACAGATTTATCCGTAGCGTAAAGCCGCTGTGTTACAGAACTTTGCAAAGGAACGTAAATCTTTGCTAAAAACACATTGTCTCTGATATGTTTAGCCTCCGTTTAATTGTTCAGGAGTATAGGGCTACAGCCCACTATATGGACCGTCACCGACGTCAGTCATCTGCCAGGCCATTTCGCGCCTTATTCACCGGCGATCCTCGCCACGTATCGACTTTATCTACCTCTGTTTTGCCCACGTTGAGTGGGGCACCGTTTCGTCATTCCTTTAGCAGGAGCTTGTCATGGAATTCTTAATGGACCCGTCAATCTGGGTGGGATTGCTCACGCTGGTGGTGCTGGAGATTGTTCTCGGCATTGATAACCTGGTGTTTATCGCCATTCTTGCGGACAAACTGCCGCCAAAACAGCGTGATAAAGCGCGTCTGATTGGTCTCTCGCTGGCGCTGGTTATGCGACTGGGGCTGCTCTCCGTCATCTCCTGGATGGTCACGCTGACCAAACCGCTGTTCTCCGTCATGGATTACACCTTCTCCGGGCGTGATTTAATCATGCTGATCGGGGGGATATTCCTGCTTTTCAAAGCGACGACAGAGCTACACGAGCGGCTGGAAAACCGTCAGCACGATGATGGGCACGGTAAAGGCTATGCCAGCTTCTGGGTGGTGGTGCTGCAGATTGTGGTGCTTGATGCGGTCTTTTCGCTGGATGCGGTGATCACGGCGGTCGGCATGGTGAATCATCTGCCGGTAATGATGGCGGCTGTCGTCATTGCGATGGCGGTCATGCTGCTGGCCTCGAAGCCGCTGACGCGCTTCGTCAACCAGCATCCAACGGTGGTCGTGCTGTGTCTGAGCTTCCTGCTGATGATTGGTCTGAGCCTGGTGGCGGAAGGTTTTGGCTTCCATATTCCGAAAGGCTACCTGTACGCCGCGATTGGCTTCTCGATTCTGATCGAGCTGTTCAACCAGATTGCGCGCCGTAACTTTATTAAGCAGCAGTCGAATCAGCCGCTGCGTGCCCGTACTGCAGACGCGATTCTGCGCCTGATGGGCGGTCGTCGTCAGGTGAACGTTCAGTCTGATTCCGAAAACCATAACCCGGTTCCGGTCCCGGAAGGGGCGTTTGTGGAACAAGAGCGCTACATGATCAACGGCGTGCTCTCCCTGGCCTCCCGTTCGCTGCGCGGCATCATGACGCCGCGCGGGGAAATCAGCTGGGTCGATGCAAACCTGAGCGTCGATGAAATTCGCCAGCAGCTGCTCTCTTCTCCGCACAGCCTGTTCCCGGTGTGTCGCGGAGAGCTGGATGAGATCATAGGCGTCGTGCGGGCGAAAGAGATGCTGGTGGCCCTGGAAGAGGGCGTCAACGTGGAAGCCGTTGCTGCGGCGTCGCCTGCGATTGTCGTGCCGGAAACGCTGGATCCGATCAACCTGCTCGGGGTGCTGCGCCGCGCGCGCGGTAGCTTTGTTATCGTCACCAACGAGTTTGGCGTGGTGCAGGGGCTGGTGACGCCGCTGGACGTGCTTGAAGCGATTGCCGGTGAATTCCCGGATGCCGACGAAACGCCAGAGATCGTTGCAGACGGTGAAGGCTGGCTGGTTAAAGGTACCACCGACCTGCACGCGCTCTCGCACACGCTGGGGCTGGAAAACGTGATTAACGATGAAGAAGACATCGCGACCGTTGCCGGTCTGGTTATCGCCGTTAACGGCCAGATCCCGCGCGTCGGCGATGTGATCGAGCTGGCGCCGCTGCACATTACGATCGTTGAAGCCAACGACTATCGCGTTGATATGGTTCGCATTGTTAAAGAACAATCAGCCCACGACGAAGATGAGTAAGCCGGCTTAGCGCAGCGGCATTAAGGGCACGATGTGCCCGTTATGATGCGCTGGCGGGGACGCGCTTCCCGCCAGCCACTTCGGAAAATCCCGTAGCGGCATGGGCCGCGCATAGAAAAACCCCTGCAGAACAGGTACGCCATGGCGGCGCAAATAGCGCGCCTGCTCCTCCGTCTCGACCCCTTCAGCCACCAGTTCAATATTCAGCCGCTGTCCCAGCGCAATAATCATATCCGTCACCGTCGAGTTCACGGCGTCGGTACCGATGGCGGTGGTAAACGACTGGTCGATTTTCAGCACGTCCGGGTGCAGCTTTTCAAGCCAGGAGAGGGAGCTGTTCCCGGTACCAAAATCGTCGATGGCGAGCTTCACCCCTTTGCGATGCAGTTCGCGCACGATGCGATAATCCGCATCCAGCAGCGCATCTCGTTCCGTGAGTTCAATCACCAGCTGCTGGCGCGGACTAGCGCTGAACCAGAGGCGGTTCAGGTCCTGTATCAACGCCGCGCGACGGAAATGGCTGGCGGCGACGTTAATACCGATGTGAAAACTAGCGCTGGCGGGGAAGTAGCCTATCTGGCGCACCGTTTCGGCGATGACATAGCGGGTCAGGGGGACAATCTGGTTATGTTCTTCTGCCAGAGGGATAAACACCTCCGGGGTGATCCAACCCTGACGGGGGTTATTCCAGCGCAGCAGGATCTCTACGCCGGTGCACGCCTGGGTACGGGCATTCACCAGCGGCTGGCAGAAAAGCTCGAATTCCCGCGCCGCAATGCCCATATCGATCTCCCGCGTAAAGCTCATCCGGTTTGCCGTTGCCAGCCAGGCGAGATAGCCAAGCAGCAGGCTGAGCATCAGCCCGAGAGGCAGCTGGGCTGGCAGGCTTTTTAAGGCTAATTCTCCAGGGCCTGGTCCGCTGACCGTAATGGTAAAAGGATTTCGGGTTGACGATTGCTGGAAAAGAGAGCCCTCCTCATCAAACGTCAGGCTGTCGCTGACGCGTTGTCCATAGCGCAGAAAGCGATCGCCTACGGTCAGCGCCACGTCATTGATGAGCGGGCGCTGGGGCTCCAGGATCATTTTTGCGATCAGGTCGATATTGATGATCTCGATAATGCCTGCTTCACCGTCCTGAGAGACGGGATACCACTGGATCAATATCGGGCTACCCTTAAGCAGCCACTGATCGCTCGATAAAATCAGCTTTGCCGTGCTGGCGGGTAATTCCTTCAGGAAGTCGCGAACGGGCACGTTGCGGCTCCCGAAAATACTTGAGCAATACAGGATACCCTCGTTAATCAGGGCGATGGAGCGTACCGTCTGCAAAATGGCGGCCTGCTTTCGCAGCGCCAGGTGCGCCTGCAGGCAGGGCTGCCCCACCAGAGGCTGCAGCACGCTGCGGCGGTTCTCCAGAGAAAGCAGTATGTTATCAAGGGCGCGGACGGTGTGGCTGGTAAAATCGAGGATCCGCTGTTGGTTAACATTGCGCTGTGAAATAAAGCGAATGCCTAACGTCAGGATGAGCGTGAGGAACGCAACCGTGACACAGACGATAACGCGTTTTCGGCGATAGTTTTTAATGATCGTTTGTGCAGTTTGCATGAACGGTCGCCTGATAAGCCACCAGCCACAAAAGCCGGACGCAACAGTAAAAGTGTAGTGGGGAAAGCTGAAGGAGACGAGAAAGAAAAGGGAAATTCGCCCATCCGTTGCAGATGGGCGAAAGGCAGTATTAGTCGCACTGCACCTTAATGGCCAGGCCACCGCGGGACGTCTCGCGGTATTTCGCGTTCATGTCCTTGCCGGTTTCGTACATGGTTTCAATCACCTTATCCAGCGATACGCGAGGTTCGCTGGTGCGGCGCATCGCCATACGTGAGGCGTTGATCGCTTTCACGGAGGCAATCGCGTTACGCTCGATGCACGGCACCTGAACCTGGCCCGCGACCGGGTCACAGGTCAGACCGAGGTTATGTTCCATACCGATTTCCGCCGCCACGCAGACCTGCTCAGGGCTTGCGCCCAGCAGCTCTGCCAGACCCGCTGCCGCCATGGAGCAGGCAACGCCCACTTCACCCTGACAGCCCACTTCCGCACCGGAGATGGAGGCGTTCATTTTGTACAGCGCACCAATGGCACCTGCCGCCAGGAAATAGCGGATATAGATGTCCGGCGTCACGGGCTCAATAAAGTGATCGTAGTAGGCCAGCACTGCCGGAACGATACCGCACGCACCGTTGGTTGGCGCCGTCACGACGCGGCCTCCGGCGGCGTTCTCTTCGTTAACCGCCAGGGCAAACATGTTTACCCAGTCAACCACGTTCATCGGGTCGTTGGAGAACTTGTCCGTGGTCACCAGCATACGGCGCAGGGCAGAGGCACGACGCGGCACGCGCAGTGGGCCCGGCAGAACGCCTTCGGTGTTCATCCCGCGGTCGATACAGGCGCGCATGGTTTGCCAGACGTTCGCAAAATAGTCTTCAATCTCCTTTTTGCTGTGCAGGGCCAGTTCGTTCTGCATCACCATGCCGGACAGTGAAAGACCGGTCTCTTTGCAGTAGCCAAGCATTTCGGTAGCCGATTTGAACGGGTACGGTACGCTGACGTCGCCGACGCTGTCTTTGCCAAAATGCTCTTCATCCACGATGAAGCCACCGCCGATGGAGTAGTACGTTTTGCTGTAAATCTCTTTTTCACCGCTGTAAGCGTGAATGGTCATGCCGTTTTCATGCAGCGGCAGGTTGTCGCTACGGAAACGCATGCCGTCATCCTGCGGGAAATCGACTTCCTGCTGGCCGTTTGCCAGCAGCAGGCGGCCACGTGCTTCCACGTCGCGGATGAATGCCGGGATGGCATCAATATCAACGGTATCCGGCATATTGCCTGCCAGACCCATAATAATGGCGATATCGGTGTGGTGGCCTTTACCCGTTAATGACAGCGAGCCGTAAACATCCACGGCGACACGGGTAACGCTTTCCAGTAATCCTTTTTCGACCAGATCATCGACGAACTGTTTACCGGCCTTCATCGGGCCAACAGTATGGGAAGACGAAGGGCCAATTCCCACTTTGAACATGTCGAATATACTAATCACTTTCACACTCCTGACAGGGTTACCGGGGTTCCAGTAACGATGTTATAACTGCGCATAGTGTAAGAGGGAACACCGACCTCGGCTTAACTATTCACATGAATTAAACTAATGGTTAACGATGGGTTTTGCTAATAGCGCGACGCGGATCGCAAACCTGCGAAAAAGGATGGAATGTAAAGTATAGTCAAGGTTTCAGGCCGATTTGCAGCGCCAGTTCACGAATGATGCCCGCCGTCATGCCCCAGACAAAATAATGCTGATACCAGGATAACCAGACCCGATGGTCATGCCCACGACGCTGAATATCCAGCGGGTGGTAACGACTCAGTCGAAGGGCTTCATCAAGCGGCATTTCAAACACCGCAGAGACTTCATCGACGCTGGCGTGATACTGCAGGCCCGGCGGGATAATGCCCACCACCGGCGTGACCTGAAAACCGGTAACGCTGTCGACGGGCGGCAGCACGCCGATGACCTCAACCGCTTCCGGTGGAATGGCAACCTCTTCCTGCGCTTCGCGCAGCGCGGCGGCAATCAGCGAGGCGTCGGAGCTGTCTACCGCGCCACCCGGAAAGGCGACCTGACCCGCGTGCTTACGTAAATGGGGAGAACGCTGGGTGAGCAGCAGGCCCGGCTGCGCGCGACGCACTACCGGGATCAGCACGGCCGCCTGTCTCTGATTGAGCGCCTCGCGGTTAACCTGCGGTCGTAATAGCTGAAAACGAGATAAAAAGTCGTCCAGCGTCAGGTTCTCTTTTTCCACCCGTGATTACTCCAGTTGTTTCAGGATACGGTTAACTTTATCAAAGGTTTCCTGATATTCCGCTTCGACCCGGCTGTCGGCAACAATGCCGCCCCCGGCCGAACAGTAAAGGTTTCCGTCGCAGGCCGTCAGCGTGCGAATGGTAATGCTGGTATCCATGGTGCCGCACAGGCTGATATAGCCGATGCTGCCGCACCAGGCGTTGCGGCGGTGCGGCTCCAGCTCATCAATGATCTCCATCGCTCGTACCTTCGGCGCGCCGGTGATGGAGCCCCCCGGAAACGCGGCGCGGAGCAGATCGCAGGCGGTGCGCGAATCAGGCAGCCGCGCGGTAATGGTGCTGACCAGATGATGCACCGCCGGGAAAGGCTCGACGACAAAAAGTTCTGGCACGCGCACGCTGCCCGGTTCAGCGACGCGGCCAATATCGTTACGCATCAGGTCGACAATCATCAGGTTCTCGGCGCGGTCTTTCGGCGAGGCGGCAAGCTTTTCTGCCTGCTTGCGATCGGCGTCGGGATCCGCAAGACGCGGTAACGTGCCTTTAATCGGACGGGTTTGAATCGTGCCCTCGGCCAGATGAATAAAGCGCTCGGGTGACAGGCTGAGTATGGCCCCCTGTTCCAGACGGACAAATGCGCTGAACGGTGCCTTATTGCTGGCGTTAAGGCGGGTAAATGCCTGCCACTCGTCTCCCTGATACGTTGCCTGGAAACGCTGGGCGAGGTTAACCTGATAGCAATCACCGCTTTGCAGATACGCCTGAACGCGGGCGAATTTTTCGGCATACTCCGCTGCGCTCATATTTGAGCGCCAGCCAGAGGTCAACGTAACCGTCTGTGCCGGTGCAGGCCGTCGCGCCTCCAGCCAGGCCCGACGCGCCTGTACGTCATGATGGCTCAGCAGGGAAACCGTTTTTTTCAGGTGATCGACAATTAACGCCCAGTCATACAGCCCCACGGCCATGTCTGGCAGGGAAATATCAGCCTGCGCATGCTCCGGCAGCGTTTCGAAACGGCGACCCAAATCGTAACCAAACAGGCCCAGCGCGCCCCCCTGAAAAGGGAGATCCGGATTCGGCGCGGCAGATAAGCCTAGCGCGTTAATGGCCTGCTGCAGCTGCAGCAGCGGATCGTCCGCCAGTGACAGATCATCGGTTGTCAGCGTCTTCAGCGGATCGGCCACCAGAATGTCGAAGCGGCTGTAGGGATGGTCCGCATGGCCGGAATGCAGCAGCATCGCAAACGGCAGATGGCTCAGGCGGGCAAACCAGAATTCAGCGGCGTCTGCACGCCAGGGCAAGGTCATAACAGTGGGGAAGCGCATGTTCATGTGTGGCATACTACCGGGCAGCGTGAAATAATTAGCGCGAATAATTTAGCAGGAGTTGACGATGTTTGCAGGTTTACCTTCTCTGAGCCATGAACAGCAGCAGAAAGCGGTTGAGCGAATTCAGGAACTGATGTCCCAGGGGATGAGCAGCGGACAGGCGATTACCGTTGTCGCCGAGGAGATTCGCGCCAGTCATTCCGGCGAGCGGATCGTAGCGCGTTTCGAAGATGAAGATGAAGATCCAGAAGAGTAATCGGGCTTACACCGCCGCGATAATCTTAATCTCTACCTTATATTCCGGTTTCATCAGCGTGGCCTGTACGGTACAGCGTACAGGCGCGTGACCCGCCACTACCCATGCATCCCAGGCTTTGTTCATCGCCGCGAAATCCTCTTTGTTTGCCAGGAAAATCGTCGCATCCAGAATGCGGGATTTGTCGCTGCCCTGTTTTTCCAGCACCGCATCAATCTGCGCCAGGGTGTTAGCCATCTGCTCGAACGCATCCGCGTCCAGGTTAGCCGGTACGCCGGTGTAATAGAGCGTCTGGTTATGGATCACTACATCAGACCAGCGGGCTTCGGCATCAATGCGCACAATTGTCATAAACGTTTCCTCGTTATTTTTCGTCGTCAGGCGGCAAGACTGCCATATTGTTCTCGCGTCGTCACTATTTGGGGTGGCACAGGAGAGGATGGGCTGACATAATCCCCTGTGCAAAAATACAGTGAGAGAACACCGTGGCAGACGATTTTTCCCCTGAAGGTCAATTAGCGCAGGCTATCCCCGGCTTTAAACCCCGTGAGCCTCAGCGCCAGATGGCGCACGCCGTTGCACGCGCCATCGATAAGGCTCAGCCGCTGGTGGTCGAAGCCGGAACCGGCACGGGTAAAACGTATGCTTACCTTGCACCGGCGCTGCGCGCGAAGAAGAAGGTGATTATTTCCACCGGATCGAAGGCGCTGCAGGATCAGCTCTACAGCCGCGATTTGCCCACGGTGGCGAAAGCGCTGAAATACAAGGGGCGTCTGGCCCTGCTGAAGGGGCGCTCCAACTATCTCTGCCTGGAACGTCTTGAGCAGCAGGCGCTGGCGGGCGGCGACCTGCCGGTGCAAACCCTTAGCGACGTTATTATCCTTCGCGCCTGGGCGAACCAGACCGAAGAGGGCGATATCAGCACCTGCGCGAGCGTGCCGGAAGATTCCCCGGCCTGGCCGCTGGTGACCAGCACCAACGATAACTGCCTCGGCAGCGACTGCCCGCTGTATAAAGACTGCTTTGTGGTGAAAGCCCGCAAAACTGCCATGGACGCCGACGTGGTGGTGGTAAACCATCACCTTTTTCTCGCGGATATGGTGGTCAAAGACAGCGGTTTCGGCGAGCTGATCCCGGAGGCGGACGTGATGATCTTCGACGAAGCCCACCAGCTTCCGGACATCGCCAGCCAGTATTTCGGCCAGTCGCTTTCCAGCCGCCAGCTTCAGGATCTGGCGAAAGATTTCACCATTGCCTACCGGACCGAACTCAAAGATACCCAGCAGCTGCAGAAGTGCGCCGACCGTCTGGCGCAGAGCGCGCAGGATTTCCGCTTGCAGCTCGGCGAGCCGGGCTATCGCGGTAACCTGCGCGAGCTGCTGGCGGACAAAAACATCCAGCGCGCGCTGCTGCTGCTCGATGATGCCCTCGAACTCTGCTACGACGTGGCAAAACTGTCGCTTGGCCGCTCCGCGCTGCTGGATGCGGCCTTCGAACGCGCCACGCTCTATCGCGGGCGGCTCAAACGGCTGAAAGAGATTAACCAGCCGGGGTTCAGCTACTGGTATGAGTGCACCTCCCGGCACTTCACGCTGGCGCTCACGCCGCTGACGGTGGCGGATAAATTTAAAGAGGTGATGGCGCAAAAACCGGGAAGCTGGATCTTCACCTCGGCAACCCTGTCGGTGAATGACGATCTGCATCACTTCACGGAACGTCTTGGCATTGAGGATGCGGAATCCCTGCTTCTGCCCAGCCCGTTCGATTACGAAAAACAGGCGCTGCTCTGCGTGCCTCGTAATCTGCCGCTGCCAAACCAGCCGGGTGCCGCTCGCCATCTGGCCGCGATGTTAAAACCGATGATCGAGGCCAACAACGGCCGCTGCTTTATGCTCTGCACCTCTCACGCCATGATGCGTGACCTCGCCGAGCAGTTCCGCGCCACCATGACGCTGCCGGTGCTCCTGCAGGGTGAAACCAGCAAAGGCCAGCTGTTACAGCAGTTTGTCAGCGCCGGCAATGCCCTGCTGGTAGCAACCAACAGCTTCTGGGAAGGGGTCGATGTGCGGGGGGATACGCTCTCGCTGGTGATCATTGATAAGCTGCCGTTTACCTCTCCGGACGATCCGCTGCTGAAGGCGCGCATGGAAGACTGCCGTCTGCGCGGGGGCGATCCGTTTGACGAGGTACAGCTCCCGGACGCGGTGATAACCCTCAAGCAGGGGGTAGGGCGATTAATCCGCGACGTCACCGATCGCGGAGTGCTGGTCATTTGCGATAACCGGCTGGTGATGCGTCCTTACGGGGCGACTTTCCTCGCAAGCCTGCCGCCCGCGCCGCGGACGCGGGACATAAAACGCGCGGTGCGCTTCCTGGCAAACCCAACGGCGGAGTAATTTACCCCGGAGTGTGCTAAGATGCGCGCCATTTTGTGACTGACCCTTGCGAGAGCGCGACGACTGATGCGAATTCTGGCTATTGATACCGCGACAGAGGCTTGCTCTGTCGCTCTGTTGAACGACGGTGCTGTTTCTGCTCATTTCGAAGAGTGCCCCCGGGAACACACCCAACGCATTCTGCCCCTGGTAAAAGCCATTTTAACCCAGGGCAACACCTCCTTAACCGACCTCGATGCGCTGGCCTTTGGCCGCGGCCCCGGCAGCTTTACGGGCGTACGTATCGGGATCGGCATTGCGCAGGGGCTGGCGCTGGGCGCCGAACTGCCGATGATCGGCGTCTCAACCCTCGCCACCATGGCGCAGGGCGCATGGCGCATGACCGGGGCAACGCGCGTTCTGGCCGCGATTGATGCCCGCATGGGCGAAGTTTACTGGGCCGAATACACCCGCGACGAGCAGGGCGTGTGGCACGGTGAAGAGACGGAAGCCGTGCTTAAGCCGGAAGCGGTCACTGAGCGGCTGCAACAGCTCTCCGGCGAGTGGGCAACCGTCGGCACCGGCTGGCCGGCGTGGCCAGACATGGCAAACGACACCGGTTTGACGCTGGTAGACGGCAACATGCTGCTGCCGGCTGCGGAAGATATGCTTCCTATTGCCTGCCAGCTGCTCGCGGCAGGAAAAACCGTGGCCGTTGAACAGGCGGAGCCGGTTTATTTGCGAAACACCGTCGCGTGGAAGAAACTTCCGGGCCGCGAGTGAATCTCAGTAACAGGAACTGAGAAAAAGGAGTCGCATCATGGCGGTTCAGACTAAAGTAGTACGCCTTATTATGGCAGGCGCAGTAGCCATAGCACTGAGCGGATGCGTTTCCGTTCCTGATGCGATTAAGGGCAGCAGCCCGACGCCACAGCAGGATCTGGTTCGGGTGATGAATGCCCCTGAGCTGTACGTCGGTCAGGAAGCGCGCTTTGGCGGTAAGGTCATCGACGTACAAAACCAGCAGGGGAAAACCCGTCTCGAGATCGCCACCGTTCCGCTGGACAGCGGCGCGCGGCCTGTACTGGGCGAGGCCTCTCGCGGGCGTATCTACGCGGACGTCAGTGGTTTCCTCGATCCGGTCGATTTTCGCGGACAGCTGGTGACCGTCGTCGGGCCGATTACCGGCGCGGTGCAGGGCAAAATCGGCAGTACGCCGTATAAATTTATGACCATGCAGGTCAACGGGTATAAACGCTGGCGGCTGGCACAGCAGGTAGTCATGCCGCCTCAGCCGATGGATCCGTGGATGTGGGGTCCACATCCTTATCGTTACGGCTACCCGGGCTGGGGTTGGTATAACCCGGGACCAGCACAGGTTCAGACGATCGTTACTGAGTAAATTACTGTTATTGTTAGAAAAGAGACAGCGGCTCAGCCGCTGTCTCTGTTTTTTTACGGATAAAACGAAAAAAAAGAGTGACGCGCTTCGCAACCTTAAATCTGAACAATTAATAAACTGGTACGCTGAGTTAATATAATGTTAACAAACTGTTTATTATCGGGGTTGTGATGACGACGAACACTCATTTCAGAGGTGATGCATTGAAGAAGGTTTGGCTTAACCGTTATCCCGCAGATGTTCCTGCTGAGATCAATCCTGACCGTTATCAATCCCTGGTGGAATTATTTGAGCACTCGGTAAGGCGCTACGCGGACCAGCCCGCATTCGTGAATATGGGCGAGGTGATGACGTTCCGTAAGCTTGAGGAGCGTAGCCGCGCGTTTGCGGCGTATCTGCAGGAAGGGCTAGGGCTGCAAAAAGGGGACCGCGTCGCGCTGATGATGCCAAACCTGCTGCAATACCCGGTGGCGTTGTTCGGTATCCTGCGAGCCGGGATGATTGTCGTCAACGTCAATCCGCTGTACACCCCGCGCGAGCTGGAGCATCAGTTGAACGACAGCGGTGCGGCCGCGATTGTCATTGTGTCCAACTTCGCCCATACGCTGGAAAAAGTGGTCGACAAAACCCAGGTTAAACACGTCATCCTGACGCGCATGGGGGATCAGCTCTCTACCGCCAAAGGCACGCTGGTTAACTTTGTCGTCAAATACGTCAAGCGCCTGGTGCCAAAATACCACCTGCCGGACGCCATCTCCTTCCGCCGCGCGCTGCATGCGGGCTACCGTATGCAGTATGTGAAACCCGAAGTGGTCGCGGAAGATCTTGCGTTTCTGCAATACACCGGCGGGACTACCGGCGTCGCCAAAGGGGCCATGCTTACCCACCGCAATATGCTGGCAAACCTTGAACAGGTGAACGCCACCTACGGGCCGCTGCTGCATCCGGGCAAAGAGGTGGTGATCACCGCGCTTCCGCTGTATCACATCTTTGCGCTGACCATGAACTGCCTGCTGTTTATTGAACTGGGTGGTCAGAACATCCTCATCACCAACCCGCGCGATATCCCGGGCCTGGTGAAAGAGCTGGCGAAGTATCCCTTCACCGCCATGACCGGGGTTAATACCCTGTTTAACGCGCTGCTTAACAACAAAGAGTTCCAGCAGCTGGATTTCTCCACGCTGCATCTCTCTGCGGGCGGCGGCATGCCGGTTCAGCAGGCGGTGGCCGAGCGCTGGGTGAAGCTCACCGGCCAGTATCTGCTGGAGGGCTATGGGCTGACGGAATGCGCGCCGCTGGTCAGCGTCAACCCGCATGACATCGACTATCACAGTGGAAGCATTGGCCTGCCGGTTCCTTCCACGGAGGCGAAACTCGTCGATGATAACGATAACGAAGTCGCGCCGGGTGAGCCGGGTGAGCTGTGCGTCAGAGGTCCGCAGGTGATGCTGGGCTACTGGCAGCGTCCCGACGCGACCGACGAAATCATCAAAGACGGCTGGCTGCACACCGGTGATATTGCGGTAATGGATGAAGAAGGCTTCCTTCGCATCGTCGATCGCAAGAAAGATATGATTCTGGTCTCCGGCTTCAACGTCTATCCGAATGAGATCGAAGACGTGGTTATGCAGCACAGCGGCGTGCTCGAAGTGGCGGCGGTCGGCGTCCCTTCCGGCAGCAGCGGTGAAGCGGTGAAGATATTTGTGGTCAAGAAAGATCCTTCCCTGACGGAGGAGGCGCTGGTAACGTTCTGCCGTCGTCAGCTGACGGGCTATAAAGTGCCGAAGCTGGTGGAATTCCGCGATGAGCTGCCGAAATCCAACGTCGGAAAGATATTACGACGAGAATTACGTGACGAAGCCCGTGGCAAAGTAGACAATAAGGCCTGAGCTTCACGCTAATCGCCCAGACGCCGGTTAAGCCGGCGTTTTTTATGGGCGCAAACAAAAGAGAACCCGTTTTGAATTACCAGATGATCACGACCAACGACGAGCTGGCTTCGCTGTGCGAAGTAACGCGCGACTTTCCTGCCATTGCCCTGGATACCGAGTTTGTCCGTACCCGGACCTATTATCCGCAGCTGGGTTTGATTCAGATGTACGACGGTAAACACGTCTCGCTGATTGACCCTCTCGGCATTACCGACTGGACGCCGATGCGTGACCTGCTGCTTGATACCGCCGTGACGAAATACCTGCACGCAGGCAGTGAAGATCTGGAAGTCTTTCTGAACACCTTTGGCATCATGCCCCAGCCGCTGATTGACACGCAGATCCTCGCGGCATTCAGCAATCGTCCGCTCTCATGGGGCTTTGCTGCCATGGTGGAGGAGTATACGGGCCTGACGCTGGATAAAAGCGAATCCCGTACAGACTGGCTGGCGCGTCCGCTTACCGAGCGTCAGCTGGAGTATGCGGCGGCAGACGTGTTTTACCTGCTGCCGATTGCCGGACAGCTGATGAAAGAGGCGGAAGCCTCCGGCTGGCTCGCTGCAGCGCTGGACGAGTGCCGTATGACCCAGCAGCGTCGTCAGGAAGTGGTTGACCCGAAAGAGGCCTGGCGCGATATCACCAACGCCTGGCAGCTGCGCACGCGTCAGCTGGCATGCCTGCAGCTGCTGGCAGACTGGCGCTTGCGTAAAGCGCGCGAGCGCGATCTGGCCGTTAACTTCGTCGTCCGCGAAGAACATCTCTGGGCGGTGGCGCGCTATATGCCAGGCAGCCTGGGCGAGCTTGACAGCATTGGGTTGTCGGGCAGCGAGATCCGCTTCCACGGTAAAACCCTGCTGGCGCTGGTCGCCAAAGCGCAGGAGCTGCCGGAAGATGCGCTGCCGGAACCGCTGCTGAACCTGATGGACATGCCGGGCTATCGCAAAGCGTTTAAGGATATCAAAGCGCTGGTGCAGGCTGTTGCAACCGAAAGCAAACTGAGCGCGGAACTGCTCGCCTCACGTCGTCAGATTAACCAGCTGCTGAACTGGCACTGGAAGCTGAAGCCGCAGAGTGGCGTGCCGGAGATGATGGCGGGCTGGCGCGGGGAATTGATGGCCGATCGCCTGAATACGCTGCTGGACGGTTATCCGCGATAAAAAAATATGCCGGGCGATATACCCGGCATATTTCCCCGGTGGCGCTGCGCTTACCGGGGCGATGAAAACACAAACCTACGGACGCGACTCTTCCGCTTCCGGGAGCGTAACGTTCAGCTCCAGAATCGAAATATCCCCGTCTTTTTGTTCCAGCTGCACCGTGACCATCTCCGGGTCAATCTGCACGTACTTACAGATCACTTCCAGGATGTCCTTGCGCAGCTGCGGCAGGTAGTGAGGCTCGGCGTCGCTACGACGACGCTCCGCAACGATAATTTGCAGACGTTCTTTTGCGATGTTGGCGGTGTTCTTTTTCCGCGAGAGAAAAAAGTCCAGTAATGCCATAACTTATCCTCCGAACAGGCGTTTGAGGAAACCTTTCTTCTCTTCTTCAATGAAGCGGAAAGGACGTTCTTCTCCCAGCAGACGGTCAACGGTATCGGCGTAAGCTTTACCTGCATCTGCCAATGTATCAAGGATCACTGGCTCGCCCTGGTTAGAGGCGCGTAACACGGACTGATCTTCCGGGATAACGCCCACCAGCTTAATGCGCAGGATCTCCAGCACGTCTTCCATGCTCAGCATGTCACCTTTGTTCACGCGGCCCGGGTTGTAGCGAGTGAGCAGCAGGTGTTCTTTAATCGGGTCTTCGCCATTTTCCGCACGACGGGATTTAGAGGCGAGGATCCCCAGAATGCGGTCTGAGTCACGCACGGATGAAACTTCAGGGTTGGTAGTAATGATCGCTTCATCAGCGAAGTAGAGCGCCATCAGGGCACCGGTTTCGATGCCCGCAGGGGAGTCGCAGACAATGAAGTCGAAATCCATTTTTTTCAGATCGTCGAGCACCTTTTCCACACCTTCGCGGGTCAGGGCGTCTTTGTCACGCGTCTGAGAAGCCGGGAGAATGTAGAGGTTCTCGGTGCGCTTGTCTTTGATCATCGCCTGGTTCAGCGTGGCATCGCCCTGAATGACGTTCACGAAGTCATACACGACGCGACGCTCACATCCCATGATGAGGTCGAGGTTACGCAGACCGATATCGAAGTCGATAACGATGGTTTTCTTTCCCTTCTGGGCCAAACCAGTAGCGATGGCCGCGCTGGAGGTGGTCTTGCCAACGCCTCCTTTACCCGAAGTAACAACAATAATGCGTGCCATAGAAATTCCTTGTTAAAAAGGGATCAATTCAACGGTTGAACGGTCAACGCGTCGTCTGCCAGAAGCAGGCGAGCCGCTTTGCCATAAAATTCGGCTGGGATCTTGTCGCTCAGCCAATATTCACCTGCGATGGACACCAGTTCCGCCGTCAGGTGAGTACAAAATATTTGCGCATCTCGATCGCCACTTGCACCGGCGAGCGCACGTCCACGCATCATACCGTATACGTGAATATTGCCATCTGCAATCAGCTCAGCGCCAGCGCTGACGTGGCTTGTAACAATCAGATCACAGTTTGGTGCATAAATGCGCTGACCGGAACGAACCGGCACATCAATCATTCGCGTTTTTGTGACGGTAGTAACGTTTTGAACCGCAGGAGGGGGCGTTTGCACGGCAACGGGTGCCGCACGCGAGGCTTTTTCTTTGCCCTCATTCAGAAGGGGCAGCCCCGCACGCTCAATTTCCGCTTTCAGCTCAGTATCTTTGCAGCCGCTGATGCCCACGATACGCAGTCCGGTCGAGGAGACGGCCTGCTGGAGAAGCTTCCAGTTAACCGGAGCCTCAAGACCGCTGACGTTGATAACAACAGGGGCGTGCTTTAGAAAGGCGGGAGCCTGGGCGATTTTGTCTTCTAACGCCTGACGAATAACCTCGGGTTTTGCATCATGCAAATGTACCACTGATAAGGTGAAGCTACTGCCTTTAAGCTCGATGGGCGTGTTTGACATCCTGGCCTTACTCAATTTGCTATTAACCGCAACCACTCGCTGCGATATTCCGAAGAGTATCAGGCATGTTATAGTCAGGAGTATATTGAGGCAAGCAACCACCCATTAATTCAGAGTAAAAACATGTTTTGTGTGATCTACAGAAGTACAAGCCGTGACCAGACCTATCTTTATGTCGAAAAGAAAGACGATTTTTCACGCGTGCCTGAAGAATTAATGAAGAACTTTGGCCGACCACAGCTGGCGATGCTGCTGCCGCTTGATGGTCGTAAGAAACTGATTAATGCCGATCTGGATAAAGTGAAAACGGCCTTAGCCGAGCAGGGCTATTATTTACAGCTTCCACCGCCACCCGAGAATTTATTAAAACAGCATCTTGAGGCGAACGGCAAAAAATAGTCTCAACTGCTTTTGGGCACAACACATCAACCGTTTAGGGGTCGACCATGTATCAACATCATAACTGGCAAGGTGCATTACTGGATTATCCCGTCAGCAAAGTGGTTTGCGTAGGCAGCAACTATGCAAAACATATTCAGGAGATGGGCAGCGCGACGCCAGAAGAGCCGGTCCTGTTTATTAAGCCTGAAACGGCGCTTTGCGATATCCGCCAGCCGCTGGCGCTGCCGCAGGGGCTGGGTTCAGTGCATCACGAAGTGGAACTTGCCGTGCTGATCGGCGCGACGCTGCGCCAGGCCTCAGAAGAACATGTTCAGAAAGCGATTGCCGGATACGGCGTGGCGCTGGATCTGACCCTGCGTGACGTTCAGAGCAAAATGAAGAAAGCCGGGCAGCCGTGGGAAAAAGCCAAAGGGTTTGATAATTCCTGCCCGATCTCGGCGTTTGTGCCGGTAAGCGAATTTACCGGCGATCCGCAGGACACGCCGCTCAGCCTGAAGGTTAACGGCGAGATCCGCCAGCAGGGCACCACCGCGGACATGATCCACAAGATTGTGCCGCTGATCGCCTACATGAG
The DNA here is from genome assembly GCF_024702055.1 of Enterobacter sp. HG048. Lineage (NCBI taxonomy): Bacteria > Pseudomonadati > Pseudomonadota > Gammaproteobacteria > Enterobacterales > Enterobacteriaceae > Enterobacter > Enterobacter sp. HG048. The sequence continues at coordinate 191,482 of NZ_JANLIZ010000002.1, forward strand.
CCGCTTCTTTACCCTTAAACCAGGCGATGTGATCCTGACCGGAACCCCAGAAGGCGTTGGTCCGCTACTCAGCGGTGACGAGCTTGAGGTCGGTTTTAACGGCCTGTCGCTGAAAACCCGCGTGCTGTAACCCCATCTTGCCGCCTGAAGAGGGCGGCAAAACTTGCAACAACGTGCCAGACTCGTTATAAGGTGCGCTTTCTTTTGACGTGTGGACATCCTGATGAACGACATCCCTTTCTGGCAAAGCAAAACTCTCGACGACATGACTGACGCGGAATGGGAATCATTGTGCGACGGCTGCGGGCAGTGCTGCCTGCACAAGCTGATGGATGAAGATACGGATGAAATCTACTTCACCAACGTTGCCTGCAAGCAGTTAAACATTAAAACCTGCCAGTGCCGCAACTATGAGCGTCGGTTTGAATTTGAGCCTGACTGCATCAAGTTAACCCGGGATAATCTGCCGACGTTTGAATGGCTGCCGCATACCTGTGCGTATCGCCTGCTGGCGGAAGGCAAAGATTTACCGAACTGGCACCCGCTGCTGACCGGGTCAAAAGCGGCGATGCACGGCGAACGTATCTCTGTGCGCCACATCGCGGTGAAAGAGTCCGAGGTGCGTGACTGGGAAGACCACATCATGAACCACCCGACCCGTTGAGATTAAAAAAACCGCCGAGGTGGGTTTTTTATTGTGCTTGTGCGGCCTGATGCCCTCATCCCAACCTCTACCACGGGAGAGGGCGCAAACGCTAAAAACGGCAACCTTGGTTGCCGTTTTGCGTTTACCTTCCGAACAAATCGCGTTTCTTCGGTTTGAAAGGCTGGGCAATCAGCACCAGCAGCGCCACGACGAAGTAGGCGGCAAAAATGCCCACCAGCCACTGCGGCATCTCCAGCGTCAGGAATTCCCACTGACGAACGGAGCAGTCACCGGATGCGACAAACACCTGCGGCAGCCATTTGTCCAGCGGCAGCCAGCTCGGGAAGCGGGCGGCAAAATCACAGGTCATAAACGGTGAAGGATGCAATTGCATCATGGTGTGCTGCCAGGAGAGTTCAATCCCTTTCCAGGCGCTGTAAATCCAGATGGCAATAGCGGCATAGCGAAGCGGCGATTTAGGGGCGATTGCACCCACCAGGCCTGCCCCCATAATGCCGAACAGCGCGCAGCGTTCATAAATACACAGCACGCAAGGTTTAAGACCCATTACGTGCTGGAACCACAGCGCGACCATTTCCAGCGCAAAGGCGGTCAGGGCCATTAACAACCACGCTCCGCGACCGCGGGAGCACTGGTTTAAAAATCTCAACATAATCATTTCCCTGGAACATGCTTAGAAAGCGCAGTGTAAACGAATTCGTTTTTCGCGCCACCTGTACCTGGCGAAATAAAACGTAATTGGATGTTTATCGTGCGAAAAGGCAAACGGGCAGCGAACTGCCCGAGATGCATAGTTTACTGCGCCGCAAGTATACCCGCTTGTACCAGCCATTGCGTACAGGGAATGAGGGTAATTTTGACGCAAAGCAATCCGACGATCGTGAGCACCAGCGTATAGGGCAGCGCCATCCACACCATCCTGCCATAAGAAAGACGTATGAGCGGCGCGAGGGCGGAGGTCAGCAGAAACAGGAAGGCGGCCTGGCCATTTGGCGTCGCTACCGACGGCAGGTTGGTGCCGGTATTGATCGCCACGGCCAGCAGCTCAAACTGTCCGGCGCTGATAACGCCTTGCTCCATGGCCGCTTTGGCCTCGTTGATGTAGACCGTCCCGACAAAGACGTTATCTGAGATCGACGAGAGCAGGCCGTTAAACAGGTAAAACAGCGAGAGCTGAGCATCCGGTGATGCCTGTAATACAAAGGCAATAATCGGCGCGAACAGGTGCTGGTCGATAATCACCGCCACGACGGCAAAGAACACCGCCAGCAGGGCGGTAAACGGCAGGGCTTCGGTAAACGCCTTGCCGATGGCATGTTCGTCCGTCACGCCGGTAAAGGTGGTGGCGAGAATGATGACTGACAGCCCAATCAGCCCCACTTCTGCAAGATGGAACGCCAGCGCTGCGATAAGCCAGACGCCGATGATCCCCTGAGCAATCAGTCGTAGCGTCTCCTGGCGCGTCCGCTGGCTTCGGCTCTGCAGATCGAATTTATGCAGTTCCTGACGTACCGGCTCCGGGAGCTGCGCCCCGTAGCCGAAGAGGCGAAACTTCTCCACCAGCAGACAGGTCGCCAGCCCGCAGATCAGCACCGGTACGCTCACCGGCGCCATTCTCAGGAAGAACTCACCGAAGTGCCAGCCCGCCGCTTTGGCAATGATCAGGTTTTGCGGCTCGCCCACCATGGTCATCACGCCGCCCAGGGCGGTACCCACGCCGGCATGCATCATCAGGCTGCGCAGAAACGCGCGGAATTGTTCCAGCACGTCACGATTATGCGCCTCGACGTGGCTGTCATCCTGCAGGTCCTCATTAGGGCGAGAGGAAGCCACGCGGTGATAAATACCGTAAAACCCAACCGCGACGCTGATCACTACCGCAACGACCGTCAGCGCATCCAGGAAGGCCGACAGGAAGGCGGCGGCAAGGCAAAACGCCAGCGAGAGGAACATTTTTGACGGAATGCTGAGCAGCAGGCGCGTGAAGATGAACAGCAGCAGCTGTTTCATAAAGTAGATGCCCGCCACCATAAACATAAGCAGCAAAAGCACTTCGAGATTTGACGCCAGCTCTGCTTTGACATGCCCGGCGCTGGTCATACCGATGACGACGGCCTCAAACGCCAGCAATCCGCCCGGCAGCAGGGGATAACATTTTAGCGCCATGGCCAGGGTGAAGATAAACTCCGCCACCAGCAGCCAGCCGGCGATAAAGGGATTCACAATAAAAACGATGGGATTAACGACCAGGAAAACCAGCAGTATCAGTTTATACCAGTCAGGAGACTGACCTAAAAAATTGCGCCATAGCGCGCGCCCAAAAGAAATTTCCACAACAGACGTCCTTCCCGTCAAGTAAGACAAAACATCAGTATACGCAAAAATCGCGGCCCGGAGGCGGCTAAGGCGGCATTGTAAATTTCACAAAAATGAAACGGCGATCCCTCTTTTCTCTCTTTGCCGCGCTACCTGCCACTGCGTGCCTCTGGTATGATGAGTCCAATTTGCTAAAGCTGTGTAATGGAAATCTCACTATGGTCATTAAGGCGCAGAGCCCGGCGGGTTTCGCGGAAGAGTACATCATTGAAAGCATCTGGAATAATCGTTTCCCTGCGGGGTCCATTCTTCCGGCTGAACGCGAACTCTCTGAACTGATTGGCGTCACTCGCACCACGCTGCGTGAAGTGCTTCAGCGGCTGGCGCGCGATGGCTGGTTGACGATCCAGCACGGTAAGCCTACGAAAGTGAACAACTTCTGGGAAACCTCCGGGCTAAACATTCTTGAAACGCTGGCGCGTCTTGACCATGAAAGCGTGCCGCAGCTCATTGATAATCTGCTCTCCGTTCGCACCAACATCGCGACGATTTTTATTCGTACCGCTTTCCGTCAGCATCCGGAAGATGCCCTTGCGGTGCTGGCCACAGCGAACGAGGTGGAAGATCATGCCGATGCTTTTGCCACGCTCGATTACAACGTGTTTCGCGGCCTGGCGTTTGCCTCCGGCAACCCGGTGTACGGCCTGATCCTCAACGGTATGAAAGGGCTTTACACTCGCATTGGCCGCCACTACTTTGCCAATCCGGAAGCGCGTAGCCTGGCGCTGGGCTTCTACCATAAGCTGAGCAAGCTCTGTACCGAAGGCCTGCACGATCAGGTTTATGAGACGGTGCGCCGCTACGGTCACGATTCCGGTGAAATCTGGCACCGTATGCAGAAAACGCTGCCGGGTGATTTAGCGATTCAGACCCGCTAAAAGAAAAAACCTCTCATACGAGAGGTTTTTTTTCGTCGGGTGGCGGCTACGCCTTGCCCGGCACAACAGACACTACAGCGTATTCAACCGCGCCGGGCAGCGGTCCAGCAGCTCGACGCTCCCGTCTTCATTCTGCTGCTCCAGCTGCACGTCAAACCCCCACAGGCGATGCACGTGCTTTAGCACCTCTTTACGTCCTTTATCCAGCGGCGCGCGGTTGTGCGGGATATAGCGCAGCGTCAGGGAGCGGTCACCGCGCAAATCCACGTTCCACACCTGAATATTGGGCTCAAGGTTGCTCAGGTTGTACTGGGAAGAGAGGCGAGAGCGGATCTCACGGTACCCCTCTTCGTTGTGGATTGCGGAGATCTCCAGATAGTTGTTGCGGTCGTCGTCCAGCACGGTGAAGAAGCGGAAATCACGCATGATCTTCGGCGACATAAACTGGCTGATGAAGCTCTCGTCCTTAAAGTCGCGCATCGCAAAGTGCAGCGTTTCCAGCCAGTCAGAACCGGCGATATCCGGGAACCAGTACTTGTCTTCTTCCGTCGGCGACTGGCAGATGCGCTTAATGTCCTGGAACATGGCGAAGCCAAGCGCATACGGGTTTATTCCGCTGTACCACGGGCTGTTGTAGGGCGGCTGGAACACCACGTTGGTATGGCTGTGGAGGAATTCCATCATGAACCGCTCGGTCACTTTTCCCTCGTCGTACAGATGGTTGAGAATAGTGTAGTGCCAGAAGGTCGCCCAGCCTTCGTTCATCACCTGCGTCTGCTTTTGCGGGTAAAAATACTGGCTCACCTTGCGCACTATGCGCAGGATCTCACGCTGCCACGGCTCCAGCAGCGGGGCGTTCTTCTCCATAAAATAGAGCAGGTTTTCCTGCGGCTCAGACGGATAGCGACGCGCTTCGGCGATCGTTTTTTCCTCCTCACGCTTCGGCAGGGTACGCCACAGCATGTTTACCTGGCTTTGCAGGTACTCTTCGCGGCTTTTCTGCCGGGCTTTCTCCTCCTGCAGGGAGATTTTCTGCGGACGTTTGTAGCGATCCACGCCGTAGTTCATCAGCGCGTGGCAGGAGTCGAGCAGTTTTTCCACTTCGTCCACGCCGTAGCGCTCTTCGCAGTCGGTAATGTATTTACGGGCGAAGATCAGGTAATCGACGATGGAGCTGGCGTCCGTCCAGCTGCGGAACAGGTAGTTATTCTTGAAAAAAGAGTTATGCCCGTAGCAGGCATGCGCCATCACCAGCGCCTGCATGGTAATGGTGTTCTCTTCCATTAAATAGGCAATACACGGATTGGAGTTAATCACAATCTCATACGCCAGCCCCTGCTGGCCGTGCTTATACAGCCGCTCCGTTTCAATAAATTTTTTACCAAACGACCAGTGCGGATAGTTGATCGGCATCCCGACGCTGGAGTAGGCGTCCATCATCTGTTCGGACGTAATGACTTCAATCTGATGGGGATAGGTATCCAGACGATACAGCTTTGCGACCCGGTCGATTTCGGCGAGGTAAACATCCAGCAGCTCGAAGGTCCAGTCGGGTCCATCGCTCAGACGTGTGTTGTCCTTGTTCAGGGAATCAATAGTAGCCATTAGCGCGCCCTCGTTGTGGGTGCTCTCTCTGTCTGGAGAGCCTCCTTTCAAGCATAGATCAACGTGTTAAAAAGCGTGCTGGGGCAGAAATTTTTTCTTTGCGATTTCGCGTTTTTGATACGGCAAAAAAACGGCATGTATCAGCATATTATGCTGGTTAAAAATAACGCGCAGCAGGAGATCCCAAATTAGCACTATCCCCTGATGCTGGGGGATGTGTGAGGTAAGTCACCATAAAAAAGTCGTATGTTGAATAATATTTTCAACTAGGTTATCAATCTGTAATTAGAAGATTGTTCTTTTGCACATAATGGAGTGGCTATGCGTGTTGTCATACTGGGAAGTGGTGTCGTTGGGGTAACCAGCGCCTGGTATTTAAGTCAGGCGGGACATGACGTAACCGTTATCGATCGTGAATCCGGTCCGGCGCTTGAAACCAGCGCGGCGAACGCCGGGCAAATCTCTCCGGGGTATGCGGCACCGTGGGCTGCGCCGGGCGTTCCGCTGAAAGCGATTAAATGGATGTTCCAGCGCCACGCGCCGCTGGCCATCAGCCTTGACGGCACGCAGTTCCAGCTGAAGTGGATGTGGCAGATGCTGCGCAACTGCGACACCCGCCACTACATGGAGAACAAAGGGCGCATGGTGCGCCTGGCGGAATACAGTCGCGACTGTCTAAAAGCGCTGCGCGCGTCGACGGGAATTGAGTACGAAGGCCGTCAGGGCGGGACGCTGCAGCTGTTCCGCACCGAGCAACAGTACGAAAACGCCACCCGCGATATCGCCGTGCTGGAAGATGCCGGCGTACCGTACCAGCTGCTGGAAGCCAGCCAGCTTGGCCAGGTTGAACCGGCGCTGGCGGAAGTGGCGCATAAGCTGACCGGCGGCCTGCGCCTGCCGAATGACGAAACCGGCGACTGCCAGCTCTTTACGCAACGTCTGGCGCAGATGTGCGAGCAGGCGGGGGTGAAGTTCCGCTTCAACACCTCTGTCGACAAGCTGCTGTCGGAAGGCGAAAAAATTTACGGCGTGAAGTGCGGCGACGAGGTGATCAAAGCCGATGCCTACGTGATGGCGTTTGGTTCTTACTCCACCGCCATGCTGAAAGGCATTCTCGACATTCCGGTTTATCCGCTGAAGGGCTACTCGCTGACCATTCCGGTGAAAGAAGAGAGCGGCGCGCCGGTGTCAACCATTCTGGACGAAACCTACAAAATCGCCATTACCCGCTTCGATAACCGTATTCGTGTAGGCGGCATGGCGGAGATTGTTGGCTTCAACACCGAATTGCTGCAGCCGCGTCGTGAAACGCTGGAGATGGTCGTGGGCGATCTCTTCCCGCGCGGAGGTTTTGTTGAGCAGGCGACGTTCTGGACCGGCCTGCGTCCGATGACCCCGGACGGCACGCCGATCGTGGGCCGCACGCCGTTCAAAAACCTGTGGACCAATACCGGACACGGCACGCTCGGCTGGACGATGGCTTGCGGATCGGGCCAACTGCTGAGCGACCTGATTTCCGGTCGCACGCCGGCAATTCCGTTTGACGATTTAAGCGCCGCGCGCTATCAATCGGGGTTTACGCCTTCGCGTCCACAGCACCTGCACGGCGCGCATAGCTAAGGAGTTGTCATGTCCCGTCCTGTTCTGGCCCAGCTCAACCTGCAGGCCCTGAAGGATAATCTGCAAATTGTTCGTCGGGCGGCCCCCGGCGCGCGCGTCTGGTCGGTGGTGAAAGCGAATGCCTATGGCCACGGTATCGACCGTATCTGGAGCGCGCTGAGCGCAACCGACGGCTTTGCGCTCCTGAATCTGGAAGAGGCCATTCTGCTGCGCGAGCGCGGCTGGAAAGGGCCGATTCTACTGCTGGAAGGCTTCTTCCATGCGGACGATCTGCCGCTGCTGGATAAGTACCGGCTGACCACCAGCGTTCACAGCAACTGGCAGATTAAGGCGATCCAGGATGCGAAGCTCCACGCTCCGCTGGATATCTATCTCAAAGTGAACAGCGGCATGAACCGCCTGGGCTTTCAGCCTGAGCGGGTGCATACGGTCTGGCAGCAGCTGCGCGCCATGAAGAACGTGGGCGAAATGACGCTGATGGCGCATTTTGCCGACGCGGAAAAAACCGACGGTATTGCCGATGCCATGGTCCGCATTGAGCAGGCGGCAGAAGGGCTGGACTGCCCGCGCTCGCTGTCGAACTCGGCGGCCACGCTTTGGCATCCCGAGGCGCACTATAACTGGGTGCGTCCGGGGATCGTTCTGTACGGTGCGTCTCCCTCTGGTCAGTGGCAGGATATCGCCAACAGCGGCCTGAAGCCGGTCATGACCCTGCGCAGTGAAATCATTGGCGTGCAGACGCTGAAGGCCGGGGACACGGTGGGCTACGGCAGCCGCTACCGGGCAAAGGGCGAGCAGCGGATTGGCATCGTGGCGGGCGGTTATGCCGACGGCTACCCGCGCATCGCGCCGACCGGCACGCCGGTGTGGGTCGATGGGGTTCGCACCGGAACGGTGGGCACCGTATCTATGGATATGCTGGCCGTTGACCTGACGCCATGCCCGCAGGCGGGCATTGGTTCCCCTGTCGAACTGTGGGGCAACGAAATCAAAATTGATGACGTGGCTGCCGCGGCGGGCACGGTGGGGTACGAATTGATGTGCGCGCTGGCACCAAGAGTGCCGGTTGTGACGGTGTAACCTATCTTCGCCGGGTAAGCGTTAGCGCCACCCGGCAAAAAAACTACTCCACTTCCTCATCCATCGGCCTCAAACCGACTTTCCGCACCGCGTTATCTTCTTTTTCGGCAACGGTCCAGATCATCCCGGCAAACTCCACCTGATCGCCCACGACCGGCGCAGCGCCAAGCCGCTGCTGGATGATTTCACCCAGCGTTTGCGGGTTATCGCCGTCTTCAGCACCTTCATCCAGACCGTAAATCAGCGCCACATCCGCAAATTTGGCGCTGGCTTCCAGAATAAAATCGCCGAAGAAGCGCTGGTCCAGCGCCACCGGAGGCGACTGGCTGAACAGCTTGCCCAGTGCGGGCAGGTCGCGCTCGCGACCAATCACGCAGAGAATATCCCCTTCGCGCAGGCGGGTGCTGCCGGTAGGGTGCAGCAGGACATTATCGCGGAACAGGGCGGCAATGCGCGTTTCGGTCGGCATGTGCAAATCGCGCAGCGAGGCTCCCACGCACCATTTATCCGCGCTCAGCTGATAGACAAACTGTTCCCACGGGTTCTCCGGGTGAATATCGAGCCCCACGCGGGAGACCGGCCAGCCCACCGGCGGGACCACCACTTTGGCTTTTTTCGCCGCCCATCCGAGCGAGGTTCCCTGGAACAGCAGGGAAATCAGCACCACGAAGAACGCCACGTTAAAGAACAGCCGCGCGTTATCCAGACCGGCCATCATAGGGAACACAGCAAGGATAATCGGCACCGCGCCGCGCAGGCCCACCCAGCTAATAAAAACCCGCTCGCGCAGGTTGAAGCCGCGAAACGGCAGCAGGCCTGCAAATACCGACAGCGGACGGGCGAAGAAGATCATCCACGCGGACAGCAGCAGCGCCGGAACGGCGATCGGCAGCAGATCCGATGGCGTGACCAGCAGGCCCAGCACCAGAAACATGCCGATTTGCGCCAGCCACGCCAGGCCGTCGAAGTTCTGCAAAATGGCATGGCGGTTGCGAATAGGGCGGTTGCCCATCAGGAACCCGCAGAGATAGACCGCAAGAATACCGCTGCCGTCCACTGCGGTGGTGACGGCAAAAATGAGAATGCCGCCGCTCAGCGCCAGCAGGGGGTAAAGCCCCGCGGGCAGCGAGATACGGTTGATCGTCTGCTGTAGTAGATAGCCCCCCGCCAGTCCGATGACAATCCCCAGGCCGAACTGCTGCAGAATATGTAACGCAAACATCCAGCTCAGGCCGCTTTCATGCTGCTGAATCATCTCGATAAGCGTAATGGTGAGAAATACCGCCATCGGATCGTTACTGCCGGATTCAATCTCAAGCGTGGAGCCGACACGTTCGTTAAGCCCTTTTCCGCCGAGCAGGGAAAACACCGCTGCCGCATCGGTTGAGCCCACGATCGCGCCAATCAGCAAACCTTCCATGATATTAAGATGGAAAAGCCACGCGGCCATCATTCCGGTGAGGCCGGAGGTTATCAGCACGCCAACCGTGGCGAGCGACAGCGCGGGCCCTAAGGCCACGCGGAAGGAGCTCGCCTGGGTGCGCATCCCGCCGTCCAGTAAGATCACCGCCAGCGCGAGGTTACTCACCATGTAGGCGAAGGGGTAGTTATCGAATGGGATACCGCCAATGCCATCAATGCCGGCCAGCATGCCGATGGCGAGGAAAATGACAAGAATAGGTATGCCGAGACGCGATGAAAATGAACTTAATAAAATACTGCTGGTTACAAGGACGGAACCCAAAATGAAAAGGCTGATTATCGCTGCGGCATCCAATGTTCTCTTACTCCCACCTCAATGTTAACGCTGTTACTAAAACCCTAACATATTAACAACGGCAACAGCGTTTTATTAAGGGGGTATAACGGCTTTTTTATGCCTTTATGACAGGATGACCGCTGATGGTCAGCCGGCTGCCGGAATCATTATGGATCAGTGTGGCGTGCGCCCCCAGCGCCAGGGTCACGGTTTGCTGCTCGTGGCCAAAATCGAGACCGGTTATGACCGGAATATCCAGCCGCGAACGAACGAAGTCGATCATGGTCTCAAGGGAGTAACCCGCGTCATAGTCATTCGGGGCAGAGCCGCTGAAGCTGCCAAGCACAATCGCGGACTGGCGTTCAAGAATACCGGCATGATAGAGCTGCAACAGCATGCGCTCGACGCGGAACGGATGTTCGTTGATATCTTCCAGCACCAGAATGCCGTCCTCGATGTGCGGCATCCACGGCGTGCCGATGAGCGAGACCAGCATCGCCAGGTTGCCGCCCCAGAGCTGGCCTTCACATTCCCAGTGCGGTCCGTTGCCTTGCCACTCCACGCTGTAGGTGGAATTGCGCAGCGCGCGCCAGAAATGTTCCACGGTAAACGCATCCAGCTCCGGGGCGCCGAAGTTACCCGCCAGCATCGGGCCGCTGAAGGTGATGACGTTATGCAGGGCCAGCAGCCCAAGCTGGATGACGGTGAAATCGCTGTGGCCGCAAATCAGCAGCGGATCCTGCTGCTGGCGCAGCGCCAGCCCCTGCCAGTCAATGCTCTCCAGCAACCGGCTCGCACCATATCCACCGCGCACCGCAAGCACAATCCGGTTTTCGCCGGTCAGGCTCACCAGACTATTGATATCATTCAGCCTCTGCGCTTCGGTGCCGGCAAAACGCTGCTGGCGGCGGGGGATAATCGTCTGATTTTCTACCTGATGGCCAGATTCCAGCAAACGCTGAACGCCCCGCTGCGCCGCGTCCTGGTTAATGCAGTAGCCCGACGGCGCGATGAGATGAAACTGAGACATGGCAATTCCTTGCTGAATGAGAAACTAATTGTCTATATCATGCCGCTTATACGCTGCCTGCTTCAAGAGGCGGCGCACCGCGATGACCGGCTATAAGGATAGATGACGTGAAATTGAGATGGTTTGCTTTTTTGATTGTGTTGCTCGCTGGCTGTAGTACCAAACATGATTATCAAAACCCGCCCTGGAACCCGGAAGTGCCGGTGAAACGGGCCATGCAGTGGATGCCGATCAGTGAGCAAGCCGGGAAGGCCTGGGGCGTCAGCCCGCGTCTCATCACGGCGATCATTGCGGTGGAGTCCGGCGGTAATCCGACGCTTGTCAGCAAATCCAATGCGGTGGGGCTGATGCAGCTTAAAGCGTCAACGGCGGGGAGAGAGGTTTACCGCTACATGGGCTGGAGCGGCCAGCCGTCGACCAGCGAGCTGAAAAACCCGGAACGCAACATTTCAATGGGCACGGCCTATCTGAGCATTATGGAGCATGGCGTGCTGAAGGGGATTAAGGATCCAGAGGTGATGCAGTACGCGCTGGTGGTGTCTTACGTTAACGGTGCCGGCGCGTTGCTCAGAACCTTCTCCTCTGACCGCAAAGAGGCGATAGAAGAGATTAACGACATGGACAAAGACGAATTCTTTGAACATGTGGCGAAAAATCACCCGGCACCACAGGCGCCTCGTTATATCTGGAAAGTACAGAAAGCGATGGATGCCATGTAATGCCGCAGACGGGCGGCGGTCACGCTGCCCGATTTCTTCACAGGACCTTATTTGCGCGTTCCCGCGCCTCACGCTCCAGGGAGTAGATAATGCGCTGAAGCTCACGCTCTGCGCCGGGCCCGACGTTGAGGAAACGGAAGCTCAGACGCGGCGTGGTGATAGTTTCATTTTTACTGTCCACGACGGTGCGGTCGCTAATCGCAATTAGCTGTGCATCGAAATAAAAGCGACCCCAGCCTCCCATATCCAGTTCAATTTGCGTAAACCGCATGCCCTCTACCAGCCCGTCCGGTTTCGGCGTATCCATCAGCGCGCCCATGCCGCCGAGCGACAGATCGAAGAGGCGGAAGCGGATCTCTTTTTTGTCCGGCATTTTGGCCTTACAAAAATAGGCGGGGTGAAGCGGGGCGCTGATGCGGAAATATTCACGACGCTGAACAAACCAGAGATTGGTCGGAAGCGGGGTAACAAAAGCCGGCAGTCCCTGATATTCGCTCAGTTCCAGCCGCGACAGGACAAATTCCACTTTGGCACCCTGCGTTTCGGCCATCACCGCGATATTCTCCGCTTTCAGCGCTGCGCGGTTTTCATACTCCTGACTGCCTAAATCAATCACCAGCCGATCCTGCGAGGCGTCAAGGATCTTGCTGATGAACTGATTATTCGACCAGCTGATGCGCAGCGGCACTTCACCTTTTTGCAGGTCGCGTAATACCCCTAATACAGCCAGCGGATTTTGCTTGAGGAACTGCTCACTGTAATGACTCACGCCGGATGGCTCCTTGATAGATGACGGACTGTCTTAGCGTTATCGGCAATCTGCAATGAAACTTAATACAAACCGGTGAGTTTTTTTGCCTGTTTAAGCAAAGATAAGTCGGTGAGATGAAAATGGTTTTCCGGCGATGACCTATACTTAAGTTAGCTGTGCAGAAGGTTTTCTGCGCACGCGTTAAACCTGCAAGAGGGCATCGCTATGGGTATCATCGCCTGGATTATCTTTGGTCTTATTGCTGGCGCTATCGCTAAACTGATCATGCCGGGAAACGATGGCGGCGGCTTTATTTTGACCTGTGTACTCGGGGTCGTTGGTGCGGTTGTGGGCGGCTGGCTGGCGACGATGTTTGGCTTTGGAGGCAACATAAGTGGTTTCGACCTGCACAGTTTTCTGGTCGCTGTCGTGGGTGCCATTGTGGTGCTGTGCATATTCAGGTTACTGCGACGAGCATAAATTGACGTAAACGGCTCTCTGCGGAGGGCCGTTTTTTTTGCCGGAGTATTGATTTGTTAATCTAAATGATAATAATTGTCGTTCCGTATTGCATCCAACAACAAGACGACATTATGAATACCTCACGTTTTACGCTTTGCGCTCTGGCAGGGGCCGTCACGCTGGCATTGCAGGTCCCGGCGTACGCCGAAGAATCCACCATCGTCGTCACGGACTCAGAGCAGGGCAGCGCGCTGCCGGCCTGGACGAACAGCGCCACGAAATCGGCCGTTGCCGAAAGTAAAACGCCGCAGGTCATCACGACCCTCTCTGCGCCGGAAATTGAAAAGCGTCACGCGAATTCGGTGAATGAAATTCTGCGCTATGCCCCGGGCGTCTCAACCGAGGTGCGGGGGAATACCTCCTACATGAGCGAGTATAAAATTCGTGGCTTTACCGTCGACCAGGAGTTTTATAACGGGCTGCAGCTGCCCTATAACGTCACCGGTAATACCAAAGCGCGCATCGATCCGCTGCTGATTGACAGCGTTGATATCCTGAAAGGCCCTTCATCGGTCCTTTACGGCGGCGGTTCGCCGGGCGGGCTGGTGAATATTCAAAGTAAAAAACCGCAGCGGGAAGCCAGAACCGAAATCGGCGTTAACACCGGAAACCGTAATCTGAAAGAGGGCTATCTTGATTCAACCGGGCAGATTGCCGACAGCGACTGGAACTACCGTCTGCTGGGCAAAGCCACGGAAAACGACGATCAGCCGCACACCACCCGGTATGAAAACTACCTGGTTGCGCCGTCCGTCACCTGGCAGCCGGACAGCAAAACCCGCCTCACCCTGGACGCGCTGGCGCAAAACACCCCGAGCCTGACGCCGTCTAACCCGCTGCCGCTCGCCTACCTGCACTCGAAATATGCAGGCAAGCGCGATTATGCCGGAGACGAATGGAGCGGATTTAAGCAGCGTCAGTGGATGTTGGGCTACAGCTTTGAACATGAGTTTGACAGCGGCTGGGGCTTTAATCAGAAAGCGCGCTATTTCGACGTCGATACCCACCAGCGCAGCGTCTATGCGACGGGCACGGGAAGCGAGGTGTACCAGCTTAACCGCTTTGCTTACACTACCGATGAAGACCTTAAGAGCTTCAACATCGACAACCAGGTGACTAAAACCGTTGCGCTGGGCGACTGGAAACACCATCTGCTGGCCGGGTTCGACTATCAGAAGCTGAACTCCCATTTCCACTATCGCTACGCGTCGGCCACGCCGGGTATCGATATGCGTCACCCAGACTATTCGCAGATCCAGGAAAGCGCGCTGGGGCTTTATACCGCCCAGAAAAACCGTCTCAGCTACCAGCAAAACGGCTATTACCTGCAGGATCAGGTAGAGTTTGGCGGCCTCAACCTGCTGGGCAGCCTGCGCTATGACGATTACCGCTCCGTTACCACCAACTACCTGCAAAACGGCGATAAAGCCTGGGTATCGCAGGACCGCGTCACCAAACGCCTGGGCGCGCTTTACGCCTTCGATAACGGGATTTCGCCGTTTATCAGCTATTCAGAAGGTTTTGCGCCGGTGTCACCGCAGGGTACGCTCGTGGCGAAAGACGTCAAACCGACAACCAGCAGGCAGGTGGAAGGCGGGGTGAAATATCTGCTGGCCGACTACGCCACCACCTTTACCGCCTCGGTGTTTAACATCCGCCAGAAAAATGTCGTCACCTCCGATCCGGGCTTCCTGAACTATCGTCAGACCGGTGAAGTGGAATCCAAAGGGGCAGAGCTCTCCGCCATCAGCCGTCCGACGGACAACCTGACGCTGATTGCCAACTATGCGTACACCCACGCGATCAACCGGGAAGATGACAAGTACAAAGGTAAACGCCCAACGCAGGTGCCGGAGAATGCCTTCAACCTCTGGGGTGATTACACCTTTGAGAACACGCCGCTGAAAGGACTGATGCTGGGAGCTGGCGCACGCTACACCGGGCCGATGGAAATCTCTCCGGCAAACGATGCGGGTAAACTGGGCGGCACCACGCAGTACGATCTGGCGGCCTCGTACCGGATGGGCGAAATCCTGCCCTCGCTGGCAGGGCTAACGCTTAAGGCCAGCGCGCAGAACATCACCAATAAAGAGACGCTCACCTGCTACGATGCGACCAACTGCTGGATTGGGCGTGACAGGACGTATCAGTTAGGGGCGAGCTATAGTATCTAAGTCACTCCCTGTGAGTTCAAAATGTAGGCCGGGTAAGGCGTAGCCGCCACCCGGCAATACCCTTACTGCGCCGCAGCTTTCACCGGCGCAGCCTCCTCATTCGCCGCAGGCTGATTCTCCGGCACGCTGTCGCACGGTTTTGCTTTTGGACAGACGCGATCCAACATCTTCAGCGTCACGCCGTTGCTCCAGCCGAAGCCGTCCTGCAGCGGATACTCTCCGCCGCCGCCGCCCGTACCGGTGGTCGACACGTCATACTTCTCGACCAGTTTCTTTTCCCGGTCATAAGTGTGCTGAACGTTCTTCAGGAAGCGCCAGGTCACATCCATCGAGACCTTCTCCTGTCCGTAATTCTGCAACCCTTCCGCCGCCACCCACTGCAGCGGGGCCCAGCCGTTTGGCGCATCCCACTGCTGGCCGCTGTTTACGGTGGTGGTCGCAATACCGCCCGGCTTCAGCAGGCGTGACGAGGTTGCCGCAGCGACTTTATCGGCCCGATCCTGTGCTGCCGCCTTCACGTAAAGCGGGAACAGGGCGGCCGCCGTGAGCTGATTGCGTACCTTCTTGCTCTTCAGATCGTAATCCGCGTACCAGCCCTCTTTATCATTCCACAGGTGGCTCTCGATGGCTTTCTGACGGGCCGTTGCCAGCGCCTCGTATTTGCTTGCGCTGGCGGCGTCGCCACTCTCCTGGCTTGCCCGCGCCAGCAGTTTTTCCATCTTGAACATCAGGGCGTTCAGGTCCACGGGGACAATGCTGGTGGTCCGGATGGTGCCGAGCTTTTGCGGATCGTCCATCCAGCGGGAGCTAAAGTCCCAGCCCGAGGCCGCGGCGGAACGCAAATCGCGGTAGATCTCGGTTGCCGGTCGGTTAGGGTTACTTTTGGCGGTATTCACATCGTCAAGCCATGACTCCGGGCGCGGGGTATCGCGGTCGTCCCAGTAGCGGTTGAGGATCGCGCCGTCATCCAGCTTCACCACGCGTTTGTTAGCCTGCCCCGGCTGAAGGGCGTCGACGCCGTCCATCCAGTAGGCATACTCTTTCTCCA
Organism: Enterobacter sp. HG048; assembly: GCF_024702055.1. Taxonomy (NCBI): domain Bacteria; kingdom Pseudomonadati; phylum Pseudomonadota; class Gammaproteobacteria; order Enterobacterales; family Enterobacteriaceae; genus Enterobacter; species Enterobacter sp. HG048. The sequence continues at coordinate 207,711 of NZ_JANLIZ010000002.1, forward strand.
TCTGCGGACGGTACTTCTTCAGCGCATCGCTGTCGTGGGTTGCCAGCAGTTCAACCATCATTGAGAAAAACGGCGGCTGGGAGCGGCTCAGGTAATAGCTGCGGTTGCCGTTGGGAATGTGGCCGAAGGTATCAATCTCATACGCAAAGTTATCCACCATGTCGCTGATTTTGTCCCAGTGATCGCTCTCGGCCAGGCCCAGCATGGTGAAATAGCTGTCCCAGTAGTAGACCTCGCGGAAACGTCCGCCGGGCACAACGTAAGGTTTGGGTAACGGCAGCAGGGAATCCCATTTGTTGCTGGCTTTATCCGTGGTGCGCGTCAGTACGGGCCAGAGATCGTCAATGTGCTCACGTAAACTTTGTCCAGCAGGCGGAACATATTTTTCCCCTTCCGCAGGGAGCGTAAAGTTCATCTCGACAAAGTGGCGTAAGTCAAAGCTGGACTGCGTGTGCTGCATCCGGTAATCCGCCAGAATCATCAGCGGGTCGCTTTTGGGGACGGCATCAGCAAAGGTTTTCTGATCGGGAAACAGTTTGGCGCTTTGCACATCGTTAAACAGAGGGCCCAGCAAAATATCGGGTGAGGTTGTCTGGGCTGCGGGGGTATCGTCGGCATAACCGAAAGTCGTTACGCCGAACAGCGCGCCGCCTAGCGCAAGGGGCAAAAACGCGGGGCGTATTGTACGAGGTCTTATCATTAGTTCGTCTCCTGTCTTCACTAAACAGCGTGACCGCTGTTGTCAATCACCTGAAAACCTTAGACGAATATTGCCCGCTTCGCGTTAATAATTGCTTGCCCGTCAGACCTCTTCCGGCGTCTGGCTGGCTTCCCGCAGCGTGCCCGGCGCATGTCCGATGATGCGCTTGAATGCCCGGCTGAAGGCCGCCAGAGAGCCGTATCCCAGCCGCAGCGCGACGGTTTCAATGGGTTGATTTTCATGCCGAATGTACTGAATCGCCAGCCGCATCCTCAGCTCGCTGAGATATTTTGCCGGGGTGGTTCCCGTCGCGGCCAGAAACCGTTCGGCAAACACGGAGCGGGACGTGCCCGCTTCTTTTGCCAGATCCGCCACGCTCCAGTTCAGGCCGGGCTGCTGGTGCATGGCGTAAATGGCCCGGCTCAGGCGCGGGTCGCGCAGAACCTGCACCCAGCCGGTGGCTTTACCACACCCGCCTTCAACCCAGCCGCGCACGATTAATGCCGCCACCACGTCGGCAAGGCGCGCAAGGATCCCGGCATACCCTGCCTGACGCGCCGCGGATTCCCGCTCCATCGCCGCCAGCAGCGGATGAATTTCCGGCCAGGTGGACATCAGCCGGCTGACCATCATCACTTCCGGCATCGCCTTGATTAGCGGCTGCATCCCGCCCAGCTCAAAATCCATGCACCCGCTAAAGATGAGGGTGTTCTCGCTTTCCGGGCAGGGCTCGCAGGTGATAGCACACACCGAGCTGCAGATAGGCTCGCTCGGGAAGGCGTTGATGGGCGTAATGGTGGCCTGCTCGTCAGAGAGCAAAGCATGAGAATTCCCGCCGGGAATAAAGAGGGCGTCGCCACCGCTCAGTTCGAACGTTGCACCGCTCTCCATGCGCAGCAGGGCGCTACCGTGGCTCACAAAATGAAACTGTGCCCGGCCGGGCGCCTGATGAAACGCGACGCCAAACGGCGCGCTGGCTTCAATCCGCCGGTATTTCACGCCTGACAGACGCATGCCGCGTAAAAGTTCGCTGATCAGATCGGGTGACTGTACGGTCATGGCACAACTCCGGACGAATAATCAATAAGTGGAGATTATATGTCATAGATCGTCCAGGGTGAACCTTCTATTCTTTTGCGACAGTAGTCACATTTTTATAACGGGAGATCAACAGATGAGTTCATGTGTCGCGGCGAGCGAGGCGGTAGCGCCTGCAAAACCCGCCTGGCGGGCCGTCTATTCACTGGGGCTGGGGGTATTTGGTTTGATTACGGCAGAATTTCTGCCCGCCAGCTTGTTAACGCCCATGGCCGCGAGCCTGGGCGTAAGTGAGGGAATGGCCGGACAGGCCGTCACCGCCACCGCGCTGGTGGCGCTGGTCACCGGGTTGCTGATCACCCCGGCGACCAAAAGTATCGACCGCCGCTGGGTGCTGATGTTTTTCTCGGTCCTGCAAATTATCTCCAGCCTGCTGGTGGCCTTTGCGCCCAACCTGCACGTCCTGCTCATGGGGCGCTTGCTGCTGGGGGTAGCCATCGGGGGATTCTGGGCGATGTCGACGGCCACAACGATGCGTCTGGTTCCGGCGGATAAAGTGCCTAAGGCGCTGGCGGTGATCTTCTCCAGCGTATCAATTGCCACGGTGGTCGCGGCGCCGCTGGGCAGCTATCTGGGCAGCCTGATTGGCTGGCGCAACGTCTTTGTGCTCTGCATTCTTCCGAGCATGCTGGCGCTGCTGTGGCAGCTCTGGGTGCTGCCGTCCATGAAGCCGGAGAGCAGCGGCAGCCTGAGTACGCTGTTCCGCGTGCTGCGTCGTCCGGGGATGATCGGCGGCATGCTGGCGACCATCCTGATCTTCAGCGGCCATTTCGCCTTCTTTACCTACCTGCGCCCGTTCCTGGAAACGGTGGGGCAGGCGAGCGTGGAGACCATTTCGCTGATCCTGCTGGGCTTTGGTCTGGCCAACTTTGTCGGCACATCCGTTGCAGGGCATCTGCTGGCACGTAATCTGCGCCTGACGCTGGCGCTGGTGCCGTTCGCGATGGGCGTTCTCGCGCTCATGATGGTCGCCTTTGGTCATCTGGCGATGCTGGACGGGTTCCTGGTCGCGCTGTGGGGCTTTGCATTTGGCCTGGTTCCGGTGGGCTGGTCAACCTGGCTTGCTACCACCGTTCCGGATGAAGCCGAAAGTGCAGGCGGGCTGCTGGTGGCCTCAATTCAGCTGGCAATCAGTGCCGGTGCGGCCGGGGGCGGCGCGGTATTTGATCTCAACGGCGCCAGCGGGGTATTCGCGGGCAGCGGTCTTTTGCTGGTAACGGCGATGGTGATTGTGTTTATGGGCGTGAAAGTGAAAGCAGAGTGAATTATTGCCGGGTGAGCGCGAACGCCACCCGGCTACGGGCTTACAGCCCTTTCTTATCCATCCACACCGCCAGATCCACCAGGCGGTTAGAGAAGCCCCACTCGTTGTCATACCACGCCAGGATCTTCACCATGTTCCCGCCAATCACCAGCGTGGAAAGCCCGTCGATAATTGAGGAGCGTGGGTCGCCCTGGTAATCGCTGGAGACCAGCGGTTCATCGCTGTATCCGAGAATGCCTTTCAGCGGCCCGCTGGCGGCCGCGTTGCGGAACGCGTCATTCACCTCTTCGGCGGTTACGTTACGGCTCAGCGTTACCGTTAAATCCACAATCGACACCACCGGCACCGGCACGCGCAGGGAGTACCCGGTCAGCTTGCCGTCAAGGGAGGGGATCACTTTCCCCAGCGCTTTTGCCGCGCCGCTTGAGTAAGGCACAATCGACAGCGCCGCCGCGCGCGCGCCGCGCAGATCTTTCTCCGGTTGGTCATGCAGCGCCTGGCTGTTGGTGTAGGCATGCGTGGTATTCATCAGGCCATGCTCAATCCCGAACTGCTGATGCAGCACCTGAGCGGCCGGCGCCAGACCGTTTGTGGTGCAACTCCCGTTGCTCACCACCGCGTGTCGGGCGGGATCGTACTGGTCATGGTTGACCCCCATCACAATCGTCAGGTCGTCGTTCTTCCCGGGAGCGGAAATGATGACGCGCTTAGCGCCGCCGTGGGTAATATGCACCGCCGCTTTTTCCCGCTCGGTAAAGAAGCCGGTGGCCTCAATCACCACGTCTACCCCGGCATCACGCCACGGGATATTCGCCGGATCGCGTTCGCTAAATACGGCGATTCGCTGCCCGTCGACCTGCAGCGCGCCGTCTGCCGCTTCCACCGGGGCGGGAAGTTTGCCCAGAAGGGAATCATGTTTCAGCAGGTGGGCGAGGGTTTTACTGTCCGTCAGATCGTTAATGGCCACAATCTGCAGATCCGGGTTGCCCAGCGCCGCGCGCAGGAAATTACGTCCGATACGGCCGAAACCGTTAATACCGACCTTAACCATGGTGCACTCCTTATCTCTGTTGTCTGGAGTCACTGTAGGCGTCGGGCCGGTTGGCGTAAACGACAAAAAAGGATCAGATTACGCCATCTTGCGGCAGTGGAAGCGCTGGCGGTACTCGCCGGGGGTGAGGTGAAGCTGTTTCTCAAAGATGCGGCGCAGGTTAATGCTGGTGCCAAACCCGCTTTGTTCGGCAACGCGCTCAAGGGAGTCATGGGTCTGCTCAAGCAACTGGCGGGCCGCGGCCAGACGTGCTTCGGTCACGTAACGGGCCGGAGAGACGCCCGCGTCGCGGGTAAACACGCGGGTGAAATTACGCGGGCTCATTGCCGCTTTCTCGGCCAGATTTTCCACGCACAGGTCGGCGGTGAGGTTCTGCAGGATCCAGGCTTGCAGTTCGCTTATCGGGCCCGATGCACCGGGCGGCTGCAGGCTGTAACGGCTGAACTGCAGCTGGCCGCCGGGACGGCGCAGATACATCACCATATCCTGCGCCACGTCGCGGGCGAGGGTAAATCCGTAGTCGTCCTCCACCAGCGCCAGGGTCAGATCGAACCCGGAGCTCACGCCGCCGGAGGTCCATATGGGGCCATCCTGAATGTACAGCGGGCCGCCTTCGACCTGGATTGACGGATACTGGGCTTGCATCGTCTCCAGCAGCCGCCAGTGGGTGGTGGCGCGACGACCGTCCAGCAGGCCGGTCTGGGCCAGCAGCATCGCGCCGCCGCAGATAGAGGCTACCCGCCGGGCATGCGGCGCAGCGAGATGCAGCCAGTCCACCACCGCCGTGCTCTCCTGCTCGTTCATGCCGCGTCCGGTGATGATAATGGTGTCCAGCGGTTCGCGCGGATCCAGCTCCGGCAGACGATAGTCCGCCAGCAAATTCAGGCCGGACTGGCCGTGGATCACCTGGTGAGGCTGCGTGGTGGCGATGATAATCCGGTAGCGCGGCTGCGCAAGCCCTTCCGGATGCAGCCGGTTGGCCTGCATCAGTATATCGGCGATACCGGCGGCTTCAAACAGCATGCCGCCGTCGGGAACAATAATCAGAATCTTTTTCATGTCCTGAAAAGTACATTTATTACAGAATAAGTCAAGAAACGCATGACCCCCACGTTTCTGGCAAAGCAAAGCGATTTAAGTTCTTTGTTATTTCAGGCGTTATCCCCGATCGTCAGAGAATTATCTCTGGCGAAACGGCGTCTGAAGGAATGAGTCAAAGAAGCTCCCTCTATTTACATCCGCAACAACGCGAACAAATCCGCCACCTTGCATCGGGTTTTTTATGGCGAAGCGAACTGCCTACCTGGCTGGTAATGTTCACGATTTATGCGGGCTGGTTTGCCACGCTGGCGTTCTGGCAAACGCTCGGCCTGCTGCCCGCCACGCTGCTGCTCATCTGGTTTACCGCCTGGTACATGTCGCTGCAGCATGAGCTGATCCACGGGCACCCCACGCGTTTCGCCTGGCTTAACCAGCTGTTCGGCACGCTCCCGCTGGCGGTCTGGTATCCGTACGGCCTGTACCGGGATTCCCATCTGGCCCATCATCGGCACCATAGCCTGACCCATCCGGTGGATGACCCGGAGTCGTACTATTTTACCGAGGCGAGCTGGGCGCGCTTTTCCCCCTGGCAGAAGCGCCTGATCCGGGCCCGAAATACCTTTGCCGGGCGGCTTCTGCTGGCGCCGCTGCTGGATATCCTGCAGACGCTGGGCAGCGCCTCGACGGCGTTTCGTCATCTTCATCTGCGGGCGATGACGATGTGGCTGGTTCACATCACGCTGCTTGCGACTCTCTTCGCCTGGATGACGCACGTCGGTTTTTCACCCGTCTGGTTCGTTCTGGCCGTCAGCTATCCGGCGCTGGCGATGACCAAGGTGCGATCGTTTTTCGAACATCGCGCGGCGGACGATCCGCTGGCGCGCTCCGTCATTAACGAGGCCGGGTTATTCTGGCGGGTACTGTTTTTGAATCTCAACTACCATTCAGTACATCACGATCTGCCGGGCATTCCCTGGTACGGGCTGAAGGCCATCTACCAGCAAAACCGGGAGGCGTACCGGGAGCGAAACCACGGTTTTCTCGTCAGGGGCTATGGTGAATGGCTGCGTCAGTTCTGGGCCAGGCCCGTCGACGTCACCGTTCATCCCGCAAGACAACAGGGGGAAGGGTATGAGTAACCTGCTGGCGTTTCCCATGTATGCCGTGGATCGCGCCGATACCCGCGCGCTATGGCTGGCGGTAAAGGGGCTGCTGGCTGCGCGCGGTGTTTCCGTCGATCGCGACCCCGGCTGGCCGGAGTCTGACCTGCTGAGCCACTGGCAACAGACTGCGCTTATCCTCAGCCAGACCTGCGGTTATCCGCTGGTCACGCAGCTCCCGGACGTGCAGGTGGTCGGCTGTTTTCACTACGCGGCACCGGGCTGCGAAGGGATCCAGTACCGCAGCTTTCTGGCGGTGCGCGAGGAGGATCGGCACCTCACGCTGGCGGATTTTCGCGGACGCCGGGCGGTCTGTAATTCCCCGGATTCCCAGTCCGGCTACAATGCGCTGCGAAAAATAGTGGCTCCCCTGGCGAGCGGCAGTCCCTTTTTCGCGCAAACGTCCTTCAGCGGCAGCCATCGCCAGTCGCTGACTGATGTGAAACGCGGGGCGGGGGATATTGCGGCCATCGACTGCGTGACCTGGGCACTGCTGCAGCGCCATGAGCCGGAACGGCTTGCGGGGCTGGCGGTCATTGACCGCACACCGCTGACGCCCGGACTGCCGCTGATCACCTCGCATAACACCTCCCCTGAAACGCTTAACGCCATTCGCGATGCGCTTCACGAGCTGGTGGATGCGCCGGAATACCGGGAGGTGCGCGACGCGGTGCTGATCGGCGGTTTTAGCGAGGTGACGCGTCAGGCCTACGCTTCATTGTTGGCGTGATAAATCGCCTGCGCGTCGGTAAAACAGCGCAGCGCCAGCGAGGAGACGGGCTTCTGCCTGCGCATAATCAGGCCGACGGGAGCCTCAATGTTCGCATCGGCGATGGGGACAATCCTGAAATTACCGTTCAGTACCTCCAGCCCGTTGTTCAGCGGCATGACGGCGCAGCACACGCCGCTCTGAACCGCCTGGATGATCTGAAACGTCGAGTCGCTCTCGAAAACGGACGTCGGTTCGATGCCTGCAGACTTAAAGCTGGCCTCCATATGCGCCCGGTAGTGCATCCCTTTGGTCAGGAACCCCAGCGGAAAATCCGTCAGGTCGTGCCAGGTCAGCGTTGCCTGGCTGAGCTGAAAATGGCGGACGTCGTGCAGCAGGCCCATCTTCGTTTTTGGCAGCTGGATAATGTCAAACAGGCTGGTGTCGATGCTGTTGAGGTAGCAAATTCCCAGCTCAAGCTGGTTGCGGCTGACGCCGTCGGCAATCTGCGCTGAGGACATGGAATAGAGGCTGTAGGTCAGCTCCGGGTATTTTTGCGTCAGCAGACGAATAAAGATCATCGGATCCACGCTCGCCAGCGGCACCATTCCCAGACGTAATTCGCCTACCACCTGGCCTTTACACAGCGCGGCTTCCGCCTGTAGCCCGTCATGCGCGGCCAGCAGGGCGCGGGCCCACGCGAGGATGCGTTCACCCTCCGGCGTAAACCCTTCAAAGCGCTGCCCGCGCACAATCAGCACCAGCCCCAGCTCCTCTTCCAGGCTGCGGATGCGCATGGAGAGGGTCGGCTGGGTGACGTTGCACTGCGAGGCCGCTTTACCAAAGTGGCGGGTCTCGTCGAGTGCGATTAAATATTTTAACTGTTTAATATCCATCATTCTCTCTGCGCGGACAGCCTTACAGCATGCGGATCTCTTTCGAGCGCAGGGTGATGCGAACCGGAACGGATTTATACGACGGCGTACCGCTGTCCTTATCCAGATAATCCAGCGGCACCAGCACGTTGGCCTCCGGGTAATAGGCGCCGACGGTGCCCGGCGCGATGTTGTACGCCACCACGGTAATGTCCTTCAGACGCTGGACGCTGCCGGGGAGGGCGGTTTCGATATCGACGCGGTCGCCGTGCTCCAGGCCTGACTGCGCCATATCGTCTTCGTTCATAAACAGCACGTCGCGGCGGCCAAACACGCCGCGGTAGCGATCGTCCAGAGCGTAAATGGTGGTGTTGTACTGATCGTGGCTGCGCAGCGTGATAAGGCGCAGAACGTGCTCACCTTCGCCGCTGGCGTTCTCGTGAACGCCGTCGAACACCGAGAACATCGCTTTTCCCGTCGCCGTTGGCCAGATACGCTGCGTTGGCGGCAGCGGCATGCGGAAGCCGCCGGGAACGCGGATCCGCGCGTTGTAGTTCTCAAACCCCGGAATGGTCCGCTCGATCAGATCGCGGATCCGATCGTAATCCTCAACCAGCGTCAGCCAGTCCACGCGGGTTTCCGGCAGCGTGGCTTTCGCCATGCCGGCGACGATAGCCGGTTCCGAGAGGAGTAACGGCGAGGCGGGCTTCAGCTTACCGGACGAGGCATGCACCATCGACATGGAGTCTTCGACGGTAATGGACTGACGACCGGTGGCCTGGAGATCCAGCTCGGTGCGGCCGAGGCACGGAAAGATAAAGGTCTCTTTGCCCACCAGCAGATGGGTACGGTTGAGCTTGGTCCCGACGTGCACGCTCAAATCCAGGTTACCCATCGCCGGAAAACCCCGCTCGTGATCGGGCATCGCCACCGCAAAATTACCCCCAAGGCAGATGAGCGCCTTCGCGTGGCCGTCGATCATCGCCTGCGTGGCCTGCACCGCATCGTGTCCGTGGTGAGACGGCGGCTCAAAGCCTAAAACGTCCTTCAGACGGTTCAGGAAGGCCGGGGTAGGCTTCTCGCTGATCCCGACGGTGCGGTTCCCCTGAACGTTAGAGTGGCCGCGCAGGGGGCAGATACCCGCGCCGGGCTTGCCGATATTCCCGCGCAGCAGCAGCAGGTCGGCGATCAGGCGAACGTTTGCCGTACCTTTATTGTGCTGGGTAATCCCCATCCCGTAGGTAATGATGGTGGCATTTGATTTCGCATAGGCGTCGGCCACCTTTTTGAGCGCCGCCTGGCTCAGGCCCGACTCGCGCTCGATCTCGTCCCAGCGGGTTTGCGCGATATCGGCGGCGAAGTCCTCAATGCCCTGGGTGTGTTCGGCAATAAATGCGTGATCCAGCACGTCACCGCGTTCGGCCTCCATTTCCAGTAGATGTTTGGCTATGCCTTTCAGCGCGGCGGCATCGCCCCCGGCCTTCACCTGGAAATAGGTCGAAGCGATATCCGTGGAGCCGTAGGTCGCCATTTCAATCACGCTTTGCGGATCGGCAAAGCGTTCGAGGGCGCGCTCGCGCAGCGGGTTAAAGACGATAATCGGCACGTTGCGACGGGCCAGCTCGTGGAGGGTCCCCATCATACGCGGATGGTTGGTGCCGGGGTTGTGGCCGATGGAGATCACCAGCTCGGTATTGTCGAAGTCGTCCAGCGAGACGGTGCCTTTCCCGATGCCAATCGAACGCGGCAAACCGACGCTGGTGGCCTCGTGGCACATATTCGAGCAGTCGGGGAAGTTATTGGTGCCGTATTCGCGAGCGAAGAGCTGGAACAGATACGCCGCTTCGTTAGAGGCGCGTCCGGAGGTATAGAACTCGACCTGGTCCGGTTCGAGCCCGCGCAGTACTTCGCCGATGCGTTCAAACGCCTCTTCCCAGGCGACGGGCCGGAAGGTATCGCTCGCCCGGTCATAGCGCAGGGGATGCGTCAGTCGACCGTAGCCTTCCAGCTCAAAGTCCGATTTTGCCAGCAGCGAGGAGACGCTGTTTTCGGCCAGAAACGCGGGGGTAACGCGTTTGCTGGTGGCTTCCCAGGTCACCGCTTTGGCACCGTTCTCGCAGAACTGGAAGGTCGACTTGTGTTCTTTATCCGGCCACGCGCAGCCCGGGCAGTCAAAACCGTCAGGCTGGTTGGTGCGCAGCAGCGTGGCGGGAGCATCAAGGGTATCCATTTGGGTACGTACCGCGATGGCCGTCGCTTTTAACGCGCCCCAGCCTCCGGCAGGACCGTCATAGTGTCTGATACCCGGCACCGAGCGTCTTTTCTTATTCATACCCACTCCTGATTTGTTCGGTCACACAACGTCTGAACCCCATAAAAGCGCTGCAAAGGACAATAAGCGAAAGCAATGACGACCGGATGGCTACGCGCATACGGTGCGGAAAAATGCCTTATCTTAAATTCTTTTTATTACAGTTATTTATCGGTTCTGATGTTTAAATATTTAAAGAAATTATAACGATTTTTTATCATTTTAATAATAAATCTTATCTATCGCCCGGTAGGCAAGATAGATGGGGCGAGCAGGAGAGGATGTAGCAGCAATAAAATTTCGAATGAAGGCTGTGGGCGGCAGCAATAAACACGGTTCGCAGCTGGCGGGCTATTGCGAGCATTTTTGGCTGCGATAATGTCAGGATGGTTAACGCAGGCTTAATGATTAATGGATATAATTTATGCCTGACAGGGTAATTATCACAACGCGAAATATAAAGTTATTTTGAGGCGTAAAATTAACGTCGTGCAACATAAGTGAAATAGCCACATTCACGTTGTCGGGTGCATTCAATATTAAAGATACCCTGTTAGTGCAACAAATAATTCATCTTTCATATATTCTGCTGACCTCACCAATACGCGAATTCTACTAATTATGGTAGTGGCGATAATAGCAGTATTGCGTTAATAAAAGTGGTTCTCTTTTGTTCTTTTTCTTTATAATACAATAATTTGCGTTGTAATGTGGTGGAAAAATAACAGCATGTAGGTCGTATCGGCTTTTTTCATAGGATTAATCCTATAATTTTCCGACTGCTTCATTTACCAACAGTTACGTAGCGGTAAATATTGAATTGAGGCGAAGCTCATGTAAACTTGTTTACCGTTTGTCAAAATATGTCAGGAAGATACTGGGCCTTATTCTGAAGGGCTCGTGCGGTAGCTATGCCCTTAAAATAGTAACGCCCCGAAAATATCCTGGCTATTTTAACAATAGCACTTAAGTCAAACTTCACTCCCTTATCTTCATCATCAAAATATCGCTACGGAAAAGCATATGAAAATGCGCGTACTGTTTTCACTTCTGTTTGTAATGGCGGTGGCGGGCTGTAAAGCGCCGCAGAAACCTGTGATCAACGACGATACGATCGAGACCAGCCAGGTCAACGGCGTAACCTTAACCCACCGTCACGCTGTCACGCCGCCGGCGGAGTTCAACCCGGTCAACGAACCGTATCGCGCCATGTATCCGGCCTCCCTGATGAGCCGTCCTGACTTCGGCGGCAAAGTTATCCGTAATCTCGAGACCGGAAAAACCTACGTGGTGCTGGGGCAGGTTGAACACTACTGGATGGCGCTTGCCGATGAAGGTAACGATCAGCTGATTGGTTACGTCCCGATGCGCGCCGTGATCAAGGCCGACCTGTACGACGCCGCCGTGCGTAAACAGGCTATTCGTCCGAAGGCGCGTAAAAAAGCGACCTGTGTCGACGTCGACGGCAACAGCAAAGCCTGCAAAGACAGCGCTAACGGTACCTGGATCCTGAACTAAACGGCTTGCATGAGCGCATTTTTATGAATAATAAAAATTTTCATAAGCTGTGGTTATTCTTTTACGCGGTGATTTTTGCCCTGGTCAGTGGCTGTACGTCGTCTTCACACAGCGACCCCTCCCGCTACAATCTGCAGTTTCAGGCTCATCCACAAATCAATGAATCTGCGCCGCTTAAGGTCCGGGTGTTGTTGCTGAAATCCGATGCGGATTTCATGTCCAGCGACTTCTACTCCCTGCAGAACAACGCGTCAGCCACGCTTGGCGCGAATCTGCTGAACAGCGACGTGTTCTTCCTGATGCCGGGACAGCTGTCCAAAACCCTCAGCGGACAAAGCTCTCCGGAGGCCCGCTACATCGGCGTGATGGCGGAGTATCAGGTGCTGGATGGCAAAAAATGGCGCGTTTCACTCCCTCTGCCCGTGCCTGGCGAAAATCATATCTACCAGTTCTGGAAATGGTCCGCGGATGAACTTCAGGCCAACGTTTTTCTCGACGTGAACGGCATTCGGGTCATCAGCCAGTAACGCGCTTCAACACAGGAAACACATCATCATGACGAAAGCAGAAAAGGTCGTCTGGACCGAAGGCATGTTCCTGCGTCCACACCATTTTCAGCGGACTGAAAGCTATCTGCTCAACCATGTTCGTGAATGGGGCGCGCTGCAGCGGTCGTATCTCTGGGGCTTTCTTGACGTTGAACTGGATGAAGCGATGCTGCGTCAGGGATGCGTTGCCCTGAGCTACTGCAGTGGCCTGCTGCCGGACGGCACCTTTTTCCAGGTCCGTAACGGGCGCAACGGTCCTGTACCGCTGAAAATTCCGGACAATCTCACCAACGAAAAGGTGGTGCTCGCGCTGCCGGTTCGTCGTGGCGAGAGAGAAGAGGTGATTTTTAGCGAAGAGCCGGCCTCGCTGGCGCGCTTCATCGCTTTCGAGCAAGAGGTGGAAGACGACAACGCCATGTCGGTGGGGGATGCCACCGTCCAGTTTGGCCGTCTGCGTCTGACCCTGATGCTGGAAAAAGACCTCACGGCGGAATGGACCGCCATCGGCGTGGCGTTTGTGACGGAGAAACGTAACGACAACCACGTGCGGCTCGATAACAGCTACATCCCGCCGATGCTCAACGCCAACAACAGCCCGCAGATCTACAGCATGATCAACGATCTGCACGGCCTGCTGGTGCAGCGCAGCCAGCAGATTGGCGGTCGTTTACGCCAGCCCGGCCGCTTTAACACCTCCGAACTGATTGAGTTCACGCTGCTGTCGCTGGTTAACCGTCATCTGGGCGAGGTTTCTCATTTAAAAACCCTCCCGCTGCTGCATCCGGAAACGCTCTGGCGCAGCTGGCTGCCGTTTGCGACCGAGCTCGCCACCTGGACGTCCCAGCGTACCGCCGAAAGCGTGCTGCCGATTTACGATCATGACGATCTGGCTAACTGCTTCAGCAAGCTGATGCTGATGCTGCGTCAGGGGCTGTCGCTGGTGATGGAAGACCACGCGATTCAGCTGCCGCTTAACGAACGCTCCCACGGCCTGAACATCGCCACGGTGCCTGAAACCAGCATGGTGCGCGAGTTCGGCTTCGTGCTGGCGGTAAAAGCCAATGTGCCAGGCGAACACCTGCAAACACATTTCCCGGCGCAGATGAAGGTTGCGCCGGTCTCGAAAATCCGCGATCTGGTTCAGCTTCAGCTGCCGGGCATTATGCTGCGCGCCATGCCGGTCGCGCCGCCGCAGATCCCGTGGCATGCCGGCTACAGCTACTTTGAACTGGAGAAGGGCAGCGAGCTGTGGCACGAGATGGATAAGTCCGGCGCATTCGCCCTGCACCTTGCAGGGGAGTTCCCGGGGCTGGATATGGAGTTTTGGGCCATCCGTAGCCCGACAGAATAATAAAGCGAGCGCTTAATATGCAGGAACGACAGGACACCGGCAGCGATGCCGCGTTTACCGGGGCCAGTAGCAACAATCAGCTGGTGGCGGCCGCCAATCCGCTGCTCAATGCGATTCCGCAGATCCGTCATTCGGTCTCCCATGACGATCAGGTGGCGCTGCGCCAGCGCCTGATCGATGAAATTCGCCGTTTCGAAGTCCGCTGCCAGCAGGCGGGGCTGCCCTACGAAGTGATCGTCGGGGCACGCTACTGCCTGTGTACGGCGCTCGATGAGGCTGCCGCGCTTACCCCCTGGGGCAGCAGCGGCGTCTGGTCAAGCAATGGTCTGCTGGTGACGTTCCATAACGAAACCTGGGGCGGCGAGAAGTTCTTCCAGCTGCTGGCGCGCCTGTCGCAGAACCCGCGCGAGCATATCCTGCTGCTGGAGATGATCAACTACTGCCTGCTGCTGGGCTTCGAAGGACGCTATCGGGTGCTGGATAATGGCCGCACCCAGCTTGAAACCATCAAGCAGCGGCTGTGGCAGATGATCCGCGGCGTGCGCGGCAGCTATCCGCCGCCGCTTTCTCCCCATCCGGAAGATCGTCCGGTGCTGCGCAAGCTCTGGCGGCCGATGGTTCCCCTGTGGGCCTGCGTGGCGCTGGCCGGGTTTATCGCCTGTCTGTTTTATATCGTGCTTAACTGGCGCCTTGGCGATAACACCAACCCGGTGCTGGCGAAGATTTACCAGTCCCAGCTGCCGGAAACCACTATTCAGCAGCCGGCCCGTCAGCTTCCGGCGGTGCTGAACCTGCGCGGCTTCCTGAAGCCTGAAATCGAGGCTGGCCTGGTCGCGGTGAAGGACGAAGCGGATCGCAGCGTCGTGATCCTGAAGGGCGACGGGCTGTTTGCCTCTGCCTCAACCGTTGTGCGTGACCGCTATGAACCGGTCATCAACCGTATTGCGCAGGCGATGAATAACGTCAGCGGCAAAATTCTGGTGGTGGGCTACAGCGACAACGTGCCGATCCGTAGCGCGCGCTTTGCTTCTAACTATGAACTCTCTCTGGAACGCGCCCGCTCGGTACAGAAAATGCTGCAGGGAAGCCTCTCTCAGCCTGGCCGCGTGAAAGCGGAAGGGCGGGGCGAGATTAACCCGGTGGCGCCGAACACGACGCCTGAAAATCGCGCCCGTAACCGCCGTGTGGAAATTACTCTGCTGGTGTCGCCTGAAAACACTCAGGCTGAGCTGAACGGATTGCCGCAAGGAAACTAAGGATGCTGACTACACTTCTTTCCATTTTAACCAACCGCATTCTGTGGAGCTTCCTCGGCGTAACGGCGCTTGCGGCGGTGATCTGGATGATTGGTCCCCTGTTGTCCATCGTGGACACCCGACCGCTTGAGTCTGAACAGAACCGTATTATCAGCATTGCCGTGGTCTATCTGCTCTGGGCACAGGGCCACATTCTGCCGCGCCTGTACAATGCCTGGCTGAACCGCAAGCTGATGGACAAGCTCAAAGAGAATACCGCCAGCCCGGAAGCGGCGGATCCGCAGAAGCGACTGAACAGCGAGGAGCAGATCCTCGCCAGCCGCTTTGATGAAGCCGCGCAGATGCTTAAAAAAGCTCACTTCAGCAAAGCGGGCCAGGGCGCCCAGTGGACGCAGCGCTTCAGCACGCAATATCTCTATCAGCTGCCGTGGTACGTCATTATCGGCGCGCCGGGCTCCGGTAAAACCACGGCGCTGGTTAACTCCGGGCTGCAGTTCCCGCTGGCCGATCGCTTCGGTAAGACCGCGCTGCGGGGCATTGGCGGCACGCGTAACTGCGACTGGTGGTTTACCAATGAGGCGGTGCTGCTGGACACGGCGGGCCGCTATACCACCCAGGAGAGCGAGCAGGTGCAGGACGCCGGCGAATGGCTGGAGTTCATCAACCTGCTGCGTAAGTATCGCCGCCGCCAGCCGATCAACGGCGTCATCATCACCATCAGCATTTCTGACCTGCTCACCCAGTCCGCCGAGGCGTCCCGCCAGCAGGCGGTGAACCTGCGCCAGCGTCTGTCCGAGCTGCATGAACAGCTGGGTATTCGCTTCCCGGTCTACGTGATGGTGACCAAGGCCGACCTGCTTAAAGGCTTCCGCGCCTGGTTTGCCGACTACGACAAAGCGCAGCGCGACCAGATCTGGGGCTTTACCCTGCCGTGGGAGCAAACCAAACACGCCGATTACGACCTGATGGGCAACTTCCAGCAGGAGTTTTCTCTGCTGCAGCAGCGCCTCGATGCCGGGCTGCCGGAAACCATGCTGAAAGAGCACGACGCGAAAACCCGCGCCGAAGCGTATCTCTTCCCACAGGAGTTCGCCGCGCTACGTCCGCTGCTGGCGGATTACCTGAGCACGGTCTTCGCCCGCTCCAACTTTGAAACCGAGTTCTCTCCGCGCGGGATCTACTTCGCCAGCGGGACGCAGGAAGGCATGCCGTTCGACCGCGTGATGGGCGAACTGAACCGCGCGCTGTCGCTGCCGGAAGGGGGTGAGGCGGATAACTGGGATTCGGTCAGCAAAGAAGCGCCGATCCCGGGGGCAAAAGGTCAGAGTTTCTTCATTAAGAACCTGCTGCAAAACGTCATTTTCCAGGAAGCCGGGATCGCGGGCGAAAACCGCTGGTGGGAGCTGCGCAACCGGGCGGTGATCTGGTCCGGCTACGCGGCGCTGCTGGCCCTGCTGGTCATCCTCGGTGGTTTGTGGCTGACCAGCTATGCCAAAAATAAGGCCTATCTGGAAGAGGTAGATGCGAAGGTGCCGCTGCTGGACCAGCAGAGCAAAGCGCTGCAGAACCAGACCCAGCGTGACCTGTTCGATCTGCTGCCGCTGCTGAACGGTCTGGTGGACCTGCCGAAAAGCGACGCGTTTGATGTGAACGATCCGCCCGTATCCCGCCGTATGGGGCTCTACCGCGGAGATGATGTCAGCGACGCCTCCCAGTCGCTGTACCAGAAAGCGCTGGATCAGATGCTGTTGCCTGCCGTCGCCATGCACATCACCACCTGGCTTCGCAACGACAACGGCAGCGATGTGGAATACAGCTATGAAGCGCTGAAAGCCTATCAGATGCTGTATCAGCCGAAGCACTACGATGGCAAATTCCTGCATTCGTGGGTGATGCTCAACCTGCAGCGAAATCTGCCGCAGAACGTCACGAAGGCGCAACTACAGCAGCTTGAATGGCACCTGACGCAGCTGCTGGAACCGAAAATTCAGGCCTCGCCGTACGCGCAGGATGAATCTCTGGTGGCCCGCGAAAGAGCGATGATCGGCCAGCAGCCGCTCTCCACGCGCGTCTATGGCCGCCTCAAACGCCTGCTGGAACATGATGAGAACCTGAAGCCGGTCTCCCTTTCCGACCTGGGCGGACCGCAGAGCGAGCTGGTGTTTTCACGCAAAAGCGGCAAGCCGGTAAGCGAAGGCGTACCGGGTCTGTATACGCCGGACGGTTACTGGAAAAGCTTTAACGGCCAGATTGACAGCGTAACCACCGCCCTGCACGAGGACGACGCCTGGGTGCTGGGGGCCGCGACGGCGCAGGAAGATAAACAGCAGATCGATAACGCCGTGCGCCAGCTCTACATGCGCGACTTTATCGCTAACTGGGATCGCTTCCTCGCCGACATTCAGCTCAATAACAGCGCCGATCTCTCCCAGCGCATCAACACCGCGCGCCTGCTCTCCGGCGCAAACTCGCCGCTGCGCCGTCTGGTGCAGAACCTGAGCCAGGTCCTGACGCTGTCACGCAATGCGCCAGCGCCGGAAGATGCGGATAAAGCGCAGGCGCAGAGCAACCGCGCCACCCGCACGCTGGAAGCGCTGTTCAGCAACAATGACGCTGCGCCGACCCAGGCCGCCGTGGTCACCCAGGCGCCGGAACAGCTGGTCACCGACCACTACGCGCCGATGATTGAGCTGGCGCAGCCGCTGGAGAAGGGCGGGAAGACCATCGTGTTTGATGATTTTCTCAAGCAGGTGGATGAGCTTTATCGCTACCTGACCGCCGTCCAGGACGCGGCCAACAGCGGCATGCCGGCACCGGGCGGAGAGGCGATCAGCCGCCTGCAGGCCAGCGCCGGTCGCCTGCCGGGCGGGCTGCAAACCATGTTCAGCAATATGGCGGTGGGCGCCAGCAGCGATACCCAGCGCCGCGACCTCGAAAACGTGCGGAAGCGGATTAACGTTGAGGTGGGCGGATTCTGCCGTCAGGCAATCGCCGGCCGTTACCCGCTGGTGCGCAGCGCCAGCACCGAGGTTACGCCTGACGATCTCGCGCGCATGTTTGCGCCGGGAACCGGGCTGATGGACGCTTTCTTCCGCGACAATCTGACCAATAAAGTGGATACCACGCAGGCAAACTGGCGCTTTATGCCGGGCATCGACGGGAAAACGCTGCCGGGAAGCGAAGGGCTGCTGAGACCGTTCCAGCAGGCCCAGTCGATTCGCGACGCCTTCTTTGCTAATGGCGCCACGACGCCGTCCTTCAAGGTGACGGTTCGCACCGTGCGAATGGATAACACCATTCTGAACCTGACGCTGGACGTTGACGGCCAGCTGCTGCGCTACAGCCACGGTCCGCAGGCCGTACAGATCATGAACTGGCCGGGGCCGGGCGGCACCAACCAGGTACGCATGCAGCTGGGGCTGGCGAACGGCAGCACGGCGACGCTGGTCACCAACGGCGCCTGGGCGCTCAACCGCTTCTTCGATAAAGCGAGCACCAGCCCGGGCGCGGGTAGCCTGAGCCGTCAGGCCACCTTCAGCGTCGACGGACATCAGGTCACGCTGGAGTTTGCGCCAAACAGCATTCGTAACCCGTTCCAGCTTCCCCGTTTCTCATGCCCATAACCGCAAGGACAGCCGTATGACGAATACCCCTGCGATGAACCGCTACAGCTGGTATGGCAAATTACCCAGCGCCGGAGATTTTTTGCAGCGTCGCTTTCCTGACACTTTACAGCGCCAGTGGTCACACTGGTTCCAGGTCGGTCTGCTGGCCTGGCAGCAGGAAGAGCAGCGCAGCGGCGAGCGCCAGTTTCACAAAGCGCCAGTCTGGAATTTTGTGGTACCGCCCATGCTGGGCAGCCAGATGATCCAGATGGGCTGTCTGCTGCCCGGCCGCGACAGCGTTGGCCGCCAGTACCCGGTTTGCCTTCAGCTGAGCTTCGCCCCGTCAGAGTGGTCGACCAGCCTGCTCAGCCAGGCCGAAAGCTGGTACCAGCAGATTGGGCGCCTGGGGCTGCACGCGGTGCGCAACAGTTTTTCCGCCTCGCAGCTGGATGAGATGCTGATGACTATCCCGGCACCGCAGCCCGTCGAGCCGCAAAAGCGATCCGACATCCTTGATGTGATTGGTTATGACGAGGACGGCCAGAGCACGCTGGGCTGGCCTCAGGCGGCCGAGTGTTTTGATCCGCTGCGTCAGACCAGCTACTGGTGGACCAACCGCTGCGACGGCTACCCGCT
The DNA here is from genome assembly GCF_024702055.1 of Enterobacter sp. HG048. NCBI lineage: Bacteria > Pseudomonadati > Pseudomonadota > Gammaproteobacteria > Enterobacterales > Enterobacteriaceae > Enterobacter > Enterobacter sp. HG048. The sequence continues at coordinate 226,834 of NZ_JANLIZ010000002.1, forward strand.
GTACACCCACGTGCACAGCGGTAACTTTACCGGGCAGCTTTTCACCCTGCTGTTCGACCCGGCAGGGGGCGCCCGTCCGGGGCGTCACGGTCTCTATCCGCCCATGTTTGAATAAGCAGGGATCTCATGAATATCGAAGAATTTCTCGCGCCAATCAGTCCCGAAAAACCCTGCGGCGAAAACCTGGAGTACGACGCCGACTTCCAGGCGATGAATCAGGCAAGTCTTGGGAAGGCGGAACAGCAGTTTGGCGACACCATTATCCCGGCAGAGCCCGCTGACTGGAACACGGTGGAAAAATACGCCACCAGCCTGCTGACCCGCACCAAAGATCTTCGCGTACTGCTGGCGTTAACCCATGCCTGGACGCGCCGCCGCGGGCTGGCGGGCTACGCGGACGGATTATTGCTGGTGCAGGAGGCGATCGCCCGTTACTGGGAGACGCTCTATCCGCTGCTGGAAGAGTATGGCGAAACCGATCCGTTCTATCGCATTAATGCCCTGGCGGGGCTGAGCGATAAATCAGACCTCACCGTCGCCGTGCGAAACGCCTCGCTTCTGCGTTCAAACGGCGATGAAATTTCGCTCCGGGATGCTCAGGCCCTGCTGGACGGCAGCAAGACGGAATGCCCGGACTATCCCGGCGGTCGTCCACGGCTGATTGACGAGCTGGCCCGCGGCGACCAGCCGGGAACCGAAGCGGTTATCGTCATTAACGAACGTCTGCTGGCGATTCGCGAGCTGCTCACCGGGCATCTCGGTGAAAGCGGCGTGCCCGAGATGGAGCAGCTGCTGAAAACAGTCGGACTGGTCGCCAGCGCGTGTCAGGTAACCGACATCAGCAAGCTGCTGCCGAACCGTGAGGCGCAGGCTGAACCACAGGCCGAGCAGCAGTCGGCGGCAGCGCAGCCCGCTCAGCCGGTCACCGACTGGCGCAGCGTGCAGGTCACCAGCCGCGCCGACGCGCAGCTGATGCTGGAAAAAGCGAAGCAGTATTTTGCGCAGTACGAACCGAGCCACCCCGCACCGCTGATGATTGAACGGGTGCAGCGGCTGTCAGAACTTAACTTTATGGACATTATTCGCGACCTGGCGCCAGACGGCGTTAACCAACTGGAAAACATCTTTGGGCGCCGCGAATAGCGCGTCCAGGCATTATGACGTCAGGCATGGAGCCTGTCGTTTTACCTTCACCGCGCATCTTTGATGGAGAACATCATGGCAATGAGTAACAGTGGGCAGAAATTCATCGCACGTAACCGTGCCCCCCGCGTGCAGATCGAGTACGACGTAGAGATCTACGGTGCAGAACGTAAAATTCAGCTGCCGTTTGTGATGGGCGTCATGGCCGATCTGGTCGGCAAACCGGTGGAAAATCTGCCGGCCGTCGACGAGCGTAAATTCCTCGAAATCGACATCGACAACTTTGACGAACGCATGAAGGCGCTGAAGCCGCGCGTGGCGTTCCAGGTGGATAACACCCTGACCGGCGAAGGTAAGCTCAACGTGGATCTGACCTTTGACAGCATGGACGACTTCCTGCCGGATGCGGTGGCCCGCAAGGTCGAGCCGCTGAACAAGCTGCTGGAAGCGCGTACCCAGCTCTCCAACCTGCTGACCTATATGGACGGCAAAAACGGTGCGGAAGAGCTGATCGCTAAAATTCTGCAGGATCCGACGCTGCTCAAATCCCTGAGCCAGTTGCCGAAAAATGACGAAAGCGCGAAAGGTAGCGAGGAATAATCGATGAGCAACCAGACTCAACAACACGAGCAGCAGGCGGGTCAGGCGTTCAGCCAGGATGAATTCAGCGCGCTGCTGAACAAAGAGTTCCGCCCGAAAACCGATCAGGCCCGTTCAGCCGTAGAAAGCGCGGTCAAAACGCTGGCGCAGCAGGCGCTGGAAAATACCGTCACCTTCTCGAACGACACCTACCGCACCATTCAGAACCTGATCGCCGGTATCGACGAGCAGCTGTCGCAGCAGGTGAATCAGATCATTCACCACGACGAGTTTCAGAAGCTGGAGAGCGCCTGGCGCGGTCTGAGCTATCTGGTGAACAACACTGAAACTGACGAGATGCTGAAGATTCGCTTTATGAGCATCTCCAAGCAGGAGCTGGGCCGCACCCTGAAGCGCTTCAAGGGCGTGGGCTGGGACCAGAGCCCGATCTTCAAGAAAATCTACGAGCAGGAGTACGGTCAGTTCGGCGGCGAGCCGTTTGGCTGCATCGTGGGCGACTACTACTTCGACCACAGCCCGCAGGACGTTGAGCTACTGGGCGAAATGGCGCGCATCGGCTCGGCGGCGCACTGTCCGTTTATCACCGGTACCGCACCGGGCGTGATGCAGATGGAGTCCTGGCAGGAGCTGGCTAACCCGCGCGACCTGACCAAGATCTTCCAGAACACCGAATACGCCGCCTGGCGTTCGCTGCGTGAATCCGAAGATGCCCGCTATCTGGGCCTGGTGATGCCGCGCTTCCTGTCGCGCCTGCCGTACGGCATTCGCACCAACCCGGTCGACAGCTTTGACTTTGAGGAGCAGACCGACGGCGCGAACCACAACAGCTACTCCTGGGCGAACGCCGCGTACGCGATGGCCGCCAACATCAACCGCTCCTTCAAAGAGTACGGCTGGTGCACCTCAATTCGCGGCGTGGAGTCCGGCGGGGCGGTGGAAAACCTGCCGTGCCACACCTTCCCGAGCGATGACGGCGGCGTGGACATGAAGTGTCCGACCGAGATCGCCATCAGCGATCGTCGTGAAGCCGAGCTGGCGAAAAACGGATTTATGCCGCTGGTTCACCGCAAAAACTCCGACTTTGCCGCCTTCATCGGCGCGCAGTCGCTGCAGAAACCGGCCGAGTACCACGACCCGGATGCCACCGCCAACGCGCGTCTGGCCTCTCGTCTGCCGTACCTGTTCGCCTGCTGCCGCTTTGCGCACTACCTGAAGTGCATCGTGCGCGACAAAATCGGCTCCTTCCGCGAGCGCGAAGAGATGGAGCGCTGGCTGAACGACTGGGTCATGAACTACGTCGACGGTGACCCGGCGAACTCCTCTCAGGAGACCAAGTCCCGTAAACCGCTGGCCGCAGCGGAAGTGCAGGTGCAGGAGATTGAAGACAACCCGGGCTACTACGCCGCGAAGTTCTTCCTGCGTCCTCACTACCAGCTGGAAGGTCTGACCGTTTCCCTGCGTCTGGTTTCTAAACTGCCGTCTCTGAAGACGAAAGACGCGTGATGAAGACACGGACGCCCCCTCTCCCCTGAGGGAGAGGGTGGGGGTGAGGGGGAAAATACCGCTGCGGTGGTTATTCAGTTTTCCTCAAACATCACTGTCCGTAAGAATTCAAAAATTAATCCCCGGTAATGCCGGGCTTATTCGATTCCAGAATAACGCCCGGTAGTAAAGGCTTCACATTCTTTCCGTTCATTCAGGGGGAATGTAAGACTGTCAAATGACACGGGTCATTTGATATGAGGCAGAGGTAAAATATGGACGGTTTTATTCAGCCCCATGCTTTCCTGTTTGCCATATAAGTGCTTTTTCGAAAGCAATATTGTTCATCCACGAAGAGTAGATATTATGGCTATTGATATGTTTCTGAAGGTCGAGGGTGTTACGGGCGAATCTAAAGATTCTAACCACACCGGCTGGACTGATATTACCTCCTTCTCCTGGGGTGCTTCCCAGCCAGGTAATATGAGCGTTGGCGGTGGCGGCGGTGCCGGTAAAGTTAACTTTAACGACCTGCACGTTAACGCGCTGATCGACAAATCCACCACCGCTATCCTGAAACACTGCGCCAGCGGTAAACACCTGACCAAAGTTGAGCTGTCCGTCTGTAAAGCCGGCGGCCAGCAGGTGGAATACTCCCGCATCACGCTGGAAGATGTGCTGGTCACCTCTGTTCAGTACACCGGTGCAGACAACGGCGATACCGTTGGTGTGACCTATGCATTCCAGGCTGCGAAAGTGAAACAGCAGTACTGGGAGCAGACCACGTCTGGTGGTAAAGGTGCTGAAAGCAGCGCTGGCTGGAACATCAAAGAAAACAAAGAAGCGTAACTGCGTATGTGACCGGGGAGTTTTCCCCGGTCATTATGATTAATTCATTTGTTCGATATGCGGCTCGCTTTATTCTCAGTGTAAATTCTAGAGGCGAATTATCGCTAGCCAGAATAGAATAGGAGCGTTTTCAAATGTTGATGTTTTTAAGAAAGTGTCAACCTTTGGATACTAATTCAACTCCGTTTTTATTTAAATGTGTATGCTTATTTGTGAGCGTTTTTGTAAAAATCAAAGGGAATGAATATGGCTAGTCAGTCATTAGTTAATCCGGGATATTGTATTGTTCAGCAGCCCGGAACCCTGGATTTCCAGGCAAGGCTTTTATTCAACGATCCAAATAGTGATGCTGCACGTTATTTCATGCAGGTTAATAGTGATGCGCAGTGGTCAAAACCTGGGCAGATGTTGATTCTTGATCCGCCGGGAAGTAATAATTCTGTGCAGCTTATGCAATTACAGCTCGCTAAAAAGAAAGTCAACGGTGCTCTGGCCGATCTTAACTCTGGTGAAGCGAATTTCTTTAATCAACATTTTAGTACCATAGCTGCAGTCACTAATTTTATGGATAAGTCCCTTGGTGTCGTTGCTGATGCAGGTGAAAAATATTTTAGTGAAATAGAAAAAAAACTTAAATCCATTGAATTGGCTTACCAGAATCAGTACAGAGCACAAGGGACATTGATAAGCCAACAGTTTTTTGTTGAGCGTCAGCGCCTCTTTTCTGAGTTGGATGGTTTATTAAACAAATTGTCCCGACTGACCTTAAAGATGAAACCCTATAACGAATTGAAGCATGCATTAGGCTTGTCAAGCAGATCCATTGTACATGAATGGAGTACAGCCGGGGTCGCCTCTATTCGTGGTTATTCAACTTATATCGATAATGCCTCTAAGGCCGCTCGTTTTCTTAAAGCGGGAGGGTGGCTTGCAATAGGTTTTGCAGGTGCAAATACCACTAATGAAGTTTACAATGCCTGCACCGTAGGACGAGAGCAGAGTTGCTCTAAAGTCGCTGTGAAAAAATACAGCAGCTTTGGTGCAAGCCTGGCAGGGGGTATTTACGGTGGTAAATACGGAGCAATGGCAGGTGCTGGTGTCTGCGTTGCGCTTGGTGTTGCGACGGGGGGCGTAGGACTGCTCGCCTGCTCCATTGTTGGGGCTGCTGCTGGTGGATACGTTGGTGGCGAGATAGCGGGCGGAGCGACTGAGTATATGATGGATAAAATATGGTGAATATAGAGAATTTATCATTATTTCTTATCGTGGTTTTATTGCTGGTTGTTGTAATTATGGATCTGTTCAGTTCTCGTTATTTCAAAAAACACGAGGCTGATTATAATCAGTTACTTTCAGACTATCGGCGCAAGGGATATGATCTGGATCTTGTAACCAACTATGCTTCTTTTTTTGGTTCGCTGGCCAATTATCAAAAAATAATCTGGTTTGTCCGCCTTTATAAAGGCGTTGAAATGAAATTCACGCGTGAAAGGCTTGTTCAGGAAGATGCTTATAAATATGTACAGTCGTTACCTGAAGAAAGAATTGGTTGGATGCTAAAATTACATCGCCGTTATAAGTTACAGGCGTTAATATTCACTCTATGGCTCATTGTTGGATTTTATTTTATTACCTTCATTAAATAGTTTTTGATATTCAATTTCTCAAACGCCGCCGTTCTCGCCCCGAGAGCGGCAGCGTTTGAGCGCTAATCATACCAGCAGGAATACGCCATGCGATTCACGATTCTTTCTACGAAACCCGGTCATCAGCCGCCGCAAAGCAGCTGTGATTTTTACGCCCCGGGCGGCACCATTGGGCGCGGTACGGATAACAATCTGGTGTTGCCGGACAATGACCGCACCATCTCTCGCCTGCAGGCCATTGTTCACGTTGACGCCCAGGGCGAATGCCGCGTGACCAACCGTGGCAGCGTCACCCGCGTGGTATTAAATGACATTCCGCTGGAGCGAGGGCGTCAGGTTGAGCTGCAGGATGGCGACATTCTCGGTATTGATGACTACCGTATCGAAGTCACCGAACTGATCCACGATACCCAGCCCGTGAGCCGTATGGCGGCCAGTATGCATCAGCAGGCGCGTCCGGCAGCCGCGTCCGCGCCCGCTCCGCAACCGAAGCCGGCGAGCGCCACACCGCGCGGGAAGGCCGAGCCGACCGCCGTGCCAACGGAAATCTGGGATAGCCTGATGCAGGAGTTCTCCATCTCCGACAGCATCTCCAGCAACCGTACAAAACCGCAGCCTGCTGCATCGCACGATCCGTTCTCCCAGCCTGCGGCCCCGGAGCGTAACGCGGAAGATCCGCTGGCGATGTTTAACGACAGCGATCCAAAGCTCGAGCGTAAGAACGTTGACCCGGACACGCTGTTCAGCGACGAAGCGTTGTTCAAAAAAGAGAGTATTTTTGACGACGTCACCCCGTCAACGCTGGTGCCGCCGGGCGAGAATAGCCCCGTGAAGCCAGAAGACGAGGCGACGGACGAGCTCGATCCGCTGGCCCTGTTTGGCGGTAAGGCCAGCGCGCCAGCAGCGCGTAATGACGACCCGCTCGGGCTGATGGGCGGCGCGCCATTAACCCATCCGGATGACATTATTGCCGAAAAGCCTGCGCCAGTGCCTGAACCCGAGCAGGAAGAGGACGTGCTGGCCGATTCTCCGCTGTTCGCGCCTGAGCCGCAGGAAGAACCGCGTGCTGAAGAAGAGCCCGCGCGACCAGATTACGCTGGCTTCACCATGCCTACGCCGCAGGCTGTGGCGCGCAGCAGCGCTCAGGCACCGAAAGGCCGTCTGCGCATTGACCCGGTCAATAACGCCGCCGCCCCAGCCGCCGCAGCAAACAGCGGTGAGAAGGGCGAAGTGCTGCAGGGCGAGCTGCTGGAGGCGCTGCTGGAAGGCATGGGTCTGAGCGAAATGCAGCCTGTCCCGCAGTTTGACCGTGAAAATATGCGTCAGCTCGGGCAGATCCTCGGCATGTTCTCTCAGGGGACCGTGGCGCTGCTCTCCTCGCGCTCCATCCTCAAGCGGGGCGTGAAGGCCGACATGACCATGGTGCTGGACGATGCCAACAACCCGTTCAAGCTGCTGCCGACCGGCAAAACCGTGCTGATCCAGATGTTCGGCACCCCGATGCCGGGCTTTATGCCGCCGACCAAATCCGTGCGCGACGCGCTGATCGATCTGCAGGCGCACCAGCTGGGCATGATCTCCGGTATCCGCGCCATCATTGCCGCGATGCTGCAGTCCTTTAATCCGGAACAGCTGGAAGAGCAGGCGAAGCAGAACGGGATGACCTCGCGTCTGGCGCTGCCGGGCAGCCGCAAAGCCGCCCTGTGGGACTATTTTGTTCGCAGCTATGGCGAGACGGCTGGCGAAATTGAGGATGACTTCCACACCCTGTTCGGCGAGGCCTTCCTTCATGCGTACGACATGGAGGTGAATCAGTACAAAGACTCACAGAGCGGATCGGAAGACAAATGAATATCGCAACGGCTTCTCTCTCCCGCCAGGGGACGCGCGCCAGCAACCAGGACCAGACGGGAGAAACCATAGGGGAACGTTCAGCCTGCTTTGTCGTCTGCGACGGCATCGCGGGCCTGCCGGGCGGTGAGGTGGCTGCAGAGCTGGCCCGCAACAGCATTATCTCCCGCTTCGATGGCGACAAACATCTCAATGCGCAGCACATCCGCGACTACGTGCAGACGGCTAACCGCACTATCCTCAGCGAACAGCAGGCCGTTCAGGACTATCGCCGGATGGGCACGACGCTGGTCAGCCTGTTCATTGACCGTGATTACGGCCTGGCCTACTGGGCGCACGCCGGAGACAGCCGCCTGTACCTGTTTCGCCGGGGATGGCTGTGGCATGTGACCACCGACCACAGCCTGGTGCAGCAGATGAAAGACGCCGGGCACCAGACCGACGATCTCAACAGCAACCTGCTCTATCTGGCGCTGGGAATAGAAAACGGCGGGCCGGAAGCGAGCTACAGCGACGTGGTGCAGGTTGAAGACGGCGATGCATTCTTACTCTGCACCGACGGGTTCTGGCACGGCGTCAGCGAAGAGCAAATGAAGCAGTCGCTGCATATGGTCAATACGCCGCAGGAGTGGCTGACCTTAATGAACCAAATCATTCAAAAGAATGGCGAACAGGAGGGGAATGCTCAGGATAACTATACTGCCCTGGCGGTATGGATGGGCAACCCTCAGGACACCACTTTGCTGCACACCCTCTCTGACGCAGCACAATTTCTTCCCTGCGGAACTGATTAGACACACAAGGAACGATATGAAACTTTGGCTATCGGGTTTGGCACTTCTGGCGGTCACCTCCACCGCGCAGGCTGAGAATTTCCGCATCGTGCAGTCTCCTGCGCAGAAGCTGGATATCTGGATCGACAACATTAAAGACAACACGCCGCAGAGCTGGTGTAAGCCTGAGGTGGCGCTGCGCATTGTGGCGAACGGCAAGAAAGACGTCTCCGTGCTGGAGAACTTTGTGCCGCGCCTTGGCTCCCTGCTGGAACACCAGTGCAGCAAAGTAAATAAGCTTAGCTGGACGCTCAACGATCCGGCGGGTACCACGCTGGCGCAGGGTACGGCAGGAAAAGCGCAGGACTGGGCGCTGGTGGTGAAACAGGAGCAGGCCGCGCCTGCTGCGACCGTCACCGCAACCGCAGCCAGCGGCGCGCTGCTGCCGCCGGACCAGAACGTGGCTTCCCGCACGGTTGCCGCTGACCGCACGCCGTGGCAGGAATTTACCCTGCAGGACGGCTGCCACCTGCGCACCTTCTGGGAAGGTGGCGCTTCCGCTCCGGCGCTCTTTATTCCGGATTCTGACACTACCCGCTGCGGTAACGGCAGCTGGCTGAGCGGACACACCGTGGTTTCGCAGTCCCGCAACGGCGGACAGAAAGAGATGGCGGTGACCTACATCCACGGCTTCCCGGTGACCGGGCTGAATCAAAGCGCCGATCCTGAAAACGCGCTGATCACCTCCGTCAACAAAGAGCGCATGGTATTCAGCACCCCAAACAGCGACCAGAGCTGGATGATCCTGCCTTACGATAGCGCCCTGAACAGCTGGAAAAGCAACGGCACCGTAGCGGTGGAGATTTCCCGCGAAATCGCCAGCGACGATGCAAAACTGCAGGCGCGTATTGCGGCGGTGAAAAAAACCTGGAGCGCCTGGGTTGCACCCGGCACGCCGCTGAATATTGTCCTGATTGACACCCTGCGTCCTCAGCTGCGCGACCCGGCCATCGGCGCATGGCGCGCGGCGAATTAAGGAATGGCTATGAATACGCTCTATCAACACCTGGCGGGCGAGTCGCTCAGCGATGCGCTGGCGCGCCTTGAAGCTGAAATCAAAGCCCGTCCGGCGGATGCCGACCTCCGCGCCGCGTTCGTGCAGTTTTTAACCCTCAGCGGCAACTGGACGCGCGCGCTGACCCAGCTGAAAAGCTGGCTGGCGCTGAAGCCGCAGGCGAAGCCCACCGTCACGCTGCTGGAGCAATCCATTCAGGGCGAGCTGCAGCGCGCCCAGGTGATGGCGGGACAGGCGCGTCCGGCCATGCCAGAAACCCAGTGGCCGTGGCTGACGACCCTGGCCGCGGCGCTGAGCGAGGAGGGCGAGCGCGCCCGGGCGCTGCGTCTGGAAGCCCTCGATCGGGCTGAGGCTACTGCCGGCCAGATTATCCTCGAAAACGAGGAAACGCAGGCTTTCGAGTGGCTGATGGATGGCGATGCCCGTCTCGGCCCGGTCTGCGAAACCATCGTGAACGGCCGTTATTTCTGGCTGCCGTTCAGCGCCATCGCGGAGATCCGTTTCCAGGCGCCCGCCAGCGTGACCGATCTGGTCTGGCGTCACGCGCTGGTGCGCCTGACGGACGGGACGGAGCAGGTGTGTCAGATCCCGGCGCGTTACCCGTTTGCTGCCGATGCCACTGATGCGGTCAAGCTGGGCCGCACCACAGAGTGGCAGCCGCTCGACGAAGATGGCACCCTTTACGAAGGCAGGGGCCAGAAAGCCTGGCTGAGCGATCAAAGCGAATACCCGCTGCTGTCCTTAAGCCTCGTGACGTTTGCGACGGATGGAGCCGATGAGTAATCCCGCTGGCGAAGGCGATCTGCTGCGCAGCGGCTGGCAAGCCCGCAGCAAGCAGGAGAAGGTGGGGGCGCGCGACAAAATGCAGCCCTCGCTGCTGGATCGTCTCACCGATAACGACCCGGACAAAAAGCGCGAGTCGGCCAACAGCAATCTGATCACCCACGCCGCCCTGCGCCGCAACGTGCTGCGCGATCTGCAGTGGCTGTTTAATACCATTAACCACGATGCCTCCGGCGACTTGAGCGCCTTGCCGCACGTGAACCGCTCGGTGGTCAACTTCGGCGTCGCGCCGCTGGCCGGAAAGAGAATGTCGGATATCGAATGGCACGATATCCAGCGCAAGCTCACCGAGGCCATCATCAATTTTGAGCCGCGCATTTTGCCGCAGGGGCTGCAGGTCCGCTGCGTGTCGGATACCTCCTCGCTGGATCTGCACAACGTGCTCTCCATCGAGATCAAAGGGCGTTTATGGTGCGTACCGTACCCGCTGGAGTTTCTGTTTCGTACCGATGTCGATCTGGAAAACGGCCATTTTGAACTGAAAGATGCGGGGTAATCATGGAAAGTAAACTGCTCGAATATTACAACCGCGAGCTGGCCTACCTGCGCGAAATGGGGGCCGAGTTTGCCGAACGCTACCCAAAAGTCGCCGGACGGCTGGGCATGCGCGGCATCGAAGTGGCGGACCCGTATACCGAACGTCTGATGGAGGGCTTCGCCTTCCTGACCTCCCGCGTGCAGATGAAAATGGACGCGGAGTTTCCGCGCTTCTCCCAGCGTCTGCTGGAGATGATTGCGCCTAACTATCTCGCGCCCACGCCGTCGATGGCGATCGCGGAGATTGAGCCCGACAGCAGCCGGGGCGACCTGAGCAAGGGCTTCATTGTGCCGCGCGGCACCATGATGGACAGCCTGGCGCTGAAAAAAACCGGCGTGACCTGCAGCTATACCACGGCGCACGAGGTCAACCTGCTGCCGCTGAAAATCGACAAGGTCGAACTGGGCGGCGTGCCAGCCGATCTGCCGCTGGCGCAGCTGGGGCTGAGCCAGCGGGGGATCGGCAGCGCCTTGCGGATCCGCATCGCCTGCGACGGCCCGCAAAACCTCGGGCACCTGGATTTCGACCGTCTGGAATTCTTCCTGGGCGGTCCGGATATTGAAGCGCTGAAGCTGCTGGAGCTGGTGATGGAGCACCACGCCGGGATCGTCTGTCAGACGGTCAGCCCGCAGCCGCAGCGACAGCTGCTGGCCTCTGACGCGCTGCGCCAGGAGGGCTTTGATCCTGACCAGGCTCTGCTTCCGGACGATCTGCGCAACTTTGACGGCTATCGCCTGCTGCAGGAGTACTTTGCGTTTCCGGCCCGCTTCCGCTTCATTAGCCTGAGCGGTCTGTGCAAGCTTATCCAGCGCTGTGAAGGCGAAAAAGCCTTCGACATCTTCATTCTGCTGGATAAGTCGGATGAACAGCTGGAGCGGGTGGTCGATGCCAGCCATCTGGCGCTGCACTGTACGCCGGTCATCAACCTTTTCCCAAAGGTCGCGGCGCGTCAGAAGCTGAATGAAGGCCAGCATGAATACCATCTGGTGGTCGATAACATTCGTCCGCTGGATTATGAAATTTACGCGGTCAAAAAAATCTATGGCAGCGCGGACGGCCAGCGCGATGACCAGACGTTTCGTCCATTCTGGAGCACCTGGAGCGGCGATGCGGGCAACTACGGGGCCTATTTCTCCCTGCGCCGCGAACAGCGCGTGCTGTCCGAGCACGCCCTGCGCTACGGTACCCGCACCGGTTACATCGGTTCAGAGGTGTTTGTTTCGCTGGTGGATGAACAGCACGCTCCGTGGCAGGAAAACCTGCGCTATATCTCTGCCGAGGTGCTCTGCACCAGCCGCGATCTGCCGCTGATGCTGCAGCAGGAGCTCGGGCAGTTCATTGTGGCCGACTCCATGCCGGTGAAATCCCTCACCCTGCGTAAAGGGCCGACGCCACCGCGTCCGGCGCTGGCGGAAGGGTTCAGCACCTGGCGGCTCATCAGCCAACTGCAGATGAACTATCTCAGCCTGATGGACAGCGAAAACGAAGACGGCGCGGCCGCGCTGCGCCAGCTGTTAGGGCTGTACGCCAACCTGGCAGAAACGCCCGTTGCGCGGCAGGTGGATGGGGTACGCCACTGCGTGCTGGAGCCGGTTCACCGCCGCGTGCCTGAACCCGGCCCGGTCGTTTTCGCCCGCGGGATCGGCATTACCCTGATGGTGGATGAGCGAGCCTTTTCCGGCGCCAGCCCGTGGCTCTTTGGCAGCGTGATGGAGCGTCTCTTTGCCCGCCTGGTATCCATCAACAGCTTTACGGAATTCACCCTGAAGAGTCAGCAGCGCGGCGAGATTGGCTACTGGGCGCCGCGCATGGGTAAAAGGGCGCTGATATGAGTGACGCTGCCACTGCACCGCTGCGCGTGCATCGCCTGACCCGGCTGCCGGACGCGTTCTGGCACGGAGTCCGTGAGACGCCCTGGCGCTACGATCTGTTTCAGCTGTTAAGGCGCATTGATGCCCAGGGCGGCGAGCGCTACCCGCTGGGACGCGCGCCGCTGCCGAAATTTGAACCGCTGCGCATCGGCCAGCAGCCGTCGATGAGCTTTGCGCCGTCGACGCTGGCTCAGGTCCGCCAGCGGGAGGAGAGCGGGCTGCATGAGGTATCTGTCCTCAGCTTCGGCCTGTTTGGCCCGAACGGCCCGCTGCCGGTCCACATGACCGAATACGCCCGCGAGCGTATTTATCATCATCAGGACACCAGCCTCAGCGCGTTTGCCGACCTGTTCCATCATCGCCTGACGCTGCTGTTTTACCGCGCCTGGGCGGATGCGCAGCCGGCGGTCTCTCTGGATCGCGCCGATAACAGGCGCTTTGAGGGGTACCTGGCGTCGCTGATTGGCATGGGCCAGCCGGGGCAGATGAACAAAGGCAGCCTGAGCTCGCACGCGCGATTTACCCACGCCGGACACCTGACCCGGCACGGGCGGGATCCGGAGGGGCTGGAGAAGATCCTGCGCAGCTATTTTAAGGCGCCGGTCAAACTGGTCAGCAACGTGCCGCAGTGGATGCCGCTTTCCACGCGCGAGCAGGCGCAGCTGGGAGCAGGGCGCCGCATGCCGCGCATGGGGGAGTCCGCCTTTCTCGGCGTCGCCGTCCGCGACGTGCAGCATAAGTTTCGCATCGAGATTGGCCCGCTGAGCGCGGAGGAGTACAACCGTTTTCTGCCGGGGGAAGCGTGGGTCACCGAGCTGCGCGACTGGGTGCGTCAGTACGCCGGGGTGGAGTTTGAATGGGAAACGCGGGTGATCCTGCGTGAAGACGCGGTGCAGGGCACCACGCTCGGCAGCAATGGGCGATTAGGCTATAACACCTGGCTGGGCCTTCAGCCGCAGCCCGTCCCGCGTGGCGATCTGGTGTATCGCGCAGAGCGGTAATCCTTCCGTATACCGAATCATTGTTAATGGAAACTAACATGTCAGAAATTAGCCGTGCCGTGCTTTTCGGCAAACTGGATACGCTGTTATTTGCCTCTCTGGAAAGCGCCACTGCGTTCTGCAAGCTGCGCGGTAACCCGTACGTTGAGCTGGTGCACTGGCTGCATCAACTGATGCAGCAGCAGGATGGCGATCTGCAGCAGGTCATCCGCCACTTTGCCCTCGATGAACAGCAGCTGACCCGCGATATCGTTGCCGCGCTGGATGTCCTTCCGCGTGGCGCCAGTTCCGTTTCCGATCTCTCCGAGCATATCGACAGTGCCGTGGAGCGCGCCTGGGTGTTTGGATCGCTGAAGTTTGGCGTCAGCCGTATTCGCGGCGGCCATTTGCTGATCGGCCTGCTCAAAACCTGGAACCTGGCTAACGTGCTGAAAAGCATCTCGGCGCAGTTCACCCGCCTTAACGTCGAGGTGCTGATTGAGCAGTTCGACGCTATCTGCGCCAACAGCAAAGAGACGCAGCAGGCCGCTGCCGCCGCAGACGCACCGGCGGGTGCGGTACCGGCGGCGCAGGGGACGCTGGCCCAGTACGGCCAGGACCTGACCGCCCGCGCCCGCGAAGGGAAGATTGACCCGGTTGTCGGGCGCGACGAGGAGATCCGCCAGATGGTGGATATCCTGATGCGTCGCCGCCAGAACAACCCGCTGCTGACCGGGGAAGCCGGGGTCGGGAAAACGGCGGTGGTGGAAGGGCTGGCGCTGCGTATCGCCGATGGCGACGTGCCGGAGCCGCTGCAAAATATTCAGCTGTGGCTGCTGGATATTGGCATGCTGCAGGCGGGCGCCGGCATGAAAGGCGAGTTCGAGGCCCGTCTGCAGGCGCTCATTAACGAAGTCCAGTCCAGCGCCACGCCGATTATTCTGTTTATCGATGAGATCCACACCCTGATTGGCGCAGGCGGCCAGCAGGGGACCGGTGACGCGGCGAACCTGCTGAAGCCCGCGCTGGCGCGCGGCCAGCTGCGCACCATCGGCGCCACCACCTGGGCGGAATACAAAAAATACATCGAGAAAGACCCGGCGCTGACCCGCCGTTTCCAGACGGTGCAGGTTCACGAGCCGGACGAAGCGAAAGCCATTCTGATGCTGCGCAGCACCGTGTCGCCGCTGGAGACGCATCACCAGGTCCTGCTGCTCGACGAAGCGGTCAGCGCGGCGGTGAAGCTTTCGCATCGTTACATCCCGGCGCGTCAGCTGCCGGACAAAGCCGTTGCGCTGCTCGACACCGCCTGCGCCCGCGTCGCGGTTAGCCAGAGCGCCCCCCCTGCGCAGCTGGAAGACTGCCTGCGCCACCTTGCCGCGCTGGATGTGGAAATTGAGATTGCTGAACGCGAAGCGCGCGTGGGGGCCGGTGATGCCGATCGCGTGACAGCTTTACTCGCCGATCGCGACGCGTATGAAGCAAAACGCGAAGCCCTGTCCCGGCGCTGGGAAGAAGAGCGCAGCCTGGTGCAGGAGATCATTCGCCTGCACGCGGCGCTGTTCGCGGCGGGTGAGGAAGATAGCGCTGAGCTGCGCGGCCAGCTGGCGGAACAGCAGCAGGCGCTGAACGCCCTGCAGGGCGATGAACCGCTGCTGTTTGCGGCGGTGGATGAAAACGTGGTTGCCGCGGTGGTCTCTGACTGGACCGGGATCCCGCTGGGCCGGATGGTGAAAAACGAGATCGACGCGGTGCTCAACCTCGCCGACACGCTGAACCAGCGCGTTATCGGCCAGCGTCACGGCCTGGATCTCATTGCCCGCCGCGTGAAAACCTCGCGGGCGAAGCTGGACGATCCCAACAAACCGGTGGGCGTCTTTATGCTGTGCGGCCCGTCCGGCGTCGGTAAAACTGAAACCGCGCTGGCGCTCGCCGAATCCCTCTACGGCGGCGAGCAGAACGTTATCACCATCAACATGAGCGAGTTCCAGGAAGCGCACACCGTTTCCACCTTAAAAGGTGCGCCTCCGGGGTACGTAGGGTATGGTGAAGGCGGGGTGTTAACCGAGGCCGTCCGCCGCCGCCCGTACAGCGTGGTGCTGCTGGACGAAATTGAAAAAGCGCACCCGGACGTCCACGAGATCTTCTTCCAGGTCTTTGATAAAGGCTGGATGGAAGACGGCGAGGGGCGCCACATCGATTTCCGTAACACCATCATTATTCTGACCTCCAACGTGGGCACCGAGCTGATTAGCGCTATGTGCGCCGATCCGGAGCTGATGCCGGAGCCTGACGCGTTAAGCGGCGCTCTGCGCCAGCCGCTGCTGGAGGTCTTCCCACCGGCGCTGCTGGGCCGCCTTCTGGTGGTGCCGTACTACCCGCTCAGCGACGAGATGCTGGGGCAGATTGTTCGCCTGCAGCTCAAGCGCATTCAGCGTCGTCTGGAAGAGAATCACAGCATTATTTCTGAGTTTGACGACAGCGTGGTGGAACAGATTGTTCAGCGCTGTACCGAGGTGGAGTCCGGCGGCCGCATGGTGGATGCTATTCTGACCAACACCTTGCTGCCTCAGATGAGCCAGATCTTACTTACCGCCAGCCGCAGCGACGAGCAGTACCGACGTCTGCACGTCACCTGCGAGCAGGGCGAGTTTCACTGTCAGTTTGCCGCGTAATAATCATCAAGAGAACTGTAAAAGATGACGGATAATGATAACAATCGGACTGTCCCAAACGCGCTCCCGGTCGGGTACCGCTTCAACGAGTTTGAAATCAAAGAGGTGATCGGCGGCGGCGGTTTTGGCATCGTCTATCGCGCGTGGGATCACCAGCTCGAACGCACTATCGCTATCAAAGAATTTATGCCTTCCTCGCTCGCCGTGCGCGGCGACGACATGACCCTTGTGCTGCGCAGCGAGCGCTTTGGCAAGGCGTTTTCCGCAGGCCTGAACAGCTTTATTCAGGAAGCCCGTCTGCTGGCACGCTTTAACCACCCGAACCTGCTGCACGTTCTGCGTTTCTGGGTGCAAAACGACACGGCCTACATGGGGACGCTATTTTACAGCGGCACCACGCTTTCGCGCCTGCGCGAAGAAAAGCCGGAGCTGATTAACGAGGCCTGGATCCGCCGCACGCTGCCGATGCTGTTTGGTGCGATCAAGACCATCCACAACGAAGGCTACCTGCACCGCGACATCTCGCTGGATAACATTCAGATCCAGGATAACGGCCTGCCGGTGCTGCTTGATTTCGGCTCCGCGCGCCGCACCATCGGTAACCTCTCCGACGAAACGGAAACCATGCTGCGCCCGGGCTTTGCGCCAATTGAGCAGTACACCGACGACAACGAAAGCGAGCAGGGCCCGTGGACGGATATTTACGCCCTCGGCGCGGTGCTGCGTACCCTGATTGTGGGTTCTCCGCCGCCGGTCAGCGTGGTGCGCTCTATTCAGGATACCTGCAAACCGCTGGTGGAAATCATGCCGCAGGGCTATTCCATTCCGCTGCTGCAGGCCATCGACCGGGCGCTGGCGCTGCACATGGAGGACCGTCCGCAGTCAATCGACGAGTTCGCCGCGCTGATTGAGATGCCGGTCGCCGGGATTAACGACGTGCTGACGGCGAAAAAGCCCGGCACGATGCTGGTTCCGGTCGAAGACGAAAAACCGGCTTCGCTGCTCGACTGGCGCCGCTACAAGATCCCGGGCATGGTTGCCGCAGGCGTGCTGGTGGGTATTGTCGCCGGGGCGATGCTGTTCAGCAGCGGTAATGATGCTCCCGAGCAGGCTGCACAGGCGCCGGCAGAGACGCGTCCGACTGAGACCGCCGCAAACGCGCTGGACGTGAAGCCGGAAACGGCGAAGGTTAACGAGCAGGCGACGGCCCAGCAGACTCCGCCGCCTGTGGAGAGCCCTATTGCGCTGGTCTATATCCGCATCCTCGACGGCGAAACGCTGAAAGTGAACGGCGAGCCAAAAGCGCTGCGTCCGGCGACCAACGGCTATGCATCGCTCAAGCTGCCGGCCGGTGAGGTGAAGATTGAACTGCAGGGCAATGGAAGAACGCGTGGCCAGACGCTGGATATTACCAAGCCGGGCACCTGGCTGGTGAATCCGTAAATAGATAAACAGGAGATTTTATGGAAGTGTACGATCTTCGAAACCAAAGGCTTCATCCAAAGGAATTTGAAAAGATTGTCTCTCCTGTTTATGCCCGGAGCGATGTAGGACGCGAGTTTGTTGTGGTACGTGGGGTGTCTAATCCTTTCCACAGCATAGAGGGTTTGACGTTACGACATCGCTACGAATTTAATCCTAACGCGGTTTTTGATCCGCTGTATGCACAAAATCTTAATAAGATCGAGCGCTTAATTGACACGGGTGCAGTAGTGTTAATTGACCGGCGGCAACGGACAAAGGCGACTTATCCTTTTTTCATATCAGAATCAGGAGAGTTATTTTGTGTTGATGAAACGCGTTATAACTCTGCTTATATAAATTATGTCCTTGAGCGTTATCGTAATAATGTTGCTCTGTTCGGAAAACCCGCGCCAACGAGAGATACATTTGTTCCTGTAACGGCTCACTATGGTCCGGGATACTGGAAAACGGTAGACAATGATTATCATGGCACGAAAAATGTTCTGGTAATGGTGATAAACCGTTTAACTAGCATGGGGGATGAGGGGCGAGTTTTTGGATCGGACGGTAAAGATTATATGAATACCTCACGTGACAAAATTCAACAATGGACCCCTTTACCCGCAGAGTTGGATAGCACTTCGCGGGCATTACTCTCTGAACAGTCTGTCATCAGACGTTATGGAGAAAAGCGCTCTATTTACCAAAAGTATCAGGAAGGGGATGATGCCTGGGCTATTGGCGGTAAATCATGGCATTGGATCCCAGGAGTAAGAGAAGAAGATTATGAGTTTAAAAAGTAAGTTATGGTATTTCTGGGGATGTATGGATGTTCTGGCGGTCTTACTTTACTGCATTAATGCACTGCGGCAGGATAGAGTTCCGTTTATTTCAGATATTATGGCTTTTAACAGCCTGACGAACGATGTCTCAGGCGACGGACTGGTAACGCTCTTTTTCATTTTAGATCTGATTCTTTTACTATCGCTTATTGCATCAGCCTGGTTTTTCTTTAAAAGAAAGACCTACGCAATTAAATTTGCACTGTTTCAGGAAGTTTTCCGCCTCATCTCGTTCAGATTTTCAGTGCCACTATTCCCTGTATTAGTAAGCATGTTTGGTGTTTCGAATGTTTGGCTAAATTTGGGGTTGTTTGTGTTGTCGGAATTTTTAAAGATTTATTCGCTGATTTATATTTTAAAAAAACAGCCTGCATAAATTAAAGACCTGGGTTTGAAGAGTATTCAGCACGGCAGGTTTGTTACCGAAATCCTTTGTATCGCATAAGCCATATGGATTAACGATTATGCTCAACCGAATTACCGTTCAGCTCCCGGTGGAGGGGCTTCTGTTCTGGAAACTGACGGGCCGCGAGGCGATGTCCGAGTCGTTCGCGCTGACGCTGACCGTGCTCGGCACGGACGCGCGCATCGACCGCAGCAAGCTGCTGGGCCAGCCGGTCACGGTGACCATCCCGACGCAGAGCCTGCTGACGTCCCGCTATGTTAACGGCAAGATTACCCGCGTGGCGGTCAGCGCCGTTGAGCTGACGGGCACCCGCTATGCGGTGTACCAGCTGACGGTGGAGCCGGACCTGTGGCCGATGAAGCGCGACCGTAACCTGCGCATCTTCCAGGGGCAGACGGTGCCGCAGATTGTCAAAATCCTGCTGGGCGAGCATCAGGTTAACGTTGAGGACAAACTCACCGGCAGCTACCGGGTGTGGGACTACTGCGTGCAGTATCAGGAGTCGAGCCTGGACTTCATCAGCCGCCTGATGGAGCTGGAGGGGATTGCGTATCACTTCCGCCACGAGGCGGACAAGCACACCCTGGTACTCACCGACGCCGCGACGCAGCATCAGCCGTTCAGCGGCTATGAGGTCATTCCTTACCACCAGACGCCGTCAGGAGGCAGTACGGACGAAGAGGGCATCAGCCAGTGGGCGCTGGAGGACAGCGTGACGCCGGGGATTTACAGCCTCGACGACTATGACTTCCGCAAGCCGAACGCGTGGCTGTTCCAGGCCCAGCAGAACCCGGCGTCGCCGAAGCCGGGCAGCATCGACGTGTACGACTGGCCGGGTCGCTTTGTGGACAAAGGCCACGGGGAGTTCTATGCCCGTATCCGTCAGGAGCGCTGGCAGGTGGAGCATCAGCAGATTCAGGCCACCGCGACGGCGGCAGGGATTGCGCCCGGGCACATCTTCACGTTAACCAACGCGCCGTTCTTCAGCGACAACGGTGAGTATCTGGTGACGGCGGCGGGTTACCACTTCGAAGAGAACCGCTACGCCAGCGGCGAGGGGGAAACCCTTCACCGCACCGATTTTACGGTCATCCCGTCGGCGGTGGTGTACCGCCCGGCGCAGTCCACGGCGTGGCCGCGCACCTACGGCCCGCAGACCGCGAAGGTGGTGGGGCCGAACGGCGAGAGTATCTGGACGGACAAATACGGTCGCGTGAAGGTGAAGTTCCACTGGGACCGTCTGGCGAAGGGCGATGACACCAGCTCCTGCTGGGTGCGCGTGTCGAGCGCGTGGGCGGGCCAGGGCTACGGCGGGGTGCAAATCCCGCGCGTCGGCGACGAGGTGGTGGTGGACTTTATCAACGGCGACCCGGACCGTCCGATCATTACCGGGCGCGTGTACAACGACGCGAGCATGCCGCCGTGGGCGCTGCCGGCTGCGGCGACGCAGATGGGCTTTATGAGCCGCACAAAAGACGGTTCCGTGGACAACGCCAACGCCCTGCGGTTTGAGGATAAAGCGGGTGCAGAGCAGGTGTGGATCCAGGCCGAGCGCAATCTTGATATTAACGTCAAAAACGACGAAACACATTCTACTGAAAAAAATCGAACCCAGTTTGTTGGCGAAGATGAAACCTTACGGGTAGCGAAAAATCAGAAATCAGGGATTAAAGGTGATGTGGTATGCCTGACGGGGAACAGTCGAAACGATAAAGTCGTTAATAATTTTATCCTTTCCGCAGGAAATACGCTGAGACTGGAATGTGGTGAAAGCGCCATCGAGCTATCAAAAGACGGCAGCGTCCATATCATTGGTAATAACTTTAACTTTACTGCGAAACAGAATGCGCAAATTAATACGCTTTCCGGTGAATTGCATTTGAATCCTGATGATGGACGAAACGTTATCGATCCTCCTGGCGCATCCCTTCAGGGTGAAATCCAGCAGGAAGTGGATAGTTTTTTTGTTATTAATGGCAATAAGTAAGAGTAACCCGAATGGCTGAATATATTCTTCAGGAAGCATCCCTTGCTTTACCCGATGTATTTAAAGACAGAACCATGAATTTATTTACCCTGAGTGATAACGGAGCCAGCGAGTTTACTTTTGTTGTTTCTCGTGCGAGTGCTAAAAACGAAGACAAAGTCCATGATGCGGCAACACGGCTGGTACGTGAACTGGAAATTACGGTGCCCGACTTTCGTCTCGAATCCTCTCAGATGACCTCTGTTGATGGTCTCCCGGCGGTTGAGCTTTTTTATCAATTCAAAAATGATAATGCGATCATTTTCCAGAGGCAGACCGTTATTTTGCTCGGTGACCATCCTGGCGGCCAAAAGATGGTGTGTTATATCGGTACTTGCCCGGGCGAGTTTAGCGATTATTATCATAATCAATATCAGGAAATTATCTGCAGTATTAAGTTCCACAAACCGGCTCAGACTGAAACCCGGGAAATGCTTGCTGCCGATAGCCAGGGGCCATTTTTTGCGCTTGATAGTGAGAGTAAGGTATTGAGTGTCTTTGAAAACATTCAAGAACTGTATGGACATCTTTCGCTTCAGCGGGCGAAAGAGGGGCAATATTTGCTTTTTGAAAAGCAGGGTAAACCACTCAGTATTGCACCCGTTCCGGACAGCCAACCTCTTCGTTACGCGCTCTGGACGGCTTCCTCAGACAAATCACATCACTTGCTTTCACAGCTTTCCGTATGCCGCCAGGTCTCTGGTTCTGACCAACTTAATACACCCGATCGGATACGTGGGTATCTGATGGCACAGCGAGCCGAATAGTTATGTCCGAATGTCTGGCCGCTCGCGTAGATGATGAGATTGCTCATACAGCCTCAAAAGGCTGGATGATCGCAGGATTGGTTGGTGGGGCAATTCTGGGTGCAGCTGCCGTAGTCGTCACCGGAGGGACCGCGCTGGTTGCTGTTTCCGCCGTTGCGGCTGGGGCGTGTGCTGCGGGTGGCTTGGGTGAGCTCCTCGGCAGTATGTCATGGGCTCCACGCCATACTACCGGTACGCTAAAAGAAGGTTCACCCAATGTCTTTATCAACAGCCGAAAGGCTATCCGCGCTCATCTGTCAGCCGGAGAGTGTGATGAGCACAGCGGTAGCCTGCAACGGGTTGCGGAAGGTTCGATAAAAGTTTACATCAACAACTTTCCCGCCTCTCGCACGGGCGATAAGTTGACATGCAGCGCTGAGATTAGCCAGGGATCGCGTAATGTTATCATCGGCGGAAGCAAGGTCCAGACCGATGAAATAAGTCCTGAAATCCCGGAATGGGTGAACTGGACGATGCTCGCCGTTGGTGCCGGAGCCATGGCGGTGCTGGCCAGTCCGGCAATCGCACTTCTGAGCACCCTCGGTGCGATGGGCGGTGGGACTATTGGTGGCTACGCGGGTGGAATGCTGTGTGGCGAAGGTAGCGACGGTCAGAAATGGGGGATGTTGATCGGCTCCGTTATCGGCGGCGGGGCTGGCATTAAAGGCGGGGCACGGTTTGATGCGTGGCGGGCTGGTAAGCCTGTTCTCGAACCGGTTAAGCCAAATATTTCGGCCCGAAGAGCTGAACTTAATGAAAAATTTGGACGCACGGGCGATCTCAACAGAGATATTAATATCCGTGCAAATCAAAAAATTGTTGATGATTTTATGCGTTCTCAGGGTGTTGAAGAAAGTAAAATACCAGCTTATCGCAGCGGTATAGATCTTGAGCAGAGAGTGACTATTGAAACAATTAATAAAGGGAAAATAGCTTATCAGAATCAATCCCCGGGGAATTGGCAAGGAAACTGGTATTCACTTGATGAATCGACCCCTGCCACAAAACTTGGAATTAACCCAGAAGGACAGGTCAGGGGTACGGGGTTAATTGTTCCTAAAGAAGTAAAAGCTTATCAGGCGCAACAAAAAGTAGAAATGCTTCGAAGTAGTGCCACACCAGCCTTGGACACGTGGTCTGTACCAGACAAACCTTTCCAGACAGAAGGAGGTGGGATACAATGGTTCACCACTAAGCGTGATATCTGGACTCCATATAATGAATAGCATGACAGCTCTAAATTATGTTGAAAAAGCATTAACTTTAGCAAAGAAGAGATGTGCTGAGGTCAAAAATCTCAATCCTAATTCCCCGCTTTTACAAATGTACGACTCTATTGTGCAACAATTGTTATTTCTACGGGATTTAATCGAAGGCAAGGAAAAGGATAAGGCGAAGTTATGGAAGATGACGTTCGGTATGTATGCAGCGAAGGAGTTTGATAATTCGGATGAGTTGTTTTTTGAAAGGTTGTCGGATGCCTGGTTTATTGTTGATCAAATCCGCCGAGGATTAAAGGTTAGGCTCCCGCATGAGGTTGATGCCAATTACAGAATAAAACAACAAAATCTTAAAATGAAATACCCTGATGAATTTTAGGGTTCATGTTAAATATATTTTATTATTGGTGAATGGTGATTGATTCACATGCTAATTTGAATGTGTTGTTAAAATATGTAGATAGATATCGTAAGTACTTACCTGTTAGCAGTCTTTCAGGTCAGCAGAAAATGCAGTATAAATATAATGATAAACTATTAGAATCATCTTTTGATTGCGATACACAAAAAATAATGGGACTTAACACCATTATGTAACATCTCACTAGCAGAATTGCGAGATCGTGCTGTTAGTGCGCTTATTGGGTTTGGTTTGGCAAAACAGTCTGATGCGAATAGGTTAGATGGATGCCGAAAATGGCATGATATATAAATGTGGAATGTTATGATGCATTGGTTTTTCTTTCTTCTCTTTCTGGTTTGGGCACTAGCGCTTATCTGGAATGGAAAAGATTTGTTCGGCAAAAAACAATGGTTCCTGGCTGGGTTGATGTTCGTTCTGGTGCTACTGGCTACGATCGTTATTGGCTTTACGTTGAAATGGTTCGCTCAGTCAATGTCATTATTCTCCGTCGCAACGGCGAAACAATATTCGATTATCTTTTCCATGTCTTTCCTGTGCGTATGGGGATTGAAAGTTACCGTTGTGCTGCTCTGCACGATCTTTTCCGGGATTACAGGAGGGCACAAAAAATACAATGCTGAAAATTATGAAGCAATATCGTCTATAACACGCGTCGTTGCGCCTGGCTTACTTATCGTTGCTAAAAGCGTCGTTTCCCTGGGTAGCGTCCTTATGTTTTCAGGTTTATGGCTTAAATAAGCACGATTTAAAAAATATCTCAATGAACACCGAGATTAGTCCATAGTGGAATAAAGATTATGCTCAACCGAATTACCGTTCAGCTCCCGGTGGAGGGGCTTCTGTTCTGGAAACTGACGGGCCGCGAGGCGATGTCCGAGTCGTTCGCGCTGACGCTGACCGTGCTCGGCACGGACGCGCGCATCGACCGCAGCAAGCTGCTGGGCCAGCCGGTCACGGTGACCATCCCGACGCAGAGCCTGCTGACGTCCCGCTATGTTAACGGCAAGATTACCCGCGTGGCGGTCAGCGCCGTTGAGCTGACGGGCACCCGCTATGCGGTGTACCAGCTGACGGTGGAGCCGGACCTGTGGCCGATGAAGCGCGACCGTAACCTGCGCATCTTCCAGGGGCAGACGGTGCCGCAGATTGTCAAAATCCTGCTGGGCGAGCATCAGGTTAACGTTGAGGACAAACTCACCGGCAGCTACCGGGTGTGGGACTACTGCGTGCAGTATCAGGAGTCGAGCCTGGACTTCATCAGCCGCCTGATGGAGCTGGAGGGGATTGCGTATCACTTCCGCCACGAGGCGGACAAGCACACCCTGGTACTCACCGACGCCGCGACGCAGCATCAGCCGTTCAGCGGCTATGAGGTCATTCCTTACCACCAGACGCCGTCAGGAGGCAGTACGGACGAAGAGGGCATCAGCCAGTGGGCGCTGGAGGACAGCGTGACGCCGGGGATTTACAGCCTCGACGACTATGACTTCCGCAAGCCGAACGCGTGGCTGTTCCAGGCCCAGCAGAACCCGGCGTCGCCGAAGCCGGGCAGCATTGACGTGTACGACTGGCCGGGCCGCTTTGTGGACAAAGGGCACGGGGAGTTCTATGCCCGCATCCGTCAGGAGCGCTGGCAGGTTGAACATCAGCAGATTCAGGCCACCGCGACGGCGGCAGGGATTGCGCCCGGGCACACCTTCACGTTAACCAACGCGCCGTTCTTCAGCGACAACGGGGAGTATCTGGTGACGGCGGCGGGTTACCACTTCGAAGAGAACCGCTACGCCAGCGGCGAGGGGGAAACCCTTCACCGCACCGATTTTACGGTCATCCCGTCGGCGGTGGTCTACCGCCCGGCGCAGTCCACGGCGTGGCCGCGCACCTACGGCCCGCAGACCGCGAAGGTGGTGGGCCCGAACGGCGAGAGTATCTGGACGGACAAATACGGTCGCGTGAAGGTCAAGTTCCACTGGGACCGCCTGGCGAAGGGCGATGACACCAGCTCCTGCTGGGTGCGCGTGTCGAGCGCGTGGGCGGGCCAGGGCTACGGCGGGGTGCAGATCCCGCGCGTCGGCGATGAGGTGGTGGTGGACTTTATCAACGGCGACCCGGATCGTCCGATTATTACCGGCCGCGTGTACAACGACGCGAGCATGCCGCCGTGGGCGCTGCCGGCCGCGGCGACGCAGATGGGCTTTATGAGCCGCACGAAAGACGGTTCCGTCGACAATGCCAACGCCCTGCGGTTTGAGGATAAAGCGGGCGCAGAGCAGGTGTGGATCCAGGCCGAGCGCAACATGGACACCAGCGTTAAAAACGATGAAACGCACAGCGTCGGCGGGGCGCGCAGCCATTACGTGAAGAAAAATGAACTCCATCGCGTGGAAGCGAACCATACTCAGGCCGTGAAGGGTGGCACCGAGATCCTGACGGGTAAAGGCAAGCTGGATGCGGCGGTGGAGCAGTACATCATTGCTTCCGGGACGAAGCTGCGGCTGGTCTCTGGTGAGAGCGCCATTGAGCTGAATGCTAACGGCAAGATTAACCTGATCGGCAAAGAGTTTAACTTCTTCGTGGAAGGGGATGGTTATATCACCACGGGCGGTAAGCTGCATCTGAATACCTCTGGTACAAAACCGGGCACCACGGCGCCGGGTTCCGGACATAAAGGGGATATTGATGCGGCGGTGCAGGCGAAATTTACGGCCAAAGATGAGTAAAGCAGGTGCGGTGCTTATCGCGTTACTAACGACGGGAATGGCTGGAGGAGATGCGCAGAAAAAGGATCTTTGGATGTTCATTTCCGGGATGAGTGCATCGCTTAAGACGTTATCCGTTACAACCCTTAGTAATGCGCCGTTATCGTTTAAAATGACCAGGCAAAATGAATATATCAATTTCTACAATGCCGACGATATCAAACTCGCTGATGGAACGAACATAACCGCAATTGGGTTACGTTTAAGCAATGATAACGATGGCATGGCGCCTTTACTGAATTTTTCATCCTCAGGTCAATGCATAACGCTTGATACCGTTAAAAAGCGCTATCCGCAGCTGAGGTTAACTGATTATCCGCGCGGCCATTCGGAGAACGAAGTGACCAGCTATACAGCCCGAAAAGATATGAATGGACAAAATGTGAGTTTCAGTTTCACCGTGAAAAATCCTCACTGTCTGGGTTCAGTCATCATTAGCGCCGACTAAGAAATACATGCCCTCATGTCCTGACGGTTTCTTCAGGGTGATAATTGCCATACACATTCAATAAATGACGATTAACGTGAAAAAACATACGCCAATATTTCTTTGTTCGGTCCTGATGTTTACCTGTCCTGGCAACAATGTGGTTTTCGCTCAAGGTAAGCCATCCATTCTGACTAAACAGGATTTTTCCGTACAGATCAAAGACCAGCCTGTCGCCCTGGGCGACAGATGGACGTCTGATATTGCCCGTAAAATTGACGTGCCGGTGGAAGGCAGTTTTACCGGTGAGGTTCCTTTTGATGGAGTCCAATATAAATTCTTTCAGCATCAAAACGCTGGAGTAGAAATATTCACTTCCAATCTCTGGTGGGATAAAGCGGAAAGAAGCGTTGATGATTATATCGTGTCTCAAATTACACTGACTGCTGAAGACTTCGCAACGCCGCGTGGTGTCCATGTGGGTTCAACGAGACAGGAACTGAACAGCGCATACGGTACCGGTCAGGTCGACAATGATGCGGGGGAGCAGTGGATTACCTACGAATTGGATAAAAAACTGCTCTCTTTTGAGATAAAAGGCGGCAACGTTATAAAAATAACGATGAATTACAATAACGATTCTCAAGAATAATTTATGACCAAGAAATATCTGGCAGCCGTATTGTTCACCGCTTTATGGACAGGCGTCTTTGAAACGTCATCGGCGCTTGTATTATCGTAATACAATAAGCTCGATACGGTTAGCCGCATCGTTAACGACAGCGAAGTGACAGATAATCTCAGGGCGTTGCTGGGAAATCATTACCAGACCTTTATTGATAACTTTGATGTCTTTGGTGAACCGCATACCACCACAGGTGGCGGATTGTTTGTTGAAGGCTGGCTAAAGGATCTCTACCAGGAGAATGCGTCCGCGCTGGTCATCAATCCTGACGGCAAAATCTTTGCGGCCTGGGTGGTTCCGGAGTCGGACGTTATTCATTACCAGTCTTCTGATAATAGCCCGGTTATAAATGCCGATATTCAGCAGTGGGCCGCCAGATTCAATGCGATGCATTTTGCAACGAACAGCCAGTCAGGCCTAGCGTTTGACGGGGAGTGGGCTGGAGAATTCGGGAGCGACTCGACGTTAACCCTGCGGTTAGCTGAATCAGGCAACCGTATCACCGGGTCTTATTGCTATATCTCCAGAGAGGAAACCGCATAGATTGCCCGAAAGATGATGAGCGTAATCTTACCGGTACGATCGATGGCAATCGTGCCAATATTGAATTCAACTCATCGTTTGGCGGCACAGGCGGACGTGCTGTTCTGGAAATAAAGGGGAGTGAAATGGAATGGCGTTTAGCTACTCCTCCTCAAAATGGAAATTATTATGCTCCGCAGCGTTATACGTTACGTAAAGCCGCTTCGGTTCATAACGCTGAAACCAGAAAACTGGATACCGAAAAGTTCGCTATTTCGCTGATAAACAGGTGCGGCCATTTCGATAGCGAATGTGATCAGATGGTTTATCTCGGCGTGCGCAAAAGTGATAACAGTACGATCTCCTTAAAGGGAAAAACATTGCACGACTCCGCAGGTAAAATAATCGGCTCAACGTACAAGAATGGCGAGATCGTTTATACCGTGGCTTATGCACCCGCGAAATTGGTTGTCAGCAAAGGCAGCCAGGTTTTAGTCGAACAGTCAGGTCAATGGCGTAAATAATAAAACAGCCAGCCAAAGGGCCAGCATGGATTGGCCTTTTTGTTTCTCACAATATTAATCATCCCGAGTTCACTTATGAAATACACCCTCCAGGAAGGTTCGTTTTCCCTTTTTCCTGCTGCCTGGCAGGATAACAGCATGAATATTATTCGCGATGACGAAAGCGGGCTGTCCGTGGTGGTCAGTCGCGGCGTTATCCCCGATGGCAGCGACTATGAACAAGAGTTCCACCGCCAGTGGGATGTGCTGCGTCCGCAGATGGGCGAAATTGCCCAGAGCGAATTCCGGAACGTAAAAGCCGGGCCTGACGGAAAAATTAACGGGCTGGAAGTTGAGACCACCTTTGACCGTAACGGGCAGCGCCTGTGGCAAAAACAGCTGGCCGTGCAGACGCCGTGCAAACCGGTATTGATGATTTTTACCCTCTCGGCACTCAGAGCCTTTACCGAAGAGGACGAGGTGCGCTGGAGCGCGCTTAAGCAGAGTCTGACGCTAAACGACCACCGGAATGTGTAAGGCATGAGCGATAACAACGCGGCCCGAAAGGGCGACGAGATTATTCACTCCAGCATTTTTGCTGACATCACCAGCATTGTGGCGGAAGGTGCCGCCTATGCGGTGATCGGCGCGGCGGTAGGCGCAGCAGCAACCGTAGCGGCGCCATTGCTGGGCGCAGGGGCGGCCGCAGCGGGCGTGGCGGCAATTGGATCCAGCTGTCTGTTAAGCGGGATTATCGGTGGCGTGCTGGCGAACGTGGCGGGGATCACCGACGATATCAGCAACGCCGCTGAGGGGTTAGGCAATGCGCTTTTCCCGCCGTCGCCTGCGGGTAAAATCACTACCGGTTCCAGTAACGTTCTCACCAACGCAATCCCCGCCGCGCGGGCGGCAGGCACGCTGACGCCCGCCGATACGCCGTCTCCTGAGCCGCAGTCGCCGGGCAGCTTTGCCGATTACGCGGGCATGCTGCTTTCCGCCGCTGGACAGTTTGGCAGCGAAATGTGGCAGCCGAGCGTGGCCTCTGCCGCTGCGGGAACCTCGCCGCTGGAAGAAGACAAGGTGGCGTGCGAAAAGCACTCCGGGCCGCAGTATCTGGCGGAAGGCTCTAAAAGCGTCTTTATCAACGGGCAGCCCGCGGTGCGTGCGAAAGATCGCACCACCTGCGAGGGCACCGTTTCCGACGACGTCTCCCCGAACGTGATCATCGGCGGGGACACGCTCACGGTCCGCGATATCAAAAGCGGTAAAATGCCGGGTCTGGCGCTGGGGATGATTGCGCTCTCCCTGCTCCGCGGGCGTCCGGGCAAGATCCTGAAAAACATGCCCTGTGCGCTGGCGGCAGCCGGCGGCGGGATGCTGGCCGATATGGCGGTGAATGCCGTGTTTGGCTCCTCGCACCCGGTTCACGCCGCCACCGGCGTGAAGGTGCTGAATGACGACGACGAGCTCGATTTCTCGCTGCCGGGGCGCTTCCCGCTTCGCTGGCAGCGCAGCTACAACAGCCTGACCACCCGCGAAGGGCTGTTCGGCCTGGGCTGGGCAACGACCTTTGACAGCTATCTGGCTCTGGAAGAAGACAACGCCACCTGGTTCGACGAGACCGGGCGCGAGCTGAGCTTCGAGCTACCGCCGGTCGACCGCGCGTTTTACAGCATCAGCGAAGGCATCATTATCCGCCGTAATGAGAACGGCGACGTGGCGATTGCCGACGATGACGGCGCGGTGTGGCGTTTGTATAAACCGACCCGGGCGAATCCATCCATCCTGCGTCTGGCCTCTCTCAGCGACGAATACGGTAACGCGCTGCTGACGGAGTGGGACGAGCACGGCAGACTGGTCGGTCTTCACGACGAGCCGCGGGCAATCGACGTCACCCTGCGCTATGACGACGAACGTTTCCCGCAGCGCGTGACCGCTGCCAGCCATTTCGACGGCAGCCAAACCTGGCCGCTGATGAAGTGGGGCTACGACGCGCGCGGCCAGCTGGCGAGCGCGACGGATGCCTCCGGCGTGGTGACGCGTGAATACCGCTATAACGAGCACGGGCTGATGGTCTGGCACCGGATGCCGGGCGGTCTGGAGAGCGAATACCGCTGGAAAAAATTCGACCACTGGCGCGTGGTGGAAAACCGCACCAGCACCGGTGACGGCTGCCGCTTTAGCTACGATTTAGCCGCCGGGCTGACGACCGTTGAGCACTACGACGGTCAAACGCGCCGCCACTACTGGAACGCGCAAAATCTGATTGTCCGCTACGTTGACGAGCGCGGTGAAAACTGGCGCTACGAGTGGGACGAGAACGAGCTTCTGACGCGCCGCATCGATCCGCTCGGCAATGCCGTTACCTTCGTCTACGACGAAATGGGCAACCGGGTGCAGGAGATCGACGCCGACGGCAATACCCGCACCACCGCCTGGCTGGAGCACCGCGCGCTTCCTGCGGCCATTATCGAAGCCGACGGCAGCGCCACCCGGTTCTGGTACGACGAACATCACGGGCTGAAGCGCGTGGTGGATCCGATGGGGCAGACCACGCATCTGCGCCGGGACGCGTTCGGCCAGGTCGTTGAAGAGGTCGATGCCGCCGGAAACAGCCGCTACCAGGAGTACAACGAGGCCGGGCAGATCGTTCGTTCGACGGACTGTTCCGGGCGTATTACCCGCTACCGCTACCATCCGCTGGGCTGGCTGGTGGCCGAGACTGGCGCCGACGGGGAAGAGACGCGATATCGCTACGACGCTGCAGGGCGTCCGGTGCAGCTCGATCGCCCGGAAGGCTGGACGGAATCGCTCAAATGGAACGAACGTGGCCTGCCGGTGAAGCATGCGGGCGCCGACGGTAAAGAGAGTGAGTTCAGATACGATGAGGCAGGGCGCTTAACCGCCACCCGTAATACGCAGGGTGAAGAGGTACGCCGCCGCTGGGACAGCCGCGGGCGTCTGATTGCCCTGGAAAACGAAAACGGCGAAGCATATCAGTTCCGCTGGGGCGCGGACTCGCTGCTGCTGGAAGAGGTGGGGCTCGATGGCTTAGCCTCGCAGTATCGCTACGACGCCTGCGGGCGCACGATAGCGCGCACGTTCGCCGCCGGTCATCCGGAGGCCATCACCCACGCCTTCGCCTGGAGCGCGAGCGGCCAGCTGGTCGCCCGCACCACGCCGGAGGGGCAGACCCGCTATCACTACACGCCGTCCGGGCTGTTAAGCCGGATTGGGCTGCATCCTGCGCTTGCAGCCGACGCGTGGACCACCGAAGCAGAGCAGGAGCTCGCCTTTGAGTATGACGCGCTCGGTCGCGTCACGCGCGAAGCGGGCGAGCACGGCGAGCTGGCGTGGGAGTATGACGCGCTGGGCAACCGGACCTCTATTACGCTGCCCGACGGCCGCGAGCTGAAGCAGTTTTACTACGGCAGCGGGCATCTGCTCAGCATTGCTCTGGATAAGCTGTCGGTCTCCGATTTTACCCGCGACGAACTCCACCGCGAGACCAGCCGCACTCAGGGGCTGCTGACCACCCGCAGCGAATACGATCGTCTTGGCCGACTGCATCGCCGGGACGTCTTTACCGGCAACGCCCAGCGCCCGTCGCCGCGCCGCTGGTCCCGCCGCTGGGATTACGACTATCGCAATAACCTGGTGCGGGAAGAGCGGGACGATAACCCGTTCAGCTGGTACCGCTGGCAGTACGACAGCGCGGGGCGCCTGCTCGTTCAGGACGGCACGCTGCCTGGCCAGGAGCAGTGGCGCTGGGATGCTGCAGGTAACCCTCTCGAAGGATCTGCTGAGAAGGTCACGCACAACCGCCTGACGCAGCTGAACGGCATTCGCTGGCGCTATGACATCCACGGCCGCACCGTGGAGAAAGATAACGGCCAGACCCGCTGGCACTACCGCTACGACGGCGAACATCGCCTGACGGAGGACATCAGCCAGCCGCGGGACCGCAATAAACCGCAGACGCAGGTCAGCTTCCGCTACGATCCGCTCGGGCGACGCATCAGCAAAACGCGACGCCAGATGCTGGGCGGACAGCCAACCGGTAAGCCGGTCACCACCCAGTTTGTCTGGGAAGGGTTCCGTCTGCTGCAGGAGGTGCACGGGGATGTGCCGCTGACCTACGTCTACAGCGATCAGGACAGCTACGATCCGCTGGCACGTATTGATGGCGTTGATGCTCCGGAGATATTCTGGTTCCACTGCCAGCCCAACGGCACGCCGGAGCGGATGACGGATATCGAAGGGCAGGTGCGCTGGGAAGGGTTCAACAGCGCCTGGGGCAAGCTGCTGCGGGAAAGCGAGACGCAGTTATCAGGATATTCTCAGAACCTGCGCGTGCAGGGGCAATACCTGGACCGTGAGACAGGGCTGCACTACAATCTGTTCCGGTATTATGATCCGGACTGCGGACGGTTTACGCAGCAGGACCCGATAGGGCTGGCGGGGGGGATAAACCTTTACCAGTATGCGCCAAACCCTCTCAAATATATTGACCCGCTTGGATTATGTAAAGCTGAAAGAGCAAGAGCGCGCCAAGCTAAAATGCTAAAAGATGATGTAGGATATAATATTATTCCAAAAAGTTGGGACCAATATCCTGCAATCGGTCGAGATGGTACATTTATTACAGACAAAAAAGGGGCCTTGAAATATTTTAATGGTATTGAAGACGGAGATGTAACTATATCTAAATCTCTTGCTTCAAAAATTGAAAAAGACATGGGTTTATATCCGGGGTCTTTAAATGAAGGATTTAATATAAGAAAAATTGGCGGTATCTCTAATATGCAGCCGCGGAGCCCATTAAGTGGTAATGATTATTTCTTAGGTCCGGGCCAACATTTACCTGGCGGGGCTCCAGAAATGGTGATAAATTCCGTACCAACATCAACTCCAGTAGCCATAAGGGTGAGTATAAATTGAATAAGATGCCAGATAATTCGATTATTGTTATTGATGTGGCTGGGGCTAGTGTAAAAATACGTGCCCTGGGACGGGAGTTAATTAGGAAAATGCAGGCGATAGGTTTTTCATTAAAAGATGAGTTTATGGTTTTGCCTGTAATTGACGACCAGGATAAGCAAAGGATAATAAGACTGTTAGTTGACGAAGGAGCTCTTTTTTTATTTGGATATGGTTGGTATCCATCCGAAGTAATGGAGTATTACAAAGAGCAAAACATCAACTTTGGTAAATATAAGGTTATATATTGGACTGATAAAGATACATACCATATAGAGGAAAGATAATTTATCGTAAAATAAACGTTGGAGGTCACTTATCAACCATTTTATGGTCTTCTAAGTACAGAGCCAAAGTTATTTTTGTTTCACCGGCTGAAGGCGCTTTTTTACTTAAAATCCAACTAGTCAAAGGAAGTAGTTGTTGTATGTGGTTTCACAGTTTAACAAACTGGCTAGTATGATTGGTTTTATTTCTATGATATGGATCATAACGTGTTGTCTCGATGAGAACCTGCGTACCGAATTCACTTTTAACAATAAAAAATATAACAACTACAATGCCTAAAATGGCTTACGCAGAGGGGCATTATTGATAAATGTGGGAGTCTTCGCTGACCGGTAGAGCGTTTACGCCAGCATCAGGATCCGAGGCGGGGGGATAAACCTTTACCAGTATGCGCCGAATGCGTTGGGGTGGGTGGATCATTGGGGGTTGAGCCGTGAGTGTAGCGGTAAAACGAAACCTGATTTCTATGTTGGTCCAGCGGGGCCAAGCGCTACAATGCCATCTACAGCCTATCGCTATATGAGGTATCTTGAGGATGACGGTTCGATTAACGCATGGGTGCCTAAAACATTTGAATCCAAATCCGCCCCAGTCACTTATTTTGGTTTTGATAAATTAGACTCCGGTCGCATAGTAAGAGATGCATTCCAGATCAAAGGAGCAGATAAATTGAATCCACTTGATCCTTTGGATAAATCATTGAGTGATGGACGTCTTAGAGCTGAGTTTGATACGCTTCAATTATATGAAAATGGTGTTCCGCAAGTGCGAACCCCGAGAATGTTCGGTGATAGACCTGGAGCACCACTTGAACCGTTTACTAAGGCATACCCTGAATACGGCCAAGGTAATCTTCAACAGCTGCATGCTGAAAATAGAGTTATTAATTTCGACAAGATTGATATTCTGCCAAAGGAACCATGATAAATTTACAATCTTATAATGAAGTGTTAGATTTCCTGGAGCTATTTTTTCAAAAATATATTCTTGATTATAATTGCCTGCAGGATATGCAATCTATTTTAGATGATTGTCGTAAAGATAAAATGGTGGCTATTCGAGCTATAGACTCATTTTTTATGAAATATAGGCGAAAAACTCAAGATTATAGAATCCCTACTCATGAGGAACAGGAAATATGGAAGCAGTTGTTCAATGTATGGCAATAAAATATTAAATAAATAAATGGCAAGATGGTTTTTATTTAATATTACGTATTATTTTACTAAGGTTATACTACTACCATCGGTATCAGGAGATAATATTTTTTATGTGTTAGTATAATTCCGTAGTAAAAGCGATGACAGAAGAAGAGTTACGAAAAATCTTGTTTTTTTAATAAAAATATGTTCAGGAAAGTCAACAGGAAGCATTTCATGATGACTTATCAAAGCCTGATGTGCCAGTGAAAGGTATTTTAGCTGATTTTAATAAAGTCAAAATAAGAACCGTTGATGAAGCGGATGGAGATTTGATACGTGATATTTACTTTTATATTTGCTAACAAATAGTTATGCGGGGAATTAATTTTTTCCAGGTTGTTTA
Organism: Enterobacter sp. HG048; assembly: GCF_024702055.1. Classification (NCBI taxonomy): domain Bacteria; kingdom Pseudomonadati; phylum Pseudomonadota; class Gammaproteobacteria; order Enterobacterales; family Enterobacteriaceae; genus Enterobacter; species Enterobacter sp. HG048. Next base: position 262,057 of record NZ_JANLIZ010000002.1, read on the forward strand.
ATATGTTTGTTTTTTATGGAGGGTGAACAGGTTGATGCATGGGGAAGGGTAAATGACTCTTGACTCGTCCCAATCCTTACCCTCTTCTATGAGGGATATTAGAAATATATTAATTACCGATTTTATTTTATATATCACGCATTACGCTGATTTCCTTCTTTTAACTTTACTCAAAACCTGTTCGCCGCTGATGATAATCCGTTCGAAGGGGCGATTGAGAAAATTACCCATAACCGCCTGCTGCAGGAGGTGCACGGGGACGTGCCGATTACCTAAGTATACTGCGACCAGACAGTGATGGCCCGCTGGCACAGACTGACGACGTTAATGCCCCAGAGATCTTCTGGTTCCACTGCCAGCCCAACGGCACGCCCGAGCTGATAGTGTATATCGAAGGGAGATGCGCTGGGAGGGATGAACAGAGCCTGAGGTAAGCTGCTGCTGGAAAGCTAGACGCAGCTATCAGGATATCCCCAGAATTGAATGTGCCAAACAAATCAGTGTATGAAGTCAGGAATGCCTATCATGAATTACGATTCATATAATGAAGTACTCGATTATCTCAGTTTTTTTTCAACGAAAGAGTGGATTCATCAATTTATTTAGAAAAACTCATGACTTTGATTGAAGGATCTCGCTCTGAAAAAACGGTGATAATAAGAGCTATTTATGAAACGTACATGCAGTATGTAAAACAAAATAGAGATGGCATAAAAGTTATAGCTGGGGAAAAAGAAATGTGGATTGACTTACTGTACCATTGGCAATAAGACTTTATTGTTGTGCGGATGTCATTGTAAATTATTATAATAAATGTAATTTGCACACGGAAAATTCTCCTCATATGGATGTTATCATGTTGAGTCGATTATATCATTAAGATCTTGTCACACAATCAAAAGTAAAGCAGGGCAACATGATTGAATTAAAATTTAAACCGATTACAGGTGAACTAAATCTTGATGATCTATCTTTGGAAATTGATACTGAAGAAGGCTTTTGTAAGTGTGATTTATACCGCGAATTAGCAAAACACAAAGCTGTAAAGAAAACCATGCCAAATCACTACCTTGTTGACTCAGTAGCGTTTTTCGACAAAAGATTTCAAGTTAATATACGCCCAGTGTGCTATGGTTTTCCTTTTATGCTTCATCTTGTTGATAAAAACAGTCAATACTATAACGCATTAAATGATTGGAACGCTCGAACTAATATTCACATGCTAAATGAATCAGTGAAAAGCCTGTCTGATTGGCTGAAAGAATCACTAAACCTGGACACGCCTGATACCACGGAAAAAGACATCATTAGGTGGAACTTTGAGTGGGGGCGGGTTTCAGTCTCATATGAGACAAAGTCATTTAATCATGGGATATATATAGTTTGGAATATAACGTAGTCACTTCCAGGCAAGGTTGTTTAGATATGTTAGAAATGAAACTTGATGTTCGTACTGGATTTGTAGCAATTAACAACTACCCAATCGAATTAAAAGATGTTGATACTTTTAAAAATTCCGCATTTTACAAGTTTTTCTCACCATTGACTAAAATAGGTTCTTTTTATTTCGCTATCGATAATATTAAATGGAAAGATCAAATTTTCATTTTGGAACTAAGGCCTTCAGCATTTTCTTTTACCCCATCATTATTCCTTACTAGTAAGGATGGAAGTTTTTATAAAACGCTAAATGATTGGGATAAAAGGGCAAGCCTGAGTAATTTATCGGATGAGCAGCAGCGTTTGACAGCATGGGTTGAGAGTGAAATAATCTCAAAGCCTAAGCTTAAAATTACCAATCCCCCATATGGATTTCAATGGGCGCATGAATGGGGAAGTATTGTTGTACAGTCTAATGAAAAAAGCTTCGATTGTGGTATTTATATCGAATGGAATGTTTAACATAAATAATGTTATTAATTAATAAAATCCCTCGTTTTCTTCTCGCCTTACTTTTTCTATTAATAACTTAAAGGCTCAATAAAAATGAAATTAACTAATCGACTGAAGAGGAAGATATTAGTGCTGGATGGCATTGATAATGACTTTATAGATTCTGGCGCAAAAATAACATGCCCTGAATGCGAGGGTGTAATAGTTTATTCCATCGTAAACTCATATGAGTTTGACACGCTCACTGAAGAGGTAAAATGCTTTTTGGTTAAGAAAATGAGAGGTGTGAAACTTGTTAGTGATCATAATGAATTTAGCTATGATGAAAGCCAATTATATGTTTTGAAAAACACATGTTCAAAGTGTTTAAAAGAGTTTTCTACTGTATTAACGTATAAAGAAGTGCAGCCAGCCCGATACCGGGTATATCTTGTGGGGCTTTTTGACGGTGATTTGAAACAGTTCAAACTTTAAAAGTTGAGATTTACCAATGATTGAAAATCTCATTTGCATTAAAGAAAATGACCTGCTTCAATGGGCATGTGGTGAAAGTAACATACTGGTTAGTATGACATTTTTAGACTATGCAATGGTCGACTCGACACGCCAGTTAGTCTTTGCGTTAAGCGAGTCAAAGCCACTACCAACCGTTTTGACCATCTTCAATGCGCAGGGTGAAAAACTATTTTGGACTGCACCTCCTGAAGGCGCAGCTTTCTATTACTTAACTTTCAACCTGTCAAAGGAAGTGGTTGTGGTCTGTAGCTATGCGAAAAAGCAAAACGGCTGGCATGATTGGTTTTATTCCTGGGATATGAAGCGTAACGCGTTGTCTCTATCGGGCCCTGCGTATTAAGATCAAAAGCGCCAAAAAATGATAACAATAACCGGTGGCAAAAGAGGACTGCATAAGCAGTTCCAACAAGCGGTTTAAAACAGAGCTAAGAGGCAAAGGATGAGCACGGTTTACATTGTCATTTTAACCTATATCAAACCACTCGAAGAGATTGACGCAGCGATACCTGCTCATGCTGAGTGGCTTAAAAAAGGGTAAGCAGAGGGGGTATTTCTGGCATCAGGTAGACGGATCCCAAGAAACGGCGGTATCATTTTCGCTAAGTGCGAGAGTCTTGCCTCTCTTGAAGAGCGCTTACGCGAGGATCCTTTTCAGAAGTTAAAGCTTGCGACAATTGAGATCATTCCTTTTGAACCCAGCATGAAAACAGAACTCCTGGAAAATGTGTTTTACCCCGCAATAAAAAAATCCACGCCAAAGCGTGGATTTTTTTCATTCAAAACAAATCAAACGTTAAACAGGAAGTTCATCACATCGCCATCTTTAACGATGTAATCTTTCCCTTCCGCACGCATCTTGCCTGCTTCTTTCGCGCCTTGCTCACCCTTGTAGGTTATGAAGTCTTCAAACGCGATAGTCTGCGCACGAATAAAGCCTTTCTCGAAGTCGGTGTGGATCTTACCGGCCGCCTGAGGTGCAGTCGCACCTACAGGAATCGTCCATGCACGCACTTCCTTCACGCCAGCGGTGAAGTAGGTCTGCAGGTTCAGCAGCTCATAGCCTGCGCGAATTACGCGGTTCAGGCCCGGCTCTTCCAGACCCAGCTCGGCCATGAACTCTTCACGGTCAGCGTCGTCCAGCTCGGCAATATCGGATTCAACGGCAGCGCAAACCGCCACAACCACAGAACCTTCAGCCGCCGCGATTTCACGCACTTTGTCCAGGTACGGGTTGTTCTCGAAACCGTCTTCGTTAACATTGGCGATGTACATGGTTGGCTTCAGGGTCAGGAAGCTCAGGTATTTGATCGCCGCCTTGTCTTCTTCAGTCAGGTTTTTCAGCGCGCGCAGCATGCCCGCGTTTTCCAGCTGTGGCAGACATTTTTCCAGCGCAGCCAGTTCCGCTTTCGCGTCCTTGTCGCCGCCTTTGGCTTTCTTCTGCACGCGGTGAATAGCGCGTTCGCAGGTGTCGAGGTCAGAGAGCGCCAGCTCGGTGTTGATAACGTCGATGTCGTCAGCCGGATCCACTTTGTTGTTTACGTGGATGATGTTGTCGTTCTCGAAGCAGCGCACAACGTGGCCGATCGCTTCGGTTTCACGGATGTTGGTCAGGAACTGGTTACCCAGGCCTTCACCTTTGGATGCGCCTTTTACCAGGCCCGCGATGTCCACGAATTCCATGGTGGTTGGCAGAATGCGCTGCGGCTTCACGATTTCCGCGAGCTGGTCCAGACGCGGGTCAGGCATTGGCACAACGCCGGTGTTAGGTTCGATGGTACAGAACGGGAAGTTCGCCGCTTCGATACCCGCTTTGGTAAGCGCGTTAAACAGGGTGGATTTGCCCACGTTTGGCAGACCGACGATACCGCATTTGAATCCCATTTCTAAATCACCTTAATATCTTGATAATCAATCCGTTAACGATAACCGACTGATGAAAAGTAAATAACTACGCCTATTATACACGTAACCCGCATGACGCGCGGTAAAAAAGCCGGATCGGGCGGATTATTGCGCTTTGAAAGCGTGTAAGCGGTTTGTCGCTTTGGTTAACCCATCTTTCAGCCAGATTTCGGTGCAGCGCGCCGCTTCGTCTACCGCCTCGTCAATTAGTTTCTGCTCAGAAACCGGGGGCTTACCGAGTACGAAACCGACAACTTTGTTTTTATCGCCCGGATGGCCTATTCCAACGCGCAAACGGTGGAAATTCGGGTTATTGCCCAGCTTGCTGATGATGTCTTTAAGACCGTTGTGGCCGCCGTGCCCGCCGCCCAGCTTGAATTTTGCCACGCCGGGCGGGAGATCCAGCTCATCGTGGGCGACCAGAATTTCATCCGGATTGATGCGATAAAACGTTGCCATTGCCGCCACCGCTTTACCGCTCAGGTTCATAAAGGTGGTGGGCACCAGTAAACGAACATCCGCGCCAGCAAGGTTAATACGTGAGGTATACCCGAAGAATTTAGGTTCTTCACGCAGGGGAGCACGTAACCGCTCGGCCAGCAGATCGACGTACCATGCCCCGGCGTTGTGGCGGGTGGCCGCATATTCTGCGCCCGGGTTGGCGAGGCCGACAATCAGTTTAATCGTCACGATTCAATTCCTAATGGGTTCCAGATCTGGCGCGTAGTTTACTGTCTGGCGCGCCGCTTGACAAAATTCTGCGATCGTCGCAGCGAAATACGAATAATTACTTATTTGAACAATTAGAATTTCAAGCTGTTCAAAGTCTTATTTGTAAACTTTTGTTTGGGACTTATCTGTAATTGTGATCATTCACGCAACTCATAAAAGGGGCGTTGTCTATACTTTACACACAAGGATTAGGGGCTTTTCCCCTGACAACCCAAAGTTCCGGAGGTGACACATGAAACGCAAAAACGCTTCGTTACTCGGTAACGTGCTGATGGGGTTGGGGCTGTTCGTGATGGTAGCCGGCGTAGGTTATTCCATTTTAAACCAGTTACCTCAGATTGACCTCCCGCAATACTTCGCGCATGGCGCGATATTGAGCATCTTCGTTGGTGCGGTATTGTGGCTCGCCGGGGCGCGCGTGAGCGGACATGAGGAGGTCTGCGATAAATACTGGTGGGTGCGCCACTACGACAAACGCTGTCGTCGCGATCAGCATAAGCACAGCTAGTGCCTGATAAAGAACGCCGAAACGGCTCCCGAGGGAGTCGTTTTTTTTTGCATCAAGGGTTGACCCTCACGTAACGTAAGGCTCCAGAGTGGCGCCACTGGCAAAGAAAAAGGAGCAGTTATGTTGATTCAGGTGGGTGAGCTGGCGAAACGCGCCGGGATCACCGTGCGGACATTGCACCACTATGAGCAAACAGGGTTGTTGCTGCCTTCTGCCAGAAGCGCGGCAGGTTACCGGCTATACAACCTGGCGGATGTCCAGCGTCTGCATATGATCCAGGCGCTGGCAAAAGCAGGGCTGGAACTTGCTGAAATCAGGGATTTCCTGGAACAGGAGTCGCTGTCGTTAACCGAGCTACTCGATGCGCAAATCACGCTGCTGGATAAACAGCTGCGCAGCATACATACGCTGCGCGACCGGCTGGTGGAGCTGCGAACCGGGCTTCTCGACGATGCGACGCCGGATCTGGAATCCTGGCTACAGACTCTGGAGTTAATGAATATGTACGATCGCTGGTTTAGCAAAGAAGAGTTACAGCAGTTGCCGTTTGCGGTGCAGAAGGATGCGCTGGCGGCTATCTGGTCAGGGCTGGTTGCAGAGGCCAACACGCTACTGGAGCAGCGCATACCCGCTACGGACGTGCGGGCGATGGATCTGGCGACGCGCTGGATGGAACGCCTGGAGCAAGACACGGCGGGCAAGCCGGAGTTTCTCACCCGGCTGAACGAGATGCACAGCGTTGAACCGCAGATGCAGGCGCAGACCGGCATCACGCCGGAGATGACGGATTACATCACGCGCGCGTTTGCGGAGTCTAAGCTCTGCATATGGGAGAAGTATCTCACTGCCGAAGAGATAGCCTTTACCCGTGCACACTACTTTGACCGTATGATGGAGTGGCCGCCGCTGGTGGCGAAACTGCATCAGGCTCAGCGGGAAAATACCGATCCCGCCTCGGAGGAGGCGCAAAAGCTGGCTGAAAACTGGCTGGCATTGTTCCAGTCTTACGCGGGCAAGAACCCGGAAACTCAGCAAAAGTTTCGCGCTGCCATGCAGCAGGAACCGCACCTGATGAAAGGAACCTGGATGACGCCTGCCGTGCTTGCATGGCTCCAGCAGGCGATCGGGGTGATGATGCAGAGACGTTTCTCTGCATCAGGTCACTCACAGATCCGCTAACGCGGCTTCACGGTTAGGGTAGAAGGAGAGTCGGCCAGGGATCGGCTGCACGCCCGCGCGCGCCATGGTGCGCAGAGGCTGGAATTCCAGGTTACTCACCCGAAGCTCGCAGCCTTCCGGCAGACGTTTCACAAAGCGCTGGAAGGCATCCAGGCCGCCGGCATCCAGCACCGGTACGGCATCCCATTTCAGCACCACAACCCGTTTGCCCGCGATGCGGGACTCCAGATCGCTGAACAGACCTTCCGCCGCGGCGAAGAACAGCGGGCCAATCACGCGCAGCACCAGCACATCGTCAGGCACCTCGACGTTAACCGGGGAAAGGCGCGTCATCTGCGCGATGCGGCGCATAAACAGCAGGGAAGCCAGCACGATCCCGACGCTGATGGCGATAACCATATCGAACAGCACGGTCAGCGACATGCAGATCAGCATCACGATGATGTCGTCTTTCGGCGCGCGACGCAGCAGGTTCACCACCTTGTGCGCCTCGCTCATGTTCCAGGCCACCATCAGCAGCAGGGCGGCCATGGCGGAAAGCGGTAGCCAGGAGAGCAGCGGGGCGAGGATTAGCAGGGCAAGGATCACCAGCACGGAATGGATAACCGCCGAAACGGGTGACGTTGCCCCCGCGCGCACGTTGGCCGCAGAGCGGGCGATGGCTGCCGTTGCGGTAATACCGCCGAAGAACGGCGCGACGAGGTTGCCCAATCCCTGACCGACCAGTTCGCTGTTGGCTTTGTGCTTGGTGCCGGTCATGCCGTCCAGAACAACGGCGCAGAGCAGGGATTCAATCGCCCCCAGCATTGCCATAGAGAACGCGGCGGGAAGCAGGGCGCGCAGGGAATCCCAGCTTAGGGTGAAGCTGGAGCCGGGCATGTCCCACGGCAGCACCAGCTGCGGTAGCAGTTGCGGAATGCCGCTACCCTGTGAGCCGTCCGCCAGAACATAGTGGAACTGCGAGCCGATAGTCGCGACGTGACCACCGAACATATTAACGATAGCCATTACCGCGCAGCCCAGCAGCAGCGCGGGCAGATGGCCCGGTAGACGAATACCGAGGCGAGGCCAGACGATCAGCGTGCCCAGCGTCACAATCCCGATGGCGGCATCGCCCAGATTGGTCGTCGGCAGCGCCATAAACAGCGCCCCCACTTTTTGCAGATAGTGTTCAGGAACGTGAGCCATTTGCAGGCCGAGGAAATCCTTGATCTGCATGGTTCCGATGGTGATACCAATCCCCGAGGTGAACCCCAGCGTCACGGAAAGGGGAATATATTCAATCAGGCGACCAAAGCGGGCCAGACCAAACAAAATCAAAAAGACGCCGGACATCAGGGTGGCGACCAGCAGGCCTGCCAGACCAAACTGCTGCGAAACCGGGTAGAGGATCACCACGAAGGCGGCGGTCGGGCCGGAGACGCTGAAGCGCGAACCGCCCGTCAGGGCAATGACTATCCCGGCAATGGCCGAGGTGTACAGACCGTACTGCGGCGCAACGCCGCTGCCAATCGCCAGCGCCATCGCCAGCGGGATAGCGATAATGCCGACGGTGATCCCGGCAATCAGGTCACGGACAAAGCGTGACGAGGTGTACTTCTCTTTCCAGCAGGCGTCGATGAGGGCGCGAAAGGGCAGAACATGTGAGGAGGCTACGTTTTTCACAATTATCTATCATCCGTATGCGCATCATCTGTCATATGAATGGCAGGTGAAGGAGGCATTAATCATACAAATAAAACCCGGAGACAAAAAAACCCGCCGCAGCGGGTTTTTCGGCCGTGTTCGATTAGTGTTCGAACATTGCTGAGATGGATTCTTCGTTGCTGATACGACGAATCGCTTCGGCCAGCATCCCGGACAGGGTCAACGTACGCACGTTTGGCAGTGCTTTGATCTCGTCGCTCAGTGGAATGGTATCGCATACCACCACTTCGTCAATGACGGAGTTGCGCAGGTTGTTTACCGCGTTACCGGAGAAGATCGGGTGAGTCGCGTAAGCGAATACGCGCTTGGCACCACGCTCTTTCAGCGCTTCAGCGGCTTTACACAGCGTACCGCCGGTATCGATCATGTCATCAACCAGAACGCAGTCACGGCCAGCAACGTCCCCGATGATGTGCATCACCTGAGAAACGTTTGCGCGCGGACGGCGTTTATCGATGATTGCCATGTCGGTATCGTTCAGCAGCTTAGCGATAGCACGGGCACGTACCACGCCGCCGATGTCCGGAGAAACCACGATTGGGTTATCCAGGTTCAGCTGCAGCATGTCTTCCAGCAGGATTGGGCTGCCGAATACGTTATCAACCGGAACGTCGAAGAAGCCCTGGATCTGCTCAGCGTGCAGGTCAACGGTCAGTACGCGGTCAACGCCGACGCTGGACAGGAAGTCAGCGACAACTTTAGCGGTAATTGGCACACGCGCGGAACGGACGCGACGGTCCTGGCGGGCATAGCCGAAGTAAGGGATTACAGCAGTGATACGGCCTGCGGAAGCGCGACGCAGGGCGTCGACCATAACAACCAGTTCCATCAGGTTGTCGTTCGTTGGAGCACAGGTGGACTGGATGATGAAAATATCACCACCGCGTACATTTTCATTAATTTGTACGCTGACTTCGCCGTCGCTAAAGCGACCTACGGCGGCGTCGCCGAGGGAAGTGTACAGGCGGTTGGCAATACGTTGTGCTAGTTCCGGGGTGGCGTTACCAGCAAAAAGCTTCATATCAGGCACGAGAAGAACCTCAGGCATGCGTCCAGTGGTGGATAGCGTTCGCCGCAAACTGTGCGGGCCAGGCGAAGGCTATCCAGGCGGTGTATTAAAGAGCGCGATGCAACGTCTGGAACAGGGTGACGTTGTCACCGAAACTCAGTCTGCGCCAGAATGGCCTGCTGTAGGGGGGAGGTGTTCATCCCGCGTGCTACAAAACCATGCAGCCAAACCGGCGCTTGCTCAAGCACCTGACGAGCGGCGGATTCGGTGTCAAATTCAGCAAAGACACAGGCCCCTGTACCAGTCAGGCGCGACGGCGCGTATTCTAACAGCCAGGAAAGCACCGCATCAACCTCGCGAAAACGTTTTCTTGCGATATCCTCGCAATCGTTGCTGAATTCACAATTTAATAACGTTTCTATTGACCGAATCGGGGTATTCCTTTTCAGGTCAGGATCTTTAAAGATGACCGGGGTCGGAATGCTCACGCCAGGATGGGCAACCAGATACCACTTCTCCGGCGGTTCAGCCGGGGAGAGGATTTCCCCCACGCCCTCGGCAAAGGCCGCATGACCGCGCACAAACACCGGAACATCCGCCCCCAGCGTCAGGCCCAGGGCTGCCAGTTCGTCCTGCGACAGCCCGCAGCCCCAGAGGTGGTTCAGCGCAACCAGCACGGTGGCTGCATTGGATGAGCCGCCCCCCAGACCGCCGCCCATCGGCAGGCGCTTCTCGATACGGATATCCGCACCGCTTCCCGCGGGCAGACGTCCTGATTCCGCCGCGGCTTTCATCATCAGACGCGCGGCGCGCACGATCAGGTTGTCCTCATGCGCCACGCCTTCGACCGGCGTTAGCAGGCAAATCTGCCCGTCCTGGCGCAGTTCAATGGAGATCGTGTCGCCATAGTCAATAAACTGAAACAGCGTCTGCAGGGTGTGATAACCGTCAGCACGCTGGCCGGTAATGTATAAAAACAGGTTCAGCTTTGCCGGAGAGGGCCAGTGGGTCATCATTTAACGATCCAGTTGTCCATTTTCAGCTTGATGCGCTGGCTGCCCTGGGTCAGTTCCATATTCGATGGCAGCGACGGTTTACTCTTACTGTCATAGGCGCTGTACACCACTTTCCAGGTTTTGCCGTTCTGGGTGTAGTTCACCTGGCTCAGACGATATTGATCGTCCAGGGTGTAGTCGGTGGCATCACCCGGCAGACCAAGGATCCACTGGCGCAGGCTGTTGAGCGGGATAGGCATCCCGGTCAGCTTGCCAATCATCTCTTCGGCATCGGTCGCGGTATAGTGCTGGCCTTTGTTATCGGTGATCTGCGCTTCACCCGGCTTGGCGATAAGCTCCAGTTCGGTGCTGCCCAGCGGGTTCAGCAGCAGCAGGCGGTAATTGTCCTGACCGGTCTGCTGCCAGAAAAAGCGGGCATAAACCTTCTGTTCGTCAGAGAGATAAGCGAAAGCGCCGCGGGTCTGGTACTGGTTCAAATTACGGACGTCCTGCTGGTGCTGACGCCACTGCGGTGAATCAGGGCTTTTGCCCGGGCCTTTTGGTTGGGTGACGGTACAGGCGGTCAGAACCAGTGCTGCCAGCGGCAGCAGGCGAATCAGTCGGGTCATAATGAGGACAAATCCTTGAGATACGTTGCAGTTATAACTGTTAATGCTAGCGTCGAAGGGGGCTACCGTCTACGTTCAAATTATCTCAAAGGGTTGTGTAACCTATTACTCCGAAAGGGGGCTGTCCCTTTTATTGATCTCCCGCATCCTGTATGATGCGTTCTGCTAACCTTATTAACGCTGGTACTACTCCCGCTCAACATGACCCTATTAGCACTCGGCATCAACCACAAAACGGCTCCGGTTTCGCTGCGAGAACGCGTAACGTTTTCGCCGGATACGCTTGACCTGGCGTTGGATAGCCTTCTTGCACAGCCTATGGTGCAGGGTGGCGTGGTGCTCTCGACGTGCAACCGTACCGAGCTGTATTTAAGCGTGGAAGAGCAGGACAACCTGCACGAAGCGCTGATCCGCTGGCTATGTGATTACCACAATCTCAATGAAGACGAGCTGCGCAACAGCCTGTACTGGCATCAGGACAACGATGCCGTCAGCCATCTGATGCGCGTCGCCAGCGGTCTGGATTCGCTGGTGCTGGGCGAGCCGCAAATTCTGGGTCAGGTAAAAAAAGCCTTTGCGGATTCGCAAAAAGGACATCTGAAGGCCAGCGAGCTGGAGCGCATGTTCCAGAAGTCGTTCTCCGTGGCGAAGCGTGTGCGAACCGAAACCGACATTGGTGCCAGTGCGGTTTCTGTTGCTTTCGCGGCCTGCACCCTTGCACGCCAAATCTTTGAATCCCTTTCTACCGTCACCGTGATGCTGGTGGGGGCGGGCGAAACCATCGAACTTGTGGCGCGCCATCTGCGCGAGCATAAAGTGAAAAAGATGATTATCGCTAACCGCACTCGCGAACGCGCGCAGGTGCTGGCGGATGAAGTGGGTGCAGAGGTGGTAGCCCTGAGCGACATCGATGAACGCCTGAAAGAGGCGGACATTATTATCAGCTCTACCGCCAGCCCGCTGCCGATTATCGGGAAAGGGATGGTGGAGCGTGCGCTGAAGTCCCGCCGTAATCAGCCGATGCTGCTGGTGGATATCGCCGTCCCGCGCGATGTTGAGCCGGAAGTGGGCAAGCTGCCTAACGCCTATCTCTACAGCGTGGATGACCTGCAAAGCATCATTTCGCACAACCTTGCTCAGCGTAAAGCGGCGGCGGTTCAGGCGGAAACCATTGTCGAGCAGGAAACCAGTGAGTTTATGGCCTGGCTGCGCGCGCAAAGCGTCAGCGAGACCATCCGCGAGTACCGCGGGCAGGCGGAACAGGTGCGTGATGACCTGACTGCCAAAGCGTTAGCAGCCCTTGAACAGGGCGGCGACGCAAATGCGATTATGCAGGACCTGGCGTGGAAACTGACCAACCGCCTGATCCATGCACCAACCAAATCTCTTCAGCAGGCCGCCCGTGACGGGGATGATGAACGCCTGACTATTCTGCGCAACAGCCTCGGGCTGGAATAGCGCCCTATACCCATTTTCTAAGACAAGGTGCACTTACGCCTATGAAGCCTTCTATCGTCGCTAAACTGGAAGCTCTGCACGAGCGCCATGAAGAAGTACAGGCGCTGCTCGGGGATGCCGGGACCATTGCGGACCAGGAACGTTTTCGCGCGCTCTCGCGTGAATACGCGCAGTTAAGTGATGTTTCTAAATGCTTTACCGACTGGCGACAGGTTCAGGAAGATATCGAAACCGCGCAGATGATGCTCGACGATCCTGAAATGCGCGAGATGGCGCAGGAAGAGTTGCAGGATGCGAAAGCGCGTTCTGAAGAGATGGAGCAGCAGCTTCAGGTGCTTCTGCTGCCGAAAGATCCGGACGATGAGCGTAACGCGTTTGTGGAAGTGCGCGCCGGTACCGGCGGTGACGAAGCGGCGCTGTTTGCCGGGGATCTGTTCCGCATGTACAGCCGCTACGCCGAATCGCGTCGCTGGCGCGTGGAGATCATGAGCGCCAACGAAGGCGAACATGGTGGCTACAAAGAGGTTATCGCCAAGATCAGCGGCGACGGCGTGTACGGTCGTCTCAAGTTTGAATCCGGCGGTCACCGCGTGCAGCGCGTACCGGCTACCGAATCTCAGGGCCGCATTCACACCTCCGCCTGTACGGTTGCGGTGATGCCGGAGCTGCCGGAAGCTGAACTGCCGGACATCAATCCGGCGGACCTGCGTATTGATACGTTCCGCTCCTCTGGCGCGGGCGGTCAGCACGTTAACACCACCGATTCCGCTATCCGTATTACCCACCTGCCGACCGGCATCGTCGTCGAATGTCAGGACGAGCGTTCCCAGCACAAAAACAAAGCTAAAGCGTTGTCCGTGCTGGGCGCGCGTATCCACGCAGCCGAAATGGCGAAACGCCAGCAGGCGGAAGCGTCTACGCGCCGTAACCTGCTGGGCAGCGGCGATCGCAGCGACCGTAACCGCACCTACAACTTCCCGCAGGGCCGCGTAACCGACCACCGCATCAACCTGACGCTGTACCGTCTGGACGAAGTGATGGAAGGCAAGCTGGATATGCTGATTGAGCCTATCGTGCAGGAATACCAGGCCGACCAGCTGGCGGCGCTGTCCGAGCAGGAATAATGGATTTTCAGCGCTGGTTACGCGAGGCTGCCGGTGAGCTTTCAGAAAGCGAAAGCCCGAAACGCGACGCCGAGATTTTGCTTGAGCATGTGGCGGGTAAAGCCCGCACGTATCTGCTGGCTTTTGGCGAAACCGAACTGACCGCGGAACAGGAAGCGCAGCTCGCCGGGCTGCTTGCTCGCCGTAAAACCGGCGAGCCGGTGGCGCACCTTGTCGGTGAGCGTGAGTTCTGGTCGTTACCGCTGTACGTCTCGGCGGCGACGCTGATCCCGCGTCCGGACACCGAGTGTCTGGTGGAGCAGGCGCTGGCGCGTTTACCTGCGGCGGCCTGCAGCATTCTCGATCTTGGTACCGGCACCGGGGCTATCGCGCTGGCGCTCGCTACCGAGCGGCCCGACTGTACGGTGACGGCGGTGGATGTAATGCCCGATGCGGTGGCGCTGGCGCAGCGTAACGTGCAACGTCTCGGGCTCGGCAACGTGACGGTGCTGCATAGCAGCTGGTTCAACGCGCTGGAGAATCGCTCATTTGCGATGATTGTCAGCAATCCTCCCTACATCGACGAAAATGACCCGCACCTTGCCCAGGGAGACGTGCGCTTCGAACCGCTGACGGCGCTCGTGGCCGCCAACGCGGGATTAGCCGATCTCGATCACATTGTGACAACGTCACGTAAACATTTGCTTCCCGGCGGCTGGCTGCTGGTGGAGCATGGCTGGACGCAGGGAGAAGCCGTGCGTGCACTGTTTACGCAAGCTGGCTACGCCGCTGTCGAAACCTGCCGCGACTACGGCGGCAACGAACGCCTGACGCTGGGGCAGTGGCCATGAAAACAGGCTATCTGCCATTTACTGATAAAGGCGCATGGCTGACTGAAAAGCTGTTTGGCGTTATCATCTACATCGTTTTGAGTTTTATCGCGCCTGAGCGTCATTGTTCGCTCAGTCGTTACTGGGGTAAGTCATGAGGTCCTTAGCCGATTTCGAATTTAATAAAGTGCCGCTTTGCGATGGCATGATCCTGATTTCTGAGATGATTCGCGACGATTTTACGTCGCAGTTTGTCTACGATGAGCTGGAGAATCTGGTCAGCCTGGCGCGTGAAGAGATTAATCAGGCTCGCCCGCAAGACTGGCAATTAGAGAAGCTGCTGGAGCTTTTCTACGGCGAATGGGGTTTCTGCGACACGCGGGGCGTGTATCGCCTGTCTGACGCGTTATGGCTGGACCAGGTCTTAAAAAATCGTCAGGGCAGCGCCGTGGCGCTGGGCTCTATTTTGCTGTGGGTCGCGCACCGTCTGGATATTCCGCTGGTCCCGGTCATTTTCCCGACGCAGATGATCCTGCGTGCAGAGTGGCTGGACGGCGAAATGTGGCTCATTAATCCTTTCAACGGCGACACGCTGGATGAACATACGCTGGACGTGTGGCTGAAAGGCAATATCAGCCCGGTGGCTGAACTCTTCAACGAAGATCTCGACGAGGCGGATAACGCAGAAGTGATCCGCAAGCTGCTGGATACGCTGAAGTCTGCGTTAATGGAAGAGCGTCAGATGGAGCTGGCGTTGCGCGCCAGCGAAGTGCTGCTGCAGTTCAACCCGGAAGATCCGTACGAAATTCGCGATCGCGGGCTGATCTACGCGCAGCTCGACTGTGAGCACGTGGCGCTGAACGATTTGAATTATTTCGTCGAGCAGTGTCCGGAAGACCCCATTAGCGAAATGATTCGTGCGCAGATCAACGCGATCTCGCACAAACAAATTACACTGCATTAATCTTAATTCCGATTCACACCTGAATAAGGCGATCCTATGAAACAAAAAGTGGTTAGCATTGGTGATATCAAGGTAGCAAATGACCTGCCGTTCGTACTGTTTGGCGGCATGAACGTGCTGGAATCCCGCGATCTCGCCATGCGTATCTGCGAACACTACGTGACCGTGACCCAGAAGCTGGGCATCCCGTACGTGTTTAAGGCCTCTTTTGACAAAGCCAACCGCTCCTCCATCAACTCTTACCGTGGCCCGGGCCTGGAAGAAGGGATGAAGATTTTCCAGGAGCTGAAGCAGACCTTTGGCGTGAAAGTGATCACCGACGTGCATGAAGCCTCTCAGGCGCAACCGGTGGCAGACGTGGTGGACGTGATTCAGCTCCCGGCATTCCTGGCTCGCCAGACCGACCTGGTTGCGGCGATGGCGAAAACTGGTGCCGTTATCAACGTGAAGAAACCACAGTTTGTAAGCCCTGGGCAGATGGGTAACATCGTCGATAAGTTTATCGAAGGTGGCAACGACAAGGTGATCCTGTGCGACCGTGGCGCAAACTTCGGCTACGACAACCTGGTTGTCGACATGCTGGGCTTCAGCGTGATGAAAAATGTCTCCGGCCAGTCTCCGGTGATTTTCGACGTGACCCACGCTCTGCAATGCCGCGACCCGTTCGGCGCCGCGTCCGGCGGCCGTCGCGCCCAGGTGACCGAGCTGGCGCGCGCCGGCATGGCGACTGGTCTGGCAGGCCTGTTCATTGAAGCGCACCCGGATCCGGCTAACGCGAAATGCGACGGCCCATCCGCGCTGCCGCTGGACAAGCTGGAGCCGTTCCTGAAGCAGATCAAAGCGATTGACGATCTGGTGAAGAGCTTCGACGAGCTGGATACCAGCAACTAATAAAAAAACCCGCTTCGGCGGGTTTTTTGTTTTCCCTCTCCCTGTGGGAGAGGGTTGGAGTGAGGGCCTCAGCCCGCACCGGATAAAATTACGCAAATATCGTCATCAGATACGCAATAAACAGGGCCATATGCGCCGCGCCGTTCAGCACGTTGGTACGCCCGGTTGAGAACGAAATCTGGCACAGCAGCAACGAGGCGACCATCACAATCATCTCCGGCGCGCCCAGCGCAAACTGCAGCTCGTTGCCCGTCATAAAGGCAATCAGCGTTACCACCGGGACGGTGAGTGAAATCGTCGCCAGTACGGAGCCGAAGAACAGGTTCATTGCGCGCTGCACCTGATTATTCAACACCGCTTTCAGCGCGCCCAGCCCTTCCGGCGACAGAATCAGCAGGGCCACCAGGAAGCCGGTAAACGCCACCGGCGCATTCAGCTCGGTTAACAGCGTCTCCAGCGGGTTAGCGTTCATCTTGGTGACGGCAATCACCGCAATCAGATGTACGATCAGCCAAACCGTATGCCATGCGCTGCTGTGGGCCGACGGCTTGCCGTGGTGCGGGTCATCATCGTCGCCGTCATCTTCATGCTCGTACACAAACAGGCTCTGGTGCGTTTTGGTCTGAATCAACAGGAACACGCCGTACATCGCGGCGGAAATCAGGGCGACCAGCAGCGCCTGACCGGTGGAGAAGTTTGCACCCGGCAGCGCCATCGGGAAGACCAGCACGATAATCGCCAGCGGGAAGAGGGCGATCAGATACTGTTTAATGCCGAACAGGTTCATATACTGGGTCGCAAATTTGCGCCCGCCCAGCAGCAGAGAGAAGCCCACCAGGCCGCCCGTCACTATCATAATGATCGAGTAGAGCGTGTCGCGCATCAGCGTCGGCGCGGCATCGCCGGTCGCCATAAGCGCGGAAATCAGGCTGACTTCGAGAATAACAACGGAAAGGCTGAGAATTAACGATCCGTACGGCTCGCCCAGACGGTGGGCCAGGACGTCCGCATGGCGAACAACGCTAAATGCGCTGGTTAAGATGCCGACCAGGGCAAGAATATTGATACCAACCACCACTGGCAGTGACTGACTGCTTCCCCAGAAGAGCAGCACAGCCAGTGCCAGAACCGGGAAAATGAGTGACGTCTCCTTGTGGCGGGTCTTTACCGCCTCGTGTGTTGCTGTCATGTGCTTCTCCATCAATGCAGGTGCTTGTAATTATAGATAGATTTTTGAGGTCATTAAACTAACAGATCTCTGTTAAATACCCTTTATTTTTTACTTAATTTTACCCTTTGTCATTATTTTCATTCTTGATGTCTATAATGCGGTGTTTTTATTTATTAATCATTAAATAACAATAAATTAAAAATGTAATGTATTCATAAATTATTGTCGGGTGGCACCATGGCGTATCGTCGTCCACACTTATCTCTTTAACCAAAAGAGAGGTTAGTGATGCCCTATAAAGCGAAACGTGAATTACCGGATAACGTGCAAAACGTGCTGCCCGCTCACGCGCAGGATATCTACAAAGAGGCGTTTAACAGCGCCTGGGATCAGTACAAAGACAAGGACGATCGCCGGGATGATGCCAGCCGTGAAGAGACGGCCCACAAGGTCGCCTGGGCCGCAGTAAAACATGAATATGAGAAAGGAGACGACGATAAATGGCATAAAAAGAAATAGCCGTGAAATGATTCGCTGCCTTCATTTTGACTTTTCAGGCGGTTGAACTTCCGTTGTATTGCAACTGGTCCGCTAATTGCTTATCGTTATTTAACTGCTGGCAAAATGACCAGCAAAAAAATGCCGGGAAGGCGAATTACAGATGTCGCAAGGAAGCATGCAGTGGCGGAGGTGTAAAGTGTTAACGCGTGATTTCTTAATGAAGGCAGATTGTAAGACGGCATTTGGTGCTATTGAGGAATCGCTTCTCTGGTCAGCTGAACAACGTGCGGCGTCGCTCGCTGCCACGCTTGCCTGCCGCCCGGATGATGGCCCGGTATGGATTTTTGGCTACGGCTCCCTGATGTGGAACCCGGCGCTCGAATTTGTCGAATCGGCAACGGGAACGCTGCCTGGCTGGCATCGCGCATTTTGCCTGCGCCTGACGGCCGGACGCGGTAGCGCGTGCCAGCCGGGGCGCATGCTTGCACTGAAAGAGGGCGGGCGCACCACGGGCGTGGCGTATCGCCTGCCTGATGCCACGCTGGAAGAGGAGCTTACGCTGCTCTGGAAGCGCGAGATGATCACCGGCTGCTATATGCCGAGCTGGTGCAAGCTGGAACTGGACGACGGACGCACCGTCAATGCGCTGGTGTTTATTATGGACCCGCGCCATCCGCTGTATGAAGCGGATACCCGCACGCAGGTGATTGCCCCGTTGATTGCCGCCGCGAGCGGGCCGCTGGGCACCAACGCGCAGTATCTCTTCTCCCTCGATCAGGAATTGACCCGCCTCGGGATGCAGGACGATTGTCTGAATGAGCTGGTGGCGAAGGTGAAGGCGCTGCTGGAAGGGAACCTGCTTAATAACCCGCTACGTCCGGGTTTTGCCTGAAAAAACGCCCGGCTAAACCGGGCGTTCGTTTTATGCGGCAACGTAGCTAACCGAATGCTCCAGCGACTGGCTGTGGCTGTCGATCAGCACATCCCAGGTGCCAGTATAAGGCACGGTCAGCCACGCCTTGTCATCCTGCACCGTCAGAATATCCGCCTGCGATTGCTTCTGCGCTTTTGAACTCATGAGATGAATGCGGCAGCGTTCTGAGCAACGTACCACGACCGTATCCCCGCCAAACAGTTTCAAACTTGTCTTCACCAGTGCCATTTTTTACCCCGTCGATTTTGCCCATCCCGAGCGTGATATTGTTCACAATTCACTCATGGCATAACACCAAAGGGGAGGGGGTGGGATGCTGATTTTGATCAAAAAATGGCATAACGATTAAACAAAAATGACAAAATTCCTCAAAATTTAGGCTGGCGCGCGTTTTACCCGCTAAACGCGCTCCGGAAGAAGATTAAATGCGGAAATGCCCGGCTGTTTCAGCAAGGTCGCCCGCCTGGCTCTGCAGGGCACCCGCGGCGGCGGCGGATTCCACCACCAGTTCGGCGTTCTGCTGAACCATTCTGTCGAGATGGGTCACCGCGTGGTTGATCTCATGAATCCCTTTCATCTGCTCGCTGGTGGCGATGGAGATTTCGCGCATGATGCCTGAGACGCTTCCGATGCTGGAGCGGATCTCATCCATGCTTTCCCCTGCCAGATGCACGTAGCGGGAGCCGGTCGCCACGCTGTCGGTGGTGGAATCGATCAGGGATTTGATCTCTTTCGCCGCCTGAGCGCTACGGCTCGCCAGGTTACGCACTTCGCCTGCTACGACGGCAAACCCGCGCCCCTGCTCACCCGCACGCGCCGCCTCGACGGAGGCGTTCAGCGCCAGAATGTTGGTCTGGAAAGCAATGCCGTCAATCACGCTGGTGATATCGCCAATTTTTGCCGACGCGACTTCAATAGACTGCATGGTGCTGATCGCCTGCGATACCACCTCGCCGCCGCGCGCCGCGGCCGCTGAGGCTTTGCTCGCCTGATCGTTCGCTTCTGCCGCCGATTCATTCGACTGGGTCACGGAGGCGGTGATCTGCTCCACGGCGCTGGCCGTCTCGCGCAGGCTGGATGCCGCCTGCTCGGTACGTCCGGAAAGATCCTGGTTACCTGCGGCAATCTCCTGCGCGGCGTTTTTCACCGATTCGCTGGCGTCACGGAGCTGCACCATCACTACCGACAGCTTATCGCTGAAGGCGTTAAAGGCCTGCGCAATCTGCGCAACCTCATCTTCGCCGCTGTCCGGCAGGCGCTGGGACAGATCGTTAGTCCCGTTAGCAATGTTGTGCATCGCGTCGCGAATGTCGGACAAACGCTTGAGCAGGCGGGCAATCAGGAAATGCACAATGGCGCCGCTCAGCAGTGCGAGGATCACCAGCGAAATCCCCGAGGCTTTAAGCAGGGAACGCATGCCGGAGGTGGCGTCACCGCTGTCGAGCGCGACGACTAACAGCCAGTTTGTGCCCGGCACGGCTGTCGCCACGAAGGTTTTTTCAGCGTCGTTCAGCGTTCCGTCGACGAGGTTACCGCTTTTCAGCGCAGCAAAATCAATGCCTTTGATCGTCTCACCAAACGGTTTCAGTGTGAGGGCCGGATCGTTAGCGGCAATCACGCTGCCGTCGCTGTTCAGAAGCAGCCCGCTGCTGGCCGGGGTTGGATGGATCCCGCGCACGTTAGCCACCACGCTGTCCATCGCCACATCGCCCGCCACCACCGCTTTTAGCGTGCCATTTTCTTTCACCGGCACCGCAAAGGTGACCACCAGTTTACCGGTCCCCGCGTCAACGTAGGGCGCGGTGACAACCGGACCGTCCGTGCTGACCACCTGCTGATACCACGGGCGAATAGTGGGGTCATAGTCCGCCGGAACGCCCGCCGGTTCAGAGAATTTCGCCGTTTTGCTGGCGTAGCCAACATAGACGTTGGTGAATCCACCCGCCTGCGCAAGCTGTTTAAACACCGGAACCGGGTCGTCACTCAGCGCAACGGTCTGCGCGGAGGCGATCACCGACATCTTGCTTTTTACCCAGTCGGCAATCGCCATGTTATGGCTGGCGCTGGTGCTGGTCAGAATATCGCGCTGGGACTGCTGGTTATCCTGGCGCGTGACCTGGAAGTTGATAACGGTGTTAAGGAGAAGGGCGACGACCAGACAGCCTGCCGTCGTCGCGATGATGCGTGCACGAATCGATCTGAACATAAGTGAAATACCTGCTGTGTTGTTTCCATGCCTATCGGCAACCCCGCAGGTAAACTTGATGCTGAAACCGCGTCCATAAGAAAATAATATTTTTACGGGTTTATTATTAAAAAGTTAATACTTTATCGGCGGACAGCGTCCACTCGGCCAGCTCAACCAGCGTACCGATTTCTACGCCATCAATCAGCGGCAGACCGGTAATGCCGCGGCCGTCGGTGCAGGTCTTGCACAGCTTCACCGGCACGTTTTGCGCGGTGAGGATCTCCAGCATCTGCTGAATGTTATAGCCTTCTGCCGGTTTTTGACCTTTCAGCCCCGCGGTGACCGCGTCCGACATCAAAAAGAGTCGTAACGCCAGGCCACTCTCTTTTTCACGCAGCGCAATCGCCAGGCGCAGGCTGTTGAAAAGGGATTCGCTGCCGTAAGCCGCACCGTTGGCGACGATCACAATATTTTGCATGTTGACTCCTGTTCTTAGAAAGGCACGAATATTGCTTAGCTTTCCCGAGTTTCGCTATTCTGGAGAGTAAGCATGACATTAATGGCTGGCATTTCGCCAGGCGCTGCCGAATGGCTCGAGCGCGCAAGGATGATGCGCCGGGAGCAGCTCAGCAAGCTGGCACAGCTGGGCGTACTTGTGCACGGCATTAGCCAACTGGTGCACATGTTACAGTGCGAGCGTGGGGCGTCCAACGTCTGGCTCTGCTCACAGGGTAAGCTTTACGCCCCCGAATGCAAAGCCAGCCGGGCGCTGGTGGATGAAAACCTCGCTGCACTTTATGCCATTCTTGAAAAACAGTCGCCGATAGCGGGAAGTAGCGTCTGTGAACGTATCGGCGGCGCGCTTCAGAGCCTTGATATGCTTCCCGCGCTGCGCGACGGTGTTATTCAGCAAACGGTAACGGCGCCGCAGGCGATGGAACACTACTCCCGAATGCTTCGCCATCTGCTCAGTATCGTGCCGCAGCTCAATGACAGCATTGACGATCCGCAAATCGCCGGGCGTTTTGTTGCCCTTTATAGCCTGATGCAGGGGAAAGAGCTGGCGGGACAGGAGCGGGCGCTGGGGGCGATTGGCTTCACGCAGGGCTTTTTCGATGATGTGACTCGCCAGAGGCTGGTTGACCGCATCGACGGGCAGCAGGCCTGCTTTGAGATCTTTCTTTCGCACAGCCATGCTGACGTCCAGACCACCTTTTCCCTGCACTGCCAGCCCGATCGTGAAACGGAGCAACTCCGGCGCGTAGCCTGTACCCGCCAGCCTGCCGCGGATGATGGCCTTACCGCTCTGGCCTGGTTTGCTCTGCAAACCGCGCGCCTTGAGCATCTGCGCACGCTGGAGGAGACGCTCATCGCCGATCTGATGACGGCGGTGGAGGAGCGTATTTACCGTAACGATGCGTACGTGCCTCCCGCCGATGAGCGGGACGATCCGCTGATACAGTATCCGGAAAAACCGTTGCTCACCCTGGTGCGCCAGCAGGCGCGCGAGATAGAACAGCTCTCGCGCCAGCTTGCATCGCTGCGCGACACGCTTGAAGAGCGCAAAGTCATTGATAAAGCGAAAAGCGTGCTGATGACCCACCAGAATATGAGTGAGGAACAGGCCTGGACGGCGCTGCGCAAAATGGCGATGGACAAGAACCAAAGGATGGTGGATATCGCCCGCGCGCTGCTGATGGTGAAGAATTTATGGCAGGTAATACCAAAGGAGTAGCTGCACGGTCAGCGGGCATTTTGTGCCTGATTAAGGTGCGTGCAGGCGAGGGGAATTCGGTTAGCACGCCGGAAACAGTGGGTTAAAACCTGGCATTCACTTTGCATTATCAGATTAACCATTTTTGACGATGCGCCAACGGCGGCGCATGCGTCTTCGGGATAAAGGCGTCCACTGGTGCTTCGGCATCGTGGGCGCTTTTTTTTTGGTTTTTTTCAGGAGTGGTCATGGCGGATTTGTCGAGACGGCGTTTTTTGCAGGCCAGCGTGCTGGCGAGTGGCGCAATGCTGTTACCGGGTGTCATGCAGGCCGCATGGGCGGCAGGCTCGGATAATCCTGAGCAGGAAACGGTGCGCATTGGGTTTATCCCGCTGACCGACTGCGCCCCGGTGGTTATCGCGGCGCTGAAAGGCTTTGATAAAAAATACGGTATTACCATCGTGCCCACCAAAGAGGCGAGCTGGGCGGCGGTGCGCGACAAGCTGGTGGCGGGCGAGCTCGACGCCGCGCACATTCTCTACGGCCTGCTGTACGGCCTGGAGCTGGGCATCGCCGGCAAGCCGCAGCAGATGGCGAACCTGATGACGCTCAAT
Organism: Enterobacter sp. HG048; assembly: GCF_024702055.1. Classification (NCBI taxonomy): domain Bacteria; kingdom Pseudomonadati; phylum Pseudomonadota; class Gammaproteobacteria; order Enterobacterales; family Enterobacteriaceae; genus Enterobacter; species Enterobacter sp. HG048. The sequence goes on from NZ_JANLIZ010000002.1 coordinate 285,495, forward strand.
CAGAACGGCCAGGCGATTACGCTTTCAAGCGATCTGGCGGAGAAGGGCGTTCGCGACCTGGACGGGCTGAAAAAGCTGATTGGGCAGCAGGCGCCCGGCACCTATACCTTCGCGCACACATTCCCGACCGGGACGCACGCCATGTGGCTCTACTACTGGCTGGCCAGCGCGGGCATTAACCCCTTTGACGACGTGCGCACGGTGGTGGTGCCGCCGCCGCAGATGGTGATGAACATGCGCATTGGCAACATGGTCGGCTTTTGCGTCGGCGAGCCGTGGAACGCCCGGGCCATCAACGACCGCATCGGTTTTACCGCCGCCACGTCGCAGTCCATCTGGGCCGATCATCCGGAAAAAATACTCGGTACGCGCCGCGACTGGGTGGAGAAAAACCCGCACACCGCGCGGGCGCTGGTGAGCGCCGTGATGGAGGCGGCGCGCTGGATCGAAGCCTCCCCGGAAAACAAACGCGAGACCGCGCAGATCCTCTCCCGCCGGGCGTGGCTCAACTGCAAGGAACAGTATCTCACCGGACGCATGCTCGGCGAGTACGATAACGGCCTGGGCCAGCGCTGGCAGGACGCGCACCCGATCCGCTTCTTCAACGAGGGGGCCGTCAGCTACCCGTATCTCTCCGACGGCATGTGGTTCTTAACCCAGTTCCGCCGCTGGGGCTTGCTCAAATCCGCACCGGACTACGCGGGCATCGCGCAGCGCATTAACCAGACGGCGGTCTGGCAGGATGCCGCCGCGGCGGTGGGGGGCATTACCACACCGACTTCACCACTGCGCAGCAGCACATTGATGGACGGCACTGTCTGGAACGGTACCGACCCGGAAGGATACGCCAGCCGTTTCGCCATTCACCGTAAAGGGGCCTGATTATGCAGCATCTGCAAAAGACGAATTCACACGAGACGCCGGAGAGTGGGGAGGTGAGTGTCCTGCCTCCGGTGCAGGTTCGCCGCCGTACGCCGACGTTTGCGCGTCGGATTAACGCGATCCTTCAGCGCATCATCCCGGCGTTTCTCGGTCTGGGACTGCTGGCCGTGCTCTGGCAGCTGGCGGCGATTAACAGCAAAGGTTTCCCGACGCCGCTCAGCACGCTCGATTCCGCCATCACCCTGTTCGCCGATCCGTTTTATCGCGACGGGCCTAACGATATGGGCATCGGCTGGAACGTGCTCGCCTCATTACAGCGCGTGGCGGTGGGCTTTGGCCTGGCCGCGCTCGTCGGGATCCCGCTCGGCTTCCTGATTGGCCGCTTCACCTTTTTCTCTCGCATGTTCGGCCCGCTGATCGCGCTGTTACGCCCGGTTAGCCCGCTGGCCTGGCTGCCCATCGGCCTGCTGCTGTTCCAGAAAGCGGAGCCCGCGTCGAGCTGGACCATTTTTATCTGCTCCATCTGGCCGATGGTGATCAACACCGCCGAAGGCGTGCGCCGCATTCCGCAGGACTACCTCAACGTGGCCCGGGTGCTGCAGCTTTCCGAGTGGACCATCATGCGCCGCATTCTCTTCCCGGCGGTGCTGCCCGCGGTGCTGACCGGGGTGCGTCTCTCCATCGGCATCGCCTGGCTGGTGATCGTCGCCGCCGAGATGCTGACCGGAGGTTTAGGGATCGGCTTCTGGATCTGGAACGAGTGGAACAACCTCAACGTCGAAAACATTCTCATCGCCATCGTCATCATTGGCGTGGTCGGGCTGCTGCTGGAGCAGGGGCTGATGCTGATCGCCCGTCGCTTTAGCTGGCAGGAAAAATAAGGAGCGAACATGAAACCATTAATTCAGGTCCAGGCCGTGAGCCAGCGTTTTTCCACCGCCAGCGGCGAGTTTCTGGCGCTGCAGAACGTCTCTTTTGATATCCAAGAGGGCGAAACCGTCAGCCTGATTGGACACTCCGGCTGCGGCAAATCGACGCTGCTGAACCTCATCGCCGGTATTACCCTGCCGACGGAAGGCGGGCTGATTTGCGACAACCGCGAAATCGCCGGGCCGGGTCCGGAGCGCGCCGTGGTCTTCCAGAACCATTCGCTGCTGCCGTGGCTCACCTGCTTTGACAACGTGGCCCTGGCGGTCGATCACGTGTTCCGCCACAGCATGAGCAAGGCGGAGCGCCGGGAGTGGATTGAACACAATCTCGACCGCGTGCAGATGGGGCACGCCCTGCACAAGCGCCCGGGAGAGATCTCCGGCGGCATGAAGCAGCGCGTCGGTATTGCCCGCGCGCTGGCGATGAAGCCGAAAGTCCTGCTGATGGATGAACCCTTCGGCGCGCTCGATGCCCTGACGCGCGCGCATCTGCAGGACTCGGTGATGCAGATCCAGCAGGCGCTGAACACCACGATCGTGCTCATTACCCACGACGTGGACGAGGCGGTGCTGCTCTCCGATCGCGTGCTGATGATGACCAACGGCCCGGCGGCCACCGTCGGGGAGATCCTGCGCGTCGATCTGCCGCGCCCGCGCAACCGGGTGCAGCTTGCCGACGACAGCCGCTATCACCACATGCGCCAGCAGATCCTTCATTTCCTCTATGAAAAGCAGCCGAAAGCGGCGTAATGAGGGGGCTTTGATGCGACTGGTCATTATCGGAAATGGCATGGCGGCCACGCGGCTGATTGCCTCGCTCACCGGGCGTGCTGCCGGTCGTTTCGCTATCACCGTCATCGGTGACGAGCCGGAGCATGCCTATAACCGCATCCTGCTTTCGCCGGTGCTGGGCGGTGAAAAGCAGGCTGCAGACATCTCCCTTCAGGATGACGACTGGTACCAGTCGCGCGGCGTGACGGTGCTGCGGGGTGAAAAGGCGATCGCCGTGAACGTGGACGCGCGGGAAGTGCAAACCACCGCCCGCACGCTGGGCTGGGATGCGCTGGTGTTTGCCACCGGATCAACGCCCTTTATTCCGCCAATCCCCGGCTGCGATGCGCCGCATGTGTTCACGTTCCGCACCCTGGAGGATACGCGGGCCATTCGGGCGATCGCCGGTCCGGCGGTGGTGCTGGGCGGTGGCGTGCTCGGGGTTGAGACGGCGGCGGCGCTGGCGCGATCAGGTGACAACGTCACGCTTGTTCATCGCGGTCCGTGGCTGATGGAGCAGCAGCTTGATCGGCAGGCGGGAATGCTGCTGGAAGAGGCTCTGGCGGCGCGGGGCGTGCGCTGTGAGCTCGCCTCGGGCATCTCAGCGGTGAGCGGAAATAGCGTGACGCTGCTCAACGGACGCCGTGTCGCCGCCTTGCGCGTGGTGCTGGCGACCGGCGTGCAGCCCAGCGTCGCGCTGGCGCAGGCCAGCGGCATTCGCTGCGCGCGCGGCATCGTGGTGGATCACCAGATGCAAACCTCCGAACCAAACGTCTACGCCATCGGCGAGTGCTGCGAAATTGACGGGCAGACGTTTGGCCTGGTCGCCCCCTGCCTGGCGCAGGCGGAAATCCTCGCCGCGCGGCTGGCCGGGGACGCCACCGCGCCGTTTACCCTGACCGACAGCGGGATGCGCCTGAAGGTGACGGGCGTGGAGCTGTTCAGCCTCGGCCGCGCGGCGGAGCAGGAGGGCGACGTGGTCTGGAGCGCATGGGATCCGCTGACCCGCCACTATCGTCGTTTATTGATCCATCAGGGGGCGCTGGCTGGCGCGCTGCTGATGGGCGACTGCCGCAGCGCGGCAACGTTTACCGATTTACTGGCAACGGCCACGCCCGCCCACGCGGACTGGCTGTTCGATCGTTTCACTACGCAACCGCAGGTTGCAGGACAGAATGCTATGACAAAACCTACTCTGGTGGTGGTTGGGCACGGTATGGTCGGCCATCATTTCCTCGAAGACTGCGTTAAGCACAATCTGCATCAGCAGTATCAGATCGTCGTCTTTGGCGAGGAGCGCTATGCCGCCTACGACCGCGTGCATTTGTCGGAATATTTTGGCGGCCGCAGCGCGGCGTCGCTCTCGCTGGTTGAGGGGTATTTCTTTGCCGACAGCGGCATTGAGCTGCGCCTGTCGCAGCAGATCGTCGCTATCGATCGCGACGCGCGCGTGGTGCGCACCGCCAGCGGGCATGAGACCCACTGGGACAAGCTGGTGCTGGCGACCGGCTCATACCCGTTCGTTCCGCCCGTGCCGGGCAACGATTTGCCGGGCTGTTTTGTCTACCGCACCCTTGACGACCTGGACAGCATTGCTGCACATGCGGCGGGCTCGCGCCGCGGCGTGGTGATCGGCGGCGGCCTGCTCGGACTGGAGGCGGCGAATGCCCTGAAGCAGCTCGGGCTGGAAACCCACGTGGTGGAGTTTGCGCCCAACCTGATGGCGGTTCAGCTCGACAGCGATGGCGCGGCGATGCTGCGCAAGAAAATCGAGGCGCTGGGCGTCGGCGTTCACACCAGTAAAGCCACGACGGAGATCGCCACCGCGGACGGCGGGCTGGTGCTGCGCTTTGCCGATGGCGAACAGCTGGAAACGGACATGGTGGTCTTTTCGGCGGGCATCCGTCCGCAGGACGCGCTGGCGCGCAGCAGCGGGCTGGCTATCGGCGAACGCGGCGGGATCTGCATTGACGACGGCTGCCAGACCTCCGATCCGGACGTGCTGGCCATCGGCGAATGCGCCCTGTGGGAGGGGAAAATCTTCGGACTGGTCGCGCCCGGCTATCAGATGGCGCGAGTAGCCGCCGCCGCGCTGGCGGGAGAGGATAAAACCTTCACCGGCGCGGATATGAGTACTAAGCTCAAGCTGCTCGGCGTGGACGTGGCCTCGTTCGGCGACGCGCACGGGCGCACCCCGGGGGCGCTGAGCTACCAGTGGACGCACGGTCCGCAGCAAGTCTACAAGAAAATCGTGGTCAGCCACGACGGTAAAACGCTGCTCGGCGGCGTGCTGGTGGGCGATGCCAGCGAGTACGCCACGCTGGTGCAGATGATGCTCAACGGGATAGCCCTACCGAAAGAGCCGGAAACGCTCATTTTACCCGCGTCGTCAGGCAGCGCGCCAAAAGCGCTGGGCGTGGCGGCGCTGCCGGAAAGCGCGCAGATCTGTTCGTGTCATAACGTCAGTAAGGGCGACATCTGCCGGGCGGTGAGCGCGGGCGCGGCGGATATCGGCGCCGTTAAGCAGTGCACCAAAGCGGCGACCGGCTGCGGGGGATGTAGCGCGCTGGTGAAGCAGGTGATGGAGTTCCAGCTTGCGGAGCAGGGCGTGGAGGTGAAAAAGGACATTTGCGAGCACTTCCCGTACTCGCGCCAGGAGATATACCACCTCGTGCGGGTCAACCATATCCGCACTTTCGACCAGTTGATTAGCCGCTACGGACAGGGGCACGGATGCGAGATCTGCAAGCCTCTGGTGGGGTCGGTACTCGCCTCCTGCTGGAACGAGTATCTGCTGAAACCGGCGCACCTGCCGCTGCAGGACACCAACGACCGCTACTTCGCCAACATCCAGAAGGACGGCACATACTCCATCGTGCCTCGCATGCCCGCAGGGGAAGTGACGGCCGACGGGCTGATTGCCATCGGGCAGATTGCGAAACGCTACAGCCTGTACAGCAAAATCACCGGCGGACAGCGTATCGACCTGTTTGGCGCCACCCTCGAACAGCTGCCAGAAATCTGGCAGGCGCTGGTGGAGGCCGGTTTTGAAACCGGACACGCCTACGGGAAATCCCTGCGCACGGTGAAATCCTGCGTCGGGTCGACCTGGTGCCGCTACGGCGTGCAGGACTCCACCGGCCTCGCGGTCCGGCTGGAGCACCGCTACAAGGGCCTGCGCGCGCCGCACAAAATCAAAATGGCGGTCTCAGGCTGCACCCGCGAGTGCGCCGAGGCGCAGAGTAAAGACGTGGGGGTCATCGCCACCGATAAGGGCTGGAATCTCTACCTGTGCGGCAACGGCGGGATGAAGCCGCGCCACGCGGATCTCTTCGCCAGCGATCTGGACGACGAAACGCTGATCCGCACCGTCGACCGTTTCCTGATGTTTTACATCCGCACGGCGGATCGCCTGCAGCGCACCAGCACCTGGATGGACAACCTGGAAGGCGGTCTCGACTATCTGCGGGAGGTGATCCTCAACGACAGCCTCGGCATCGCCCACGAGCTGGAGCAGGAGATGGCCCGGGTGGTGGAAACCTACCAGTGCGAATGGCAGACCACGCTCAGCGATCCCAACCGCCTGGCGCTGTTCCGCACGACGGTGAACGACACCGCGCCGGATGAAAGCAAGCGCTGGCAGGAAATTTGCGGCATCGACGATATCCCCGAGCAGGCGGGCATCGGCGCGCGGCTTGGACGTAAGCCGATTGCGCTCTTCCGCTTTGGCAAAACCGTTTACGCCCTCGACGATCGGGAGCCGGGCGGCGATGCGAACGTGCTTTCCCGTGGCATTCTTGGCGATGTGGCGGGCGAGCCGGTGGTGATTTCACCGCTCTATAAGCAGCGCATTCGCCTGCGCGACGGCTGTCAGGTTGAGAACGGCGAACCCGCGGTGCGCGCCTGGCCAGTGAAAATTGAAAATGGCAAAGTGTGGGTTGGAAATGATGCCCTGGTGATGCGTGCGGAGGCCTCATGACGGAAACCCGGACAACGTGCCCCTATTGCGGGGTGGGCTGCGGCGTGGTCGCCCGCGTGGAAGGTGAAGCGGTCAGCGTTCGGGGAGATGAAACCCATCCTGCGAACCTGGGCCGCCTGTGCGTGAAAGGATCGGCCCTGGGGGAGACGACGGGCTTACAGGGGCGGCTTTTGCGCCCGGTCGTTGACGGCCTTGAGATGGACTGGGCGCAGGCGCTGAGCGCGGCAGGGGAGCGCCTGCGGGAGATTATCGATAAATGGGGGCCACAGGCGGTGGCGTTTTACGCCTCCGGCCAGCTGTTGACCGAGGATTACTATGCCGCCAACAAGCTGATGAAAGGGTTTATCGGTGCGGCAAACATCGATACCAACTCCCGGCTCTGCATGTCCTCGGCGGTGGTGGGCTACAAGCGCGCATTTGGTGAAGACGTGGTGCCGTGCAGCTATGAGGATGTGGAAAACAGCGATCTGGTGGTGCTGGCTGGCTCGAACGCGGCCTGGACGCATCCGGTGCTGTATCAGCGGCTGGTGCAGGCAAAGCACAGCAATCCCCAGATGAAGGTGGTGGTGATTGACCCGCGCCGCACCGCCACCTGCGATATAGCCGATCTGCATCTGGCGCTCGCCCCCGGCAGCGACGCCGGGCTGTTTGTCGGGTTACTCAATCTGATCCAGGGTGATGAGGAGTGGCCGATTGCCCGCGTGGCGGCGTTTTGCGACCTTCCGTCAGAGGAGATTGCTACCTTTTACGACTGGTTTGTCACCGCGCATCGCGCGATTACGCTCTACACGATGGGGATCAACCAGTCCGCCAGCGGCAGCGACAAGTGTAACGCCATCATTAACGTTCATCTTGCCAGCGGGAAGTTCAACCGTCCGGGCTGCGGCCCGTTTTCGCTGACCGGACAGCCAAACGCGATGGGCGGACGGGAAGTGGGCGGGCTGGCGAACCAGCTGGCGGCGCACATGAACTTTGAGCCGGACGACCTCTCGCGGGTGGCGCGTTTCTGGGGAACAGAACGGCTGGCGCAGACGCCGGGCCTGATGGCGGTGGAGCTGTTTGACGCCATTGCCCGCGGCGAGGTGAAGGCGGTGTGGATCATGGGCACTAACCCCGCCGTGTCGCTGCCGGACAGCCACGCGGTGTGTCAGGCGTTGGCGAGCTGCCCGCTGGTGATGATCTCTGAGGTGATGAACGATACCGACACCAGCCGGTTCGCCCATATCCGTTTTCCGGCGCTGGGCTGGGGAGAGAAGGACGGCACGGTGACCAATTCCGAGCGCCGCATTTCGCGCCAGCGCGCGTTTCTGCCCGCGCCGGGCGAGGCGAAGCCGGACTGGTGGATCGTCGCGCAGATGGCGAAACGGCTGGGCTACGGCGAGGCCTTTACCTGGCAACATCCGCACGAGATTTTTTGCGAACATGCGGCGCTGACGGCCTTTGAAAATGACGGCGCGCGGGCGTTGAATCTTCATGAACTGGCTGCGCTAACCCGTGAGGAGTGGGAGCAGCTTGAGCCCTGGCAGTGGCCGACGGGGGATTTCCCGTGCCGAAACATCGTTCCCGTTAACCCTCTGTCGCACGGCGCGACGGTCAGCGCGTTATACCCGCTGATTCTCAACTCGGGGCGCATCCGCGATCAGTGGCATACCATGACCCGAACGGGATACGTGGCGAGGCTGATGCAGCATATTGCCGAACCGATTGTTGAGATTTGCCCCGCAGACGCCGTTCGCTTTTCCCTGTGCGACGGCCAGCTGGCGCGCATCAGCTCTCCGCGCGGCGTGATGGTGGCAAGAGTGTGCGTCAGCGACGGGATACGGGAAGGCGAGGCGTTTGCCCCGATGCACTGGAACGCCGGGTTTGCCCGCCAGGGAAAGGTGAATGCGCTGGTGGAAGGGCGCTGCGATCCGGTTTCGGGCCAGCCGGAGAGTAAACAAACCGCCGTCAGGATCCTGCCCTGGCAGCCCGCCTGGCAGGGGGAACTCTATGCCCGGGAATGGCCGGAAATGCCCTCTTCGGCTTACTGGTGGCGTAAAGCCTCACGCCTGACGGTGGCGGGCGATCAGCCGCTGCTGCCGTGGGTAATGGAATACGCCAGCGCTCAGGGCTGGCAGCTGCAGGTTGCGCAAACCGGTGAACGCAGCAGCGTGCTGGCCTGGCATGAAGGCCGGCTGATGCTGGGCTTCTGGGAGGGCACCGCGTTACCGGCGCTGGCGCATGCGGTGATTGAAGCCGCTTTTCATTCCCCACCCGTGCTTCTCGCAGAACGCCATGCCTTGTTGAACGGACAGAGCGTCGGGAAGGCGGCTGATCCGGGACGCATCATCTGCAGCTGTTTCAGCGTCGGGGAGAATGCGATACGGGAGGCGATCGTCGGCGGATGTGATTCCGTCACCGCGCTGGGGGCGACGCTGCGCTGTGGTACGAACTGTGGTTCCTGCGTGCCGGAGCTGAAAGGGCTGTTTCAGGATAATCCTGAAATGTCCGCCAGAACTGCATTTCAAGTCTTATCGCGTTAACATAATAGGAGTTTATTCATAAACACAGGTTCTTATTTACGACGTTGATGGCTGTATCGTCCCGCATTCGTTTGCTGTTATTACTCTCCCTTGTTACGGTCGGAGCCGTTCACGGTGCGCCGAATTCCTTTATGCATCAGGCGCAAAATCCCTTCGATAATAACGGGGATAGTTTGCCTGACCTCGGTATGGCCGCCCCAACGGGCGAGGGGGAAAAACACCTGGCCGAAATGGCGAAAGCCTTCGGTGAGGCCAGCATGACCGACAACGGCCTGACAACGGGCGAGCAGGCGCGTCAGTTTGCGTTTGGCCAGGTGCGCGACGCGGTGAGCGGCGAAGTGAACCAGCAGATTGAGTCCTGGCTTTCGCCCTGGGGGAACGCCAGCGTGAACTTGCTGGTGGATAACGATGGCAAATTTAACGGCAGCAGCGGGAGCTGGTTTATCCCCTGGAACGATAACAACCGCTATCTGAGCTGGAGCCAGCTTGGCCTGACCCAGCAGACGGATGGCCTGGTCAGTAACGCTGGTATAGGCCAGCGCTGGGTGGCGGGAAAATGGCTGCTGGGTTACAACACGTTTTACGATAACCTGCTGGATGAAAACCTGCAGCGTGCCGGGCTGGGCGCAGAAGCGTGGGGGGAAAATCTGCGCCTGTCAGCCAACTATTATCAGCCCTTTGCCGGCTGGCGCGATCGCTCCGACGTCCAGGAGCAGCGGATGGCGCGCGGCTATGACGTCACCGCGAAAGCCTGGCTGCCGTGGTTCCATCATCTGAATACCAGCGTGAGCTTCGAGCAATACTTCGGCGATAACGTCGATCTCTTCAACAGCGGAACCGGCTATCACAATCCGGTGGCGGTGAATCTGGGGCTTAACTATACCCCCGTTCCGCTGGTCACCCTGACCGCCGCGCACAAGCAGGGCGAAAGTGGCGCGAGCCAGAATAACCTCGGGCTGAAGGTCAACTATCGCTTTGGCGTGCCGCTGTTGAAGCAGCTTTCCGCCGGTGAAGTCGCCGCCACGCGCTCCCTGCGCGGAAGCCGCTACGACTCGCCGGAGCGCAATAGCCTGCCGGTGATGGAGTTCCGCCAGCGTAAAACGCTGTCCGTCTGGCTGGCGACGCCGCCGTGGGATCTGAAAGGGGGCGAGACCGTTATGCTGAAGCTTCAGGTTCGCAGCACGCACGGCATTCGTCAGATCCACTGGCAGGGGGATACGCAGGCGCTGAGCCTGACGTCGCCGCCCAAAAGCAACAGCAGCGACGGCTGGAGCGTGATTATGCCTGCCTGGGATGACAGTGAAGGGGCGACAAACCGCTGGCACCTGTCGGCGGTGGTGGAAGATGAGAAAGGCCAGCGCGTCTCGTCCAATGAGATCGTGCTGACCGTCGTGCAGCCGCTGGTCGCGTTACCGGACAACGACCCGCGCTGGAAGCTTCTGCCGGAGGAGTAATCCTTAAAAAATGCGTTCCTGATGCACCCACACCGCAGCTTCAACGCGGGATTTGAGCTTCATTTTCTTCAGCATATGCTTCACGTGTACTTTGACCGTGCTTTCGGTGATGTCCAGGCGGCGGGCGATCATTTTGTTCGGCAGCCCCTGGGCAATGAGTTTGAGAATATCGCGCTCGCGCGGGGTTAACTGACTGACGTCGCGGTCAGAGGTGGCGCGATTGGCGCGCAGGCTGGCGGCCAGCACCGGCGTTAAGGCTTCGCTGAGAACCATCTCGCCCGCCGCCGCCTGCTGCAGCGCCTTAAGCAAGTCTTCCGGCTCCATATCCTTGAGTAGATAACCATCCGCGCCGCGCTTCAGCGCCGTGACCACATCCTCTTCATGGTTTGACACGCTAAAGACAACGATGCGCCCGGAAAGCGATTTTTCCCGCAGCTTGTCGAGGGTTTCCAGACCGTTCATGCCGGGCATATTCAGATCGAGCAGGATCAGGTCGGGATCGAGGGATTCGGCAAGCTCAATACCCTGTTCACCGTTGCTGGCTTCGCCAACCACCGTGATATCGGGCGCCATGCTGACCAGCTGTTTCACGCCAGTACGCAGCATCGGATGGTCGTCGATCAGCAGGATGGATGCCGGTTCCTGATTAGTCATGGGTTTCTCCTTGAGCAGTTGTAAGCGGTTTCTCGGGAATAAAGGTGACCACGACTTCCGTGCCACCCGTCTCTCTCCGGCGAACCTGGCAATCACCGCGCAGGCTTTGGGCGCGGTCTCGCATAATAATTAAACCATAGTGGTTAGTGCGTTCGGCATTTTCCGGCACGCCGTGGCCGTTGTCGTGAACCGTAAGCTTCACCTGATTGCTGTGCTGGCTGACGGTGACCGTTACCGCCGTCGCGCCGGAATGCTTGAGCACGTTGCTCAGCGCTTCACGGGCGATCTGCAGTACATGTATGGCCTGGTGGGAGGGGACAAACCGCGGCGGCAGCTGGTAGTCCAGCTTCACCGGGAACCCCAGCCGGGCGCTAAATTCGTGACAGCTGGCCTCCAGCGCCGGACGCAGGCCCGGCTCGGTCAGCTGCAGACGGAAGGTAGTCAGCAGCTCGCGAAGCTGTATCCAGGAGGTGTTCAGCTCGTTGCGGATCTGGCTAAGCAGCTGCTTGTTACTTTCGGGCATCTCTGCATCCTGCATCTGCAGGCAGCTCACCTGCATTTTCATACATGAGAGCGACTGGGCGATCGAGTCGTGAAGCTCGCGGGCGATGGTCGCGCGCTCTTCCATGACGATCAGCTGCTGCTGCTTTTCCTGATGCCTGTCGAGCGCCAGCGTGGCCGTTAGCTGTTCGACCAGCGTATCAACCAGCTGCTGCTGGTCGTGGCTCAGGTGACGCCCGGCTGGCAGCGTTGCCAGCAGAATACCGTACTGGGTGTGGCTGTCGGTCAGGCGCCACTTCAGGGTGGTGCCGCCGGACGTCAGCGGCGGCAGGCCGCGAGGGCAAAGATGGCAGCCTTTGTCATCGCAGGACATATCCGACTGACAGGTAAATTCCTGATGGTTATCTTCGTCTTCCACGTCGTAGACGCGCAGCTCAAGGTCGTGAAGCAGGGTCATATTTTGCAGGCCGTTCAGCACCGGAGAGAGACGTTCGCATAGCGGTACCTGCATGTGCAGACGACGGTTGGCCTGCCACAGGAAGGAAAGGATCTCGTTTTTCTGCTCCAGCCCGGCCGTTTTTTCCTGAACGCGCTGTTCCAGCACCGAGTAGCTCTCGGAGAGCTCTGCCGACATGGTGTTGAGCGCCTGGCCGAGCATGGCCATCTCGTTGCGCCCACTGATGTGCGTGCGCTGGGTAAAATCGCGTGCGGTCACCGCGCGGGCCATCGCCAGCAGCTGTTTCCACGGGTTCAGCAGCCGCGCGCGGAGCCAGACGATGGTGAAGATCAGCAGCAGCCCCATAAACAGCGCCATGGCGCGGTGCACCATCACCACCCGGTCAATGCGTAATTCTGTGGTTTGGTCGAAAGAGGAGACCAGCGCATCGATGCGTGAGACGAACCCCGCCACGTCCTGCGCAACGGTTTCCGTGCTGCGCGCCTGTTTCAGCCCTGGCTGCAGCTGGGTGTGCCAGTAGCCCTGAAGGGCTTTAAGCTGGGATTGCTGACCGGCGCGGATGGCGGCGTTTTCCAGTTCGGGGCTGAAGACCGTGCGCTCCATTTCATCAATCAGGGGCCGATCGTCCTGCGTCAGGGGAACCGACGCCAGCAGGCGATAACTCTGCATGCGTAGCGAGCCTGCCTCGTTGATGGCATGCGCATTACCCTGTACTCCCTGTACCAGCCAGCCGGAGATCGCCATGCCGGTCACGCCGATGGCGGTGGACAGCAAAACAATCAGAGCGAGCTGATTCACGAGCGTCAGCGGAGATAAACATCTTTTTAACATAGAGGTGGCGTGCTCCTGACGTGGCCTGCTTGCAGGAATGGCGCTATTCTGGTGCATACCCTGGAGTATACCCATACCAATAAAGGATTACCCCTAAATTGCCAACGGAGTAGGGGGAAGGAGGTGGGGGTAGTCTGGAATCGTCAGTGCCGTGAAAAACCACGTCTTTTTCACCGAATTAGCCTACTCACTAAGGGTGAGGCTTTATTTTACGCCGCAAATCCTCCCACTTTTCCTTTGATTTATATCAACTTACCGCCGCCCTAAAACCCTAATGTTTGCAGCATCATTCGAGAATCAGAGGTGTCTATGAGTCACTCATCCGCTCCCGAAAGGGAAAAGGGTGCCGTTATTACAGACTGGCGTCCAGAGGATCCGGCGTTCTGGCAACAGCGCGGCCATCGTGTAGCAAGCCGGAATCTGTGGATTTCCGTGCCGTGTTTGTTATTAGCGTTTTGCGTATGGATGTTGTTTAGCGCGGTGGCGGTCAACCTGCCCAAAGTCGGGTTTACGTTTACGACCGATCAGCTGTTCATGCTGACCGCGCTGCCGTCACTGTCAGGCGCGCTGCTGCGGGTACCTTACGCGTTTATGGTGCCGGTGTTTGGCGGTCGTCGCTGGACGGCGTTCAGTACGGGTATCATGATCGTTCCCTGCGTCTGGCTCGGCTTCGCGGTGCAGGATACCTCTACGCCGTTCAGCGTGTTCGTGATTATCTCCCTGCTGTGCGGTTTTGCGGGCGCGAACTTCGCCTCCAGCATGGCGAACATCAGCTTCTTCTTCCCGAAAGCGAAGCAGGGCGGTGCGCTGGGCATTAACGGCGGCCTGGGGAACATGGGCGTCAGCGTGATGCAGCTCATTGCCCCGCTGGCGATCTCCGTTTCTATTTTCGCGGCCTTTGGCGGCGGTGGAGTTGAGCAGGCGGATGGTTCTTCCCTCTATCTGCAGAACGCCGCCTGGATCTGGGTACCTTTCCTGGTGGTCTTCACCCTCGCAGCCTGGTTCTTTATGAACGACCTGTCCGCGTCGAAGGCGTCGCTGAGCGAACAGCTGCCGGTGCTGAAGCGCGGACACCTCTGGGTGATGGCACTGCTGTATCTGGCCACCTTCGGTTCGTTTATCGGCTTCTCGGCGGGCTTCGCGATGCTGTCGAAAACCCAGTTTCCGGAGATTCAGATCCTGCAATTCGCCTTCTTCGGACCGTTTATCGGTGCCCTGGCGCGTTCGCTGGGCGGTATGGTCTCTGACCGTCTCGGCGGTACCCGCGTGACGCTGGTGAACTTCGTCGTGATGGCGGTCTTCTGCGCGCTGCTGTTCCTGACGCTGCCCGCTGACGGACAGGGCGGTAACTTCATCGCCTTCTTCGGCGTGTTTATGGTGCTGTTCCTGACGGCCGGGCTCGGGAGTGCGTCTACCTTCCAGATGATCTCCGTGATCTTCCGTAAGCTGACGATGGATCGCGTGAAGGCGCAGGGCGGGAGCGAAGAGCAGGCCATGCGCGAAGCGGCGACGGATACGGCCGCGGCGCTGGGCTTTATCTCTGCCATCGGCGCGATTGGCGGCTTCTTTATCCCGAAAGCGTTCGGTATCTCTCTGGACCTGACCGGCTCTCCGGCCGGTGCCATGAAAGTCTTCCTCGTCTTCTATATCGCCTGCGTTGTGATTACGTGGCTGGTATATGGCCGAAATACCAAGAAAAATAAGTAAGTGTGATTATCCGTTTACGCGGCCTTCGGGCCGCGTTTTTTTTAGCCTGAATAATAGTTACAACATACTTACGGCTTTTACGGCAGACGCCTGCGGCGACATTGCGATCGCCATCGCTTTGCAGGTGGGTCTACCCCTTAATACCTGAGAGGTTAAATTTTGACTTGCTTTTTGTACGATAAAATAAAAATAATTATATATTTCATGATGATATGAAATTTTTGAAGATACCGCTTTGGTGGTATTGGGTGTAACCCCTCGCCTGAAAGTCCCTCCTCGTCTTGATCGTTATCAATTCTCCCCCTCTTTCAGGGCGTTACCTTCGCTGCAAATCAGCAATGTCGATTTAGAGAGCCACAGGCTCCACACAGGAGATACCCGATGAGCAAATTTTTGGACCGGTTTCGCTACTTCAAACAGAAGGGTGAAACTTTTGCCGATGGGCACGGCCAGGTTCTGGATACCAACCGGGACTGGGAAGACGGTTACCGCCAGCGCTGGCAGCATGACAAAGTCGTCCGTTCGACCCACGGCGTGAACTGTACTGGCTCATGTAGCTGGAAGATTTTCGTTAAAAACGGTCTGGTGACCTGGGAAATGCAGCAGACCGACTATCCGCGCACCCGCCCGGATATGCCAAACCACGAACCGCGCGGCTGCCCGCGCGGTGCCAGCTACTCCTGGTATCTCTACAGCGCCAACCGTCTGAAATACCCGCTGATGCGTAAGCGCCTGATGAAAATGTGGCGTGAGGCGAAAGCGCAGCACAGCGATCCGGTTGATGCCTGGGCGTCCATCATTGAAGACGCTGACAAAGCAAAAAGCTTCAAGCAGGCTCGCGGTCGCGGTGGTTTCGTTCGCTCCTCATGGAAAGAGGTAAACGAGCTGATTGCCGCCTCCAACGTCTACACCGTTAAAACCTACGGTCCTGACCGCGTGGCGGGCTTCTCGCCTATCCCGGCGATGTCGATGGTCTCTTACGCCTCCGGGGCGCGCTATCTGTCGCTGATCGGCGGTACCTGCCTGAGCTTCTACGACTGGTACTGCGACCTGCCGCCTGCGTCTCCGCAGACCTGGGGCGAGCAGACCGACGTGCCGGAGTCTGCGGACTGGTACAACTCCAGCTACATCATCGCCTGGGGCTCAAACGTTCCTCAGACCCGCACGCCGGACGCGCACTTCTTTACCGAAGTCCGTTACAAAGGCACTAAAACCGTGGCGGTCACCCCTGATTACGCGGAAATCGCCAAGCTTTGCGATCTGTGGCTGGCGCCGAAACAGGGTACCGACGCCGCGATGGCGATGGCGATGGGACACGTCATGCTGCGTGAATTCCACCTCGATAAGCCAAGCCAGTACTTCACCGACTACGTTCGCCGCTACACCGACATGCCGATGCTGGTGATGCTGGAAGAGCGTGAGGGCTACTATGCCGCGGGCCGCACGCTGCGCGCGGCCGATCTGGTGGATTCGCTGGGCCAGGAAAATAACCCTGAGTGGAAAACCGTTGCGTATAACAGCAACGGCGAGCTGGTGGCGCCAAACGGCTCTATCGGCTTCCGCTGGGGCGAGAAGGGCAAGTGGAACCTTGAGCAACGCAACGGCACCACCGGCGAAGAGACGGAGCTTCGCCTGAGCATGCTGGGCAGCCAGGACGAGATCGCCGAGGTCGGGTTCCCGTACTTCGGCGGTGAAGGTTCCGAGCACTTCAACAAGGTCGAACTGAAAAACGTTCTGATGCACAAGCTGCCGGTTAAGCGCCTGCAGCTGGCCGACGGTTCTACCGCGCTGGTCACCACCGTTTATGACCTGACCATGGCGAACTACGGTCTGGAGCGCGGTCTGGGCGATGAAAACTGCGCAACCGGCTATGACGACGTGAAGGCCTACACCCCGGCATGGGCGGAGCAGATCACCGGCGTGCCACGCGCGCATATTACCCGTATCGCCCGTGAGTTCGCTGAAAACGCGGACAAAACGCACGGCCGTTCGATGATCATCGTCGGCGCGGGTCTGAACCACTGGTATCACCTCGATATGAACTATCGCGGTCTGATCAACATGCTGATCTTCTGCGGCTGCGTCGGTCAGAGCGGCGGCGGCTGGGCGCACTACGTCGGCCAGGAAAAACTGCGTCCGCAGACCGGCTGGCAGCCGCTGGCGTTTGCCCTCGACTGGCAGCGTCCGGCACGCCATATGAACAGCACCTCCTACTTCTATAACCACTCCAGCCAGTGGCGCTACGAGACGGTCACCGCGCAGGAGCTGCTGTCGCCGATGGCGGATAAATCCCGCTACAGCGGCCACCTGATTGACTTCAACGTGCGCGCCGAGCGCATGGGCTGGCTGCCGTCTGCGCCGCAGCTGGGCACTAACCCGCTGCGCATTGCGGAAGCGGCGAAGCAGGCGGGCATGTCACCGGTGGATTACACCGTGAAATCCCTGAAGGATGGCTCCATCCGCTTCGCTGCTGAACAGCCGGAGAACGGTAAAAACCATCCGCGTAACCTGTTCATCTGGCGTTCCAACCTGCTGGGCTCGTCCGGCAAAGGCCACGAGTACATGCTGAAATACCTGCTCGGTACCGAAAACGGTATCCAGGGGAAAGATCTCGGCAAGCAGGGCGGCGTGAAGCCGGAAGAGGTGGAGTGGAAAGACAACGGTCTCGACGGCAAGCTGGATCTGGTGGTGACGCTCGACTTCCGTCTGTCCAGCACCTGCCTGTACTCCGACATCGTGCTGCCAACCGCGACCTGGTACGAAAAAGACGACATGAATACCTCGGATATGCATCCGTTTATTCATCCGCTGTCTGCGGCCGTTGACCCGGCGTGGGAATCGAAAAGCGACTGGGATATCTACAAAGACATCGCGAAGAAATTCTCCGAAGTCTGCGTTGGGCACCTCGGCAAAGAGACCGACGTGGTGACGCTCCCAATCCAGCACGACTCCGCCGCCGAACTGGCGCAGCCGCTGGACGTGAAGGACTGGAAAAAAGGTGAATGCGACCTGATCCCGGGCGTGACCGCACCGCACATTATTCCGGTTGAACGCGACTACCCGGCAACCTACGAGCGCTTTACCTCTATCGGCCCGCTGATGGAGAAAATCGGTAACGGCGGGAAAGGGATCGCCTGGAACACCCAGAGCGAAATGGATCTGCTGCGCAAGCTCAACTACACCAAAGCGGACGGCCCGGCGAAAGGCCAGCCCATGCTGAACACGGCGATTGATGCGGCAGAGATGATCCTGACCCTGGCCCCGGAAACCAACGGCCACGTTGCCGTCAAAGCCTGGGCGGCGCTGAGCGAGTTCACCGGTCGCGACCATACGCACCTGGCGACGAATAAAGAGGAAGAGAAAATCCGCTTCCGCGATATTCAGGCGCAGCCGCGCAAGATTATCTCCAGCCCTACCTGGTCAGGCCTGGAAGATGAGCACGTGTCCTATAACGCGGGCTACACCAACGTTCATGAGCTGATCCCATGGCGCACCCTGTCAGGCCGTCAGTCGCTGTATCAGGATCACCAGTGGATGCGCGACTTCGGTGAAAGCCTGTTGGTCTACCGTCCGCCAATCGACACCCGCTCTGTGAAAGCCGTGATGGGCGCGAAATCGAACGGTAATCCTGAGAAGGCGCTTAACTTCCTGACGCCGCACCAGAAGTGGGGTATCCACTCCACCTACAGCGACAACCTGCTGATGCTGACCCTGTCTCGCGGCGGTCCGATTGTCTGGATGAGCGAAACGGACGCCAAAGACCTGGGGATCGAAGATAACGACTGGATCGAAGTGTTCAACAGCAACGGTGCCCTGACGGCGCGCGCGGTGGTGAGCCAGCGCGTACCGGCCGGGATGACCATGATGTACCACGCGCAGGAACGTATCGTTAACCTGCCGGGGTCAGAAATTACCGAGCAGCGCGGCGGGATCCACAACTCTGTGACCCGCATTACGCCGAAGCCGACCCACATGATCGGCGGCTATGCGCAGCTGGCCTACGGCTTTAACTACTACGGCACCGTAGGATCGAACCGCGATGAGTTCGTGGTGGTACGTAAGATGAAGAATATTAACTGGTTAGACGGCGAAGGTAATGACCAGGTACAGGAGAGCGTAAAATGAAAATTCGTTCACAAGTCGGCATGGTGCTGAATCTGGATAAATGCATCGGCTGTCATACCTGCTCGGTCACCTGTAAAAACGTCTGGACCAGCCGTGAAGGTATGGAGTACGCCTGGTTCAACAACGTGGAAAGCAAGCCGGGCACCGGCTTCCCGACCGACTGGGAAAACCAGGAGAAGTGGAAGGGCGGCTGGATCCGTAAAATCAACGGCAAGCTGCAGCCGCGCATGGGTAACCGCGCGATGCTGCTGGGTAAAATCTTCGCTAACCCGCACCTGCCGGGCATCGACGATTACTACGAGCCGTTTGACTACGACTACCAGAACCTGCACAACGCGCCGGAAAGCAAGCACCAGCCGATCGCCCGTCCTCGCTCGCTGATCACCGGTCAGCGCATGGACAAAATTACCAGCGGTCCAAACTGGGAAGAGATTCTGGGCGGCGAGTTCGAGAAACGCGCCAAAGACCAGAACTTCGAGAACATGCAGAAGGCGATGTACGGCCAGTTCGAAAACACCTTCATGATGTATCTGCCGCGCCTGTGCGAGCACTGCCTCAACCCGGCGTGCGTGGCGACCTGCCCGAGCGGCGCCATCTACAAGCGTGAAGAAGACGGCATCGTGCTGATCGACCAGGACAAGTGCCGCGGCTGGCGAATGTGCATCACCGGCTGCCCGTACAAAAAAATCTACTTCAACTGGAAGAGCGGCAAGTCTGAGAAGTGCATTTTCTGCTACCCGCGTATCGAAGCCGGAATGCCGACCGTCTGCTCAGAAAGCTGCGTAGGCCGTATTCGCTACCTCGGCGTGCTGCTGTATGACGCGGACGCGATTGAAAACGCCGCCAGCACCGAGCACGAGAAAGATCTGTATCAGCGTCAGCTGGACGTGTTCCTCGATCCGAACGATCCGAAGGTGATTGAGCAGGCGTTAAAGGACGGCGTGCCGCAGAGCGTGATTGATGCGGCGCAGCAGTCACCGGTGTACAAAATGGCGATGGACTGGAAGCTCGCGCTGCCGCTGCACCCGGAATACCGCACCCTGCCGATGGTCTGGTACGTGCCGCCGCTGTCGCCGATTCAGTCCGCGGCTGACGCGGGCGAGCTGGGCAGCAACGGCATCCTGCCGGACGTTGAAAGCCTGCGTATCCCGGTTCAGTACCTGGCGAACCTGTTGACCGCAGGGGACACCCAGCCGGTCCTGCTCGCGCTGAAGCGTATGCTGGCGATGCGCCACTTCAAACGTGCTGAAACCGTAGACGGTGTGACCGATACCCGCGCGCTGAAAGAGGTCGGTCTGACCGAAGCGCAGGCGCAGGAGATGTACCGCTATCTGGCGATTGCGAACTACGAAGACCGATTCGTGGTGCCGAGCAGCCACCGCGAGCTGGCCCGCGAAGCCTTCCCGGAAAAAAATGGCTGTGGCTTTACCTTTGGTGACGGTTGCCACGGGTCAGACAGCAAATTCAACCTGTTCAACAGCCGCCGCATCGATGCCATGGATGTGACCAGCAAAACGGAGCCGCACCAATGATTGAACTCGTCATTGTTTCGCGTCTGCTCGAGTACCCGGATGCTGCGCTTGCGCAGCATCAGCAGGAACTCTTTGATGCACTCGCGTCATCTGAAAACCTGGATAAAGACGATGCCCAGCGGCTTGGCGTTTTCCTCCGCGATCTGCTGGCGCGCGACCTTCTGGATGCCCAGTCGGACTACAGCCAGCTGTTTGACCGGGGGCGTGCGACCTCGCTGCTGCTGTTTGAACACGTTCACGGTGAGTCCCGTGACCGCGGTCAGGCGATGGTGGACCTGATGGCCCAGTATGAACAGCACGGCCTGCAGCTCGACAGCCGCGAACTGCCGGACCATCTGCCGCTCTATCTGGAGTACCTGGCGCAGCTGCCGAAAGAGGAGGCGCTGGGCGGTCTGCAGGATATCGCTCCGATCCTGGCGCTGCTCGGCGCGCGTCTTCAGCAGCGGGGGAGCCGCTATGCGGTGCTGTTCGATCTGCTGGTGAAGCTGGCCAACGCCGCGGTCGACAGTGAAAAAGTGGCGGAGAAAATCGCGGATGAAGCCCGCGACGATACCCCACAGGCGCTGGATGCGGTCTGGGAAGAAGAGCAGGTGAAATTCTTTGCTGACCAGAACTGCGGCGAGTCTGAAATCTCCGCTCACCAGCGTCGCTTTGCCGGCGCGGTTGCCCCGCAATATTTGAATATCTCTAACGGAGGACGGCACTAATGCACTTCCTGAATATGTTCTTCTTTGACATTTACCCGTATATCGCGGGCACCGTGTTCCTGGTGGGAAGCTGGCTGCGCTATGACTACGGCCAGTACACCTGGCGTGCTGCCTCCAGCCAGATGCTGGATCGCAAAGGGATGCATGTGGGCTCTAACCTGTTCCACATCGGTATTCTGGGGATTTTTGCCGGTCACTTCCTGGGGATGCTGACGCCGCACTGGATGTATGAAGCGTGGCTGCCGATCGAGGTGAAGCAGAAGATGGCGATGATCGCCGGCGGTGCCTGCGGCGTGATGACCCTGGTAGGCGGCCTGTTGTTGCTGAAACGTCGTCTGTTCAGCCCGCGCGTGCGTGCGACCACGACCGCAGCGGACATTCTGATCCTCTCCCTGCTGATGGTGCAGTGTGCGCTGGGCCTGCTGACCATTCCGTTCTCGGCGCAGCATATGGACGGCAGCGAAATGATGAAGCTGGTCGGCTGGGCGCAGTCCGTGGTGACCTTCCACGGCGGAGCGTCTGAGCACCTGGACGGCGTGGCGTTTATCTTCCGCGTTCACCTTGTGCTGGGTATGACGCTGTTTGTGCTGTTCCCGTTCTCTCGTCTGGTGCATATCTGGAGCGCGCCGGTGGAGTACCTGACGCGCAAATACCAGATTGTGCGCGCCCGCCGCTAATTCGTCGTTTTGATACCAACCCCGCACTCGCGGGGTTTTTTTTCGCCCCAGCCCAGGTTATTGCCCGCGGCAGCAAACAGGATCAGCGCGCCGCCCGCCAGCTGGGTCAGGTTCAGCGAGTGTCCGAACACCAGATTATCGACAACGATCGCCACCACCGGATAGATAAACGACAGGGAGCCGGTAATGGGCGTAGGCAGCTTCTGGATCGCGCTGTAGAGCAGCTGGTACATAATGCCGGTATGGACGATGCCCAGCGTCAGCAGGGTAGGCCAGGGGAAATCACCGGAAAATGACGGCATGCTGGCAAACGGCAAAAGCATCACGACGCCCGTCAGCACCTGGATAAAGGCAATATGCTGCGGCGCAACGGATCTGAGTTTGCGGGCAATAATGGCCGTGACCGCGTAGAAGAAAGCCGCGGCCATCGCCAGACCGATTCCGGCGAGCCATTCACCGCCGTGCGCGCCGGTCAGCTCGCTGGAGAGCAAGATCACCACGCCGCCAAAGGCGAGGAATAGCCAGCCCCATTTCACCAGGCTGACGCGCTCGCCTAAAAACATCCCCATCAGGACCAGCATAAACGGCTGAGTGTTATAGACCACGGTCGAAAGACCAATCGAGATCCGTTCATAGGCCGCGAAGAGCAGCAGCCAGTTCACCACGAGCGCTACGCCGCCGAGAATAGCCAGCAGCAGCGTGGGGCGGGTGAGGGGGCTAAAGGGCTTTTGACTCATCCGGATAAAAATAAAAAGCGCCATTGCCCCGATAAGACAGCGCCAGAACACCACTTCCGTCACCGGCAGACCGCTGAGTAAAACAAACGCACCGATAGAGCCGGAAATTAACATCGCCAGGCTCATTTGCCAGACGCCTTTATGGAAATCACGCATCATCCACCTCCTGATTGATGTGCATATTGTCGAAAATCGCTGTCGGGTTTTACAGGAGTGATATAAGGTTGAAGGAAGAAATCACTTTTAAAAATTAGGTGAAAAGGATGGAATGCCTTCTCGATGATATCGACCGACAAATTTTAGCCTGTCTGGTCGAAGATGCGCGCATGTCTTTGAAGGTGCTCAGCGGACGCATCGGTCTGACTTCCCCCAGCACGGCAGAACGCCTGAAGAGGCTTGAAGAGCGCGGTGTGATTCAGGGGTATGGCGCACGGGTGAATCTGGCGGCGCTGGGGTATACGCTGCAGGCGCTGGTGCGCGTGCGGCCTTTGCCGGGGTTGTTGCATAAGGTGGATAAATACATTCAGGCGATGCCGGAGTGTATAGAGAGCGACAAAGTCACCGGGGAAGATTGCTTTGTGATTAGGCTGGTGGTGCGCTCGATAGAGCAGCTGGATGTGCTGCTGGACGGCCTGGCGGAGCATGCCCAGTGCAATACGTCAATTGTGAAAAGTTCGCCGGTCAGACGCCGTTTGCCGCCGATGTAGGCTTCTGGCTTCTGTCGCCGGGTGGCGGCCGCGCCTACGAAGGCTTGCCCGTTACGGAAATGCATGGTGTCTGGTGCAAAAAGGAGGTTTGGAGTTATTTGAAAGTGATGGTGGTGGGGGAAGGATTACTCGGCGCGTTGCGCCTCGCCCTTCGGGTCGTTGCCTGCGGCAACGCTTTCTCGCTACGCTCGAATCGAACCTTAATCGAAGCTTCTCATCCTTCCCCGTTACGGAAATGCATGATGCATGGTGCGCACGTAAGGTTTGGAGTTGTTTGAAAGTGATGGTGGTGGGGGAAGGATTACTCGGCGCGTTGCGCCTCGCCCTTCGGGTCGTTGCCTGCGGCAACGCTTTCTCGCTACGCTCGAATCGAACCTTAATCGAAGCTTCTCATCCTTCCCCGTTACGGAAATGCATGATGCATGGTGCGCACGTAAGGTTTGGAGTTGTTTGAAAGTGATGGTGGTGGGGGAAGGATTCGAACCTTCGAAGTCGATGACGGCAGATTTACAGTCTGCTCCCTTTGGCCGCTCGGGAACCCCACCAGGGGTAATTCAAATTTTGAGGTCGTGCTGAGAGATGGTGGTGGGGGAAGGATTCGAACCTTCGAAGTCGATGACGGCAGATTTACAGTCTGCTCCCTTTGGCCGCTCGGGAACCCCACCACGGGGTAATGCTTTTACTGGCCTGCTTCCTGCTGGAAGCGGGGCGCATCATATCAAATGAGACGCCCCTGTAAAGCATTCCTTTAGGTAAATGAAGCTGTTTGCCTGCTTTTTATCCGTAAAGGCGCAAAGCTAATCAATTCATTTTCCGAAAGATTAAAGAATGATGGTTCTGTTGCCGTAGACAAAGACACGCTGCGCCAGCACCTGATACAGAGCGCGACTGAGCACGTTCTTCTCAACGTCACGCCCTGCACGCATCATGTCCTCGGCCGTGTAGGTATGGTCCACGTGAATCACGTCCTGCATGATGATTGGACCTTCGTCCAGGTTGTCATTTACGTAGTGAGCTGTCGCCCCGATGATCTTCACGCCGCGCTCGTAGGCCTGGTGGTAGGGACGCGCACCAATAAAGGCCGGCAGGAACGAGTGATGAATGTTGATGATCTTGTTCGGGAAACGCGCCACGAAGGATGGCGTTAACACGCGCATGTATTTCGCCAGCACCACGTAGTCCGGGTTATGCGCTTCAATGGCCTGCGCCATCAGATCGTCGTGCTCTTCGCGGGTATGGCCTTCATGGCTGACCAGCTCAAACGGAATATCAAAACGCTCGACCAGCGTGCGCAGCGTCTCATGGTTGCCAATAACGGCAGCTATTTCCACGTCCAGACCGCCGTAGTTTGCTTTCATCAGCAGGTCGCCAAGACAGTGTGCTTCTTTGGTCACCAGGATCACGATGCGGCGTCGACCGGCTGGGGTCAGTTCGCGCACGGAGCCTTCCGGAAGCGCGCTGTCGAGATCGGCAAGCAGGGTGGTGTCGTTGAAAATACCCTCGAGTTCAGTACGCATAAAGAAGCGGCCGGTACGGTGGTCAACGAACTCGTTGTTCTGCACGATATTCAGTTCATGTTTGTAGCAAATGTTGGTAATTCGTGCGATCAGCCCTTTTTGATCGGGACAGATGGTGCGCAGAACTTTACGTTGTAATGATTGCATCGCCGGGAAATCCTGTTTGTATTTGCGAAGTCTGGGTTGTCAGGCATTACTGCCCGCAACACTTTTTAAATTTTTTACCTGAACCACACGGGCAGGGATCGTTACGACCAAACTGTGGGCGCGTTCCGTCAATATAATACCACTGCCCGCTTTCCTTTAAGAACCGGGAACGCTCGATAATGGCCCCCGGTTTATTATTCTCGTTAAAACGGGCGACAAAGCTAACGTAACCTTCATCAACATGACTGCCCGTTGCGGATTCATAGACGGTGAGGCCGAGCCACTGCGTGTTCGCGAAGCCGGCTTCGATGTCCTGTCTGAATTCGGCAGCGTGGCAGGAGGGATGCCAGGTTTTAATCAGGTAGTCTGCGTCTTTGATCACAAAAGCAGTGTAACGTGAACGCATGAGGTGTGACGGGTCTGGTGCAACCTGATCGCCAGACAGATATCGCTGGCAACATAGGCTATACTCCAGAGCGCTACCACAAGGGCAGAGTTGAGACACGATTCTCTTCCTGGAACAAAAAATAAAGGCGTAAAACGCTTCGGGTAGCACTATGTTAACTGAGCTGTTGCGTTGACGCTATGTCAGGAATCCAGGGGAAGTAAAACAGGGCTAATGAGAAAGGTAAAAATTGGACTGGCGCTGGGCTCAGGTGCAGCCCGGGGATGGTCACACATCGGCGTGATTAATGCCTTAAACAAGATGGGCATTGACGTAGATATTGTCGCGGGTTGTTCAATAGGATCGCTTGTCGGCTCCGCTTACGCGTGCGGGAAGCTTCCTGAACTTGAGACATGGGTGCGTTCCTTCAGCTACTGGGACGTCCTGCGTCTGATGGACCTCTCGTGGCAGCGTGGCGGGCTGTTGCGCGGCGAACGCGTCTTTAACCAGTTCCGTCAGGTTATGCCTCTCGAAGACTTCACTGATTGTCAGATGCCCTTCGGCGCCGTCGCGACGAACCTCAGCACGGGACGCGAACTGTGGTTAACCGAAGGGGATATCCATCTTGCCGTGCGCGCCTCCTGCAGCATGCCGGGGCTAATGGCGCCAGTTCCACACAACGGTTACTGGCTTGTCGACGGGGGCGTCGTGAACCCGGTTCCCATCTCTCTGACTCGTGCAATGGGGGCGGATATCGTGATTGCCGTCGACCTGCAGCACGACGCCCACCTGATGCAACAGGACCTCATGCCGGTCAATCTCCAGAGCGAAGATGCCGAGGGCGAGAAACTGGCCTGGCATGAGCGCCTGCGCGGCCGAATCGGGCGTATGGCCGCGCGACGCTCGGTTGCCGCGCCGACGGCGATAGAAATCATGACCACGTCAATCCAGGTTCTGGAGAATCGCCTCAAGCGCAATCGTATGGCAGGCGACCCTCCGGATATTCTTATTCAGCCGTACTGTCCGCAAATCTCTACTCTTGATTTCCATCGGGCTGAGGCCGCCATCGCAGCGGGCTCGTTAGCCGTCGAAAAGAAAATGGACGAATTGTTGCCTTTTGTGCAGACCGCACGTTAAGCACCTTTTTTTGACTACTTCAGCAAAATCTGACAGGCGATAGTGCCGATCGCATGCCACTATTTAGTTACTGTCAGCCAGGGGAGGAACCATGACGCAGCCATTGGCCGGAAAACACATTTTGATTGTTGAAGACGAGCCCGTTTTCCGATCGCTACTGGATTCGTGGTTATCATCGCTGGGAGCCATTACTTCACTGGCTGAAGATGGTATCGACGCCCTGGAAAAAATGATCAGCGTTACGCCCGATTTGATGATTTGCGACATTGCGATGCCGCGCATGAATGGGCTGAAGCTGGTTGAACATCTGCGTAACGAAGGTAACCAGACGCCGATTCTGGTGATCTCTGCCACAGAGAATATGGCGGATATCGCCAAAGCATTGCGTCTTGGCGTCCAGGATATTCTGCTTAAACCGGTCAAGGATCTGAACCGGCTGCGAGAAACGGTCTTAGCGTGCCTTTATCCGAATATGTTTAATTCCCGGGTAGAGGAAGAGGAGCGTCTTTTCCAGGACTGGGATGCCCTGGTGAGTGATCCTCCAGCTGCGGCGAAACTGTTGCAAGAACTTCAGCCGCCTGTACAGCAAACTATTTCACATTGCCGCGTAAATTATCGCCAGCTGGTGGCGGCTGACCAGCCGGGACTCGTGCTGGATATCGCACCATTATCTGATTCCGACCTTGCGTTTTATTCTCTGGATGTCACCCGTGCGGGGGATAATGGCGTATTAGCCGCATTGCTTCTTCGCGCGCTATTTAATGGTTTGTTGCAGGAACAGTTATCGCATCAGGGACAACGGCTGCCGGAGTTAGGCAGTTTACTCAAACAGGTAAACCAGCTTTTTCGTCAGGCCAATTTACCTGGACAGTTCCCGCTGCTGGTCGGCTATTACCACAGCGGTTTAAAAAATCTGATCCTCGTCTCAGCAGGTCTCAACGCTTCACTGAATACCGGTGAACATCATATTGAGGTGAGTAACGGTGTGCCGCTTGGGACATTGGGCACGGCTTATCTTAATCAAATTAGCCACCGCTGTTCCTCCTGGCAGTGCCAAATTTGGGGCGCAGGGGGACGGCTACGCTTAATGTTGTCCACGGAATAAGCAATTGGATCTTAATTTTAAGATTGCTTTACCTGTGTTTTACGCGGAGTGCTACTATCGCTGCCCAGATTCATGCGTATTTGTCCTAATTGATCGGCAACGCGTTCTTTTCAGACCCGGACTGCGGGGCGAGGCTGATATACTCAACGCGTTATTTATTGCATAAAAGTTCAAAACTTGAACAGCTCAGGAGAATTTGAATGGCTGCCCTAAATTCGAAAGTCAGAAAGGCCGTCATCCCGGTAGCGGGATTGGGGACCAGGATGTTACCAGCAACTAAGGCAATTCCTAAAGAGATGCTGCCTCTGGTTGATAAGCCATTAATCCAGTATGTCGTTAATGAATGTATCGCAGCCGGCATCACTGAAATTGTGCTGGTTACGCATTCATCTAAAAACTCTATCGAAAACCATTTCGATACAAGCTTTGAACTTGAAGCCATGCTGGAAAAACGTGTTAAGCGTCAGCTGTTAGAAGAAGTTCAGTCTATTTGCCCGCCACACGTTACCATTATGCAGGTTCGTCAGGGCCTGGCTAAAGGTCTGGGCCACGCTGTTATGTGTGCACATCCTGTTGTAGGTGATGAGCCTGTAGCGGTAATTCTGCCTGACGTAATTCTGGACGAATACGAATCCGATCTTTCCCAGGATAACCTGGCAGAGATGATCAAACGTTTCGACGAAACCGGTAGCAGCCAGATTATGGTTGAGCCTGTTGAAGACGTGACGGCATACGGTGTGGTTGACTGCAAAGGCGTTAACCTTGAGCCGGGCGAAAGCGTGCCAATGGTTGGCGTGGTAGAGAAGCCTAAAGCCGACGTAGCGCCTTCAAACCTGGCCGTCGTAGGTCGCTATGTCCTGAGCGCTGAAATCTGGCCTCTGCTGGCTAAAACGCCTCCAGGAGCGGGTGATGAGATTCAGCTGACGGATGCCATTGATATGCTAATCGAGAAAGAGACCGTTGAGGCCTACCATATGAAAGGTAAGAGCCATGACTGCGGTAATAAGCTTGGTTATATGCAGGCGTTTGTTGAATATGGTATTCGCCATAATACTCTTGGTGAAGAATTTAAAACCTGGCTGAAAGAGAACGTAGGTATTAAGAAATAAGCCACGGTTACATATGTCCGAAACCGGTGAGGCGCTGCCCACCGGTTTTTTTATGCCCTAAACACTTCTGAAACCTGTCTCTAAGTACAGTTATTAAAATTGCCAAATAATGCTTTATGACAGAATGTAAGGGGATGTTTGCGCCAAATTTAGGTTAAAAAAAATCCCGCATTACGCGGGATTTTTCTGAATACTGCAGGATTAATCCTTGATCAGGAAGTCGTCCAGCTGTTTACCTTGTTCGTCCATGGCTTTCTTGATAACAGCAGGAGTGCGGCCCTGGCCAGTCCAGGTTTTAGTTTCGCCGTTCTCGTCAACGTAGCTATATTTAGCAGGACGTGCAGCACGCTTGGCTTTAGTACCGGTTTTAGCTGCAGCCATGCTGTTCAGCAATTCATTTGGATCGATACCATCAGCAATCAGCATTTCACGATATTGCTGCAGTTTACGAGTGCGTTCTTCGATTTCAGCAGCTGCTGCGCTTTCTTCTTCACGACGTTCATTAACTACAACTTCTAATTTTTCCAGCATTTCTTCAAGCGTTTCGAGGGTGCATTCTCTTGCCTGCGCACGAAGAGTACGGATGTTGTTCAGAATTTTAAGTGCTTCGCTCATTGTAGTAATCTCAAACTTATAATGGGGGGTGGTTTGTTGACCTAATAATAGAGCCATAAATTCAGTTGTGCAATAGCCAGGAATGTAAGGAATTCAAAAAATACTAAATAATGCCGCTATTATTAATTACGCTAACTTAAATTTCATCACCCCACAGTCTCGTTTGTTATCAGCTAACCCGGCTGAACCCGGCCGATTGCCTCTTTTTTTTGTGACATTTACCGCAGGAATTATAGTTGCGGCGGAGAAGTATCAGCCTTTTGTATTAGTTCCGCGCCGTGATGTTAAGACTGAAATAGTTAATAAATAGTGAATTTTAAAGAACGGGGATTCCACTATAAAAAGCAGTGTTATGTTTGGGTGAACATATAACATATTGGCCGGATTGAAGGGGTTTACTTCATGTTTTAACGGGCTATTTTCACAAAAAGAAGGTTGTGAACTCCGCGCTGAAACGCTTCCCCTGCGTGCTACATCGCTTATGACCAGACAAATTATGGTACAATGAATCATCGGGAATATTACACATTGATTGGGGTTTTACGGCCAATGGCACAACTTTATTTCTACTATTCGGCTATGAATGCCGGGAAATCCACCGCGTTGCTGCAATCCTCGTACAATTACCAGGAGCGGGGGATGCGTAGCGTTGTTTATACGGCTGAAATTGACGATCGCTTTGGCGCAGGGAAGGTAAGTTCCAGAATAGGGCTCTCGTCGCCTGCCAGACTGTTTAACCCGAAAACCGATCTGTTTGAGGACATTCGCACAGAACACGCTGTTAAGCCCATTCACTGTGTTCTGGTAGATGAGTGCCAGTTCCTGACGCGTGAACAGGTTCATGCCCTTTCAGAGGTGGTCGATGAGCTCGATATTCCCGTGCTGTGTTACGGCCTGCGTACTGATTTCCGCGGTGAGCTCTTTGCCGGTAGCCAGTATTTGCTCGCCTGGTCGGATAAGCTTGTCGAATTGAAAACAATCTGCTTCTGCGGTCGCAAAGCCAGCATGGTGCTTCGCCTCGACCAGGCCGGGAAACCTTATGCAGATGGTGAGCAGGTGGTGATAGGCGGTAATGAACGCTATGTTTCGGTCTGTCGTAAGCATTATAAAGAAGCGCTAGCTGTAGGCTCGCTGACGGCGATTCAGCACGACAACAGAAAATAACATCCGCCTCATTATTCAGGCATAAAAAAACCCGCCATAAGGCGGGTTTTTCATCTGCTGCGGTCAATTAAGCGCTTTTCTTCGCTTTCTTGTCAGCTTTGATGACAGGAACTTCTGTTTTCACAGCGGCAACGTCACCTTCTTTGAATTCACGACCGTAGTAGGTATCCAGCAGAATCTGCTTCAGCTCGGAGATCAGTGGGTAGCGCGGGTTAGCACCAGTACACTGGTCATCGAATGCATCTTCAGACAGCTTATCGACATGAGCGAGGAAGTCAGCTTCCTGAACGCCTGCTTCACGGATAGATTTAGGAATACCCAGCTCAGCTTTCAGGCTTTCCAGCCATGCCAGCAGTTTCTCAATCTTCGCGGCAGTACGGTCGCCCGGTGCGCTCAGACCAAGGTGGTCTGCGATTTCAGCATAACGACGACGCGCTTGCGGACGGTCGTACTGGCTGAAAGCAGTCTGCTTGGTTGGGTTGTCGTTAGCGTTATAACGGATAACGTTGCTGATCAACAGGGCGTTCGCCAGACCGTGAGGAATGTGGAACTGAGAACCCAGTTTGTGCGCCATAGAGTGGCAAACACCCAGGAAGGCGTTCGCAAACGCGATACCGGCGATGGTTGCTGCGCTGTGAACGCGTTCACGTGCTACCGGGTTTTTAGCCCCTTCGTTGTAGGACGCTGGCAGGTTTTCCTTCAGCAGTTTCAACGCCTGCAGAGCCTGACCGTCAGAGAACTCAGATGCCAGCACAGAAACGTAAGCTTCCAGGGCGTGAGTTACCGCATCCAGACCACCGAACGCACACAGTGACTTCGGCATCTCCATAACCAGGTTCGCATCAACGATAGCCATGTCTGGGGTCAGTGCATAGTCAGCCAGTGGATATTTCTGACCTGTTGCATCGTCCGTTACTACCGCGAATGGCGTAACTTCTGAACCGGTACCGGAAGTGGTTGTTACCGCGATCATTTTCGCTTTTACGCCCATTTTCGGGAACTTGTAGATACGTTTACGGATATCCATAAAGCGCAGCGCCAGTTCTTCGAAGTGGGTTTCAGGGTGCTCGTACATGACCCACATGATTTTCGCGGCGTCCATTGGGGAACCACCACCCAGTGCAATAATCACATCTGGTTTGAAGGAGTTAGCCAGCTCAGCACCTTTACGCACAACGCTCAGGGTAGGGTCAGCTTCAACTTCAAAGAACACTTCAGTTTCAACGCCGGCCGCTTTCAGCACAGAGGTGATCTGGTCAGCGTAGCCGTTGTTGAACAGGAAACGGTCAGTCACGATGAGCGCACGTTTGTGGCCATCAGTAATCACTTCATCCAGCGCGATTGGCAGTGAGCCACGGCGGAAGTAGATAGATTTCGGAAGTTTGTGCCACAACATGTTTTCAGCTCGCTTAGCAACGGTTTTCTTGTTGATCAGGTGTTTTGGACCAACGTTTTCAGAGATGGAGTTACCACCCCAGGAACCACAACCCAGAGTCAGGGAAGGTGCGAGTTTGAAGTTGTACAGGTCACCGATACCACCCTGAGAAGCAGGGGTGTTAATCAGGATACGTGCAGTTTTCATCATCTGACCGAAGTGAGCAACGCGTTCTGGCTGGTTGTCCTGGTCGGTGTACAGACAAGACGTGTGACCGATACCGCCCATGGCAACCAGTTTCTCGGCTTTCTCTACCGCGTCTTCGAAATCTTTCGCACGGTACATGGCAAGCGTTGGAGACAGTTTTTCATGTGCAAACGGCTCGCTTTCGTCGACAACTTTCACTTCACCGATCAGAATTTTGGTGGTTGCCGGAACGGTAAAGCCTGCGAGCTCAGCAATTTTGTAAGCCGGCTGACCTACGATAGCAGCGTTCAATGCGCCATTTTTCAGGATAATGTCCTGAACCGCTTTCAGCTCTTTGCCCTGCAGCAGGTAGCCGCCGTGGCTGGCGAAACGTTCACGAACAGCGTCGTACACGGAATCGACAACAACAACAGACTGTTCAGATGCACAGATCACGCCGTTATCGAAGGTTTTAGACATCAGTACAGACGCAACGGCACGTTTGATGTCAGCGGTTTCGTCGATAACAACAGGGGTGTTACCGGCGCCCACACCGATCGCAGGTTTACCGGAGCTGTATGCGGCTTTAACCATGCCTGGACCACCGGTCGCCAGAATCAGGTTAATGTCCGGGTGGTGCATCAGCGCATTGGAGAGCTCAACGGAAGGTTGGTCGATCCAGCCAATCAGATCTTTTGGTGCGCCAGCAGCGATCGCCGCCTGCAGGACAATATCTGCAGCTTTGTTGGTCGCGTCTTTCGCACGTGGGTGTGGAGAGAAGATGATTGCGTTACGGGTCTTCAGGCTAATCAGTGATTTGAAGATAGCTGTAGACGTTGGGTTAGTGGTCGGAACAATACCGCAGATGATGCCGATAGGTTCAGCGATGGTGATGGTACCGAAGGTGTCGTCTTCAGACAGCACGCCACAGGTTTTCTCATCTTTATAGGCGTTGTAGATATACTCAGAAGCAAAGTGGTTTTTGATCACTTTATCTTCTACGATACCCATACCGGATTCGGCAACGGCCATTTTAGCGAGAGGGATTCGAGCATCTGCAGCAGCCAGTGCGGCCGCGCGGAAGATTTTATCAACCTGTTCTTGGGTGAAATTGGCATATTCACGCTGGGCTTTTTTAACGCGCTCGACGAGGGCGTTCAGTTCAGCGATATTAGTAACAGCCATAATGCTCTCCTGATAATGTTTAAACTCTTTTAGTAAACCAGCGCTCGATACGTCACACAGTATAGACAGAGCCGATACGACTTGCGTAACATAAAGTAAAACAAAGAGTTACTTTCTGCGTCAGCACACTAATTTACTAAAAGAGCCTTACCTTAGCATCATCCCTTTTTGTCAGGTGATCTCCCTGGGGGCGTAACCAAGATTACTCACTTCTGAGTACGGAAATCATGATCTGCGTCAATTTTCCCCCAAGCTGATACCTTTCAGCAGGGTTATTTCGTTGAGATTTTTCAAGTGTTAAATAATTACGTAAGTAATGGAAGCAGCGCTATCATTGATTATACATATGTTTAACATCCTGAAATGATAACGTTTTGCCACAGATTTCGAGTGAAGTATGCTAATAAAAAGGGTATCTTCAGCGCGATTTCTCATGACAAATTGTCAGTCCCGGGCATGTGTATAAGCGGAGCAAAACGTGATCCAAACGCTCTTTGATTTTCCAACGTATTTTAAATTTTTTATTGGTTTGTTTGCCCTGGTCAACCCGGTGGGGATCATTCCTGTCTTCATTAGTATGACGAGTTACCAGACGGCGGCGGCCAGGAATAAGACCAACCTCACCGCTAACCTGTCAGTGGCTATCATATTGCTCACCTCCCTTTTTCTTGGGGATGCCATTCTCCAGCTCTTCGGGATTTCGATTGACTCTTTCCGCATAGCGGGGGGGATCCTGGTCGTGACCATCGCGATGTCCATGATCAGCGGTAAGCTGGGCGAGGATAAACAGAACAAACAGGAGAAGTCAGAAACCGCCATCCGCGAAAGTATTGGCGTGGTGCCGCTGGCCTTACCGCTCATGGCTGGCCCTGGCGCCATCAGTTCAACCATTGTCTGGGGCACGCGTTACCATAGCTTGATGCACCTGATTGGTTTTTCCGTCGCCATTGCCATTTTCGCGCTCTGCTGTTGGGGGGTATTCCGCATGGCGCCCTGGCTGGTGCGCCTGTTGGGGCAGACGGGCATTAACGTCATAACGCGTATTATGGGCCTGCTGTTGATGGCGTTAGGGATTGAATTCATCGTTACGGGAATTAAAAGCATTTTCCCCGGTTTGCTGCACTGATATTTCGTATGAAAGAACGGAGCCACGGCTCCGTTTTTTTACGTCATTATCGGTAAATCCTATAACTAAAGTTGAAATGCTCACATATCATAATAAATTCTACTAATAATGTTCATTGCTTGTATTTCAATAAGTTATTAATTCCCGCCAAACCCGCCTGCGCAGAAAACCTTCGATCGATCTGTTATTTTACTCACATGATACTCTGGGGCTTGCTGAGAGATAACCGAAATGATATTAGTAAATTCAACATTCACCTAGATGAATGTGCTAAATAATAACCAGTTGTTAAATTTTTGTACAAAATCACTCGATGATAGCGCAGCGACGCGCGTGTAGAGAAAATTTTCTCTATCTTGTTGAATATCATGCTTTTTTGTCGATGTTCGATGTCTGGCAGGGCTGCCCTCAACGATGCGGTACTCACCGTAAAAGAGAATTGCTTAACAAAT
Source organism: Enterobacter sp. HG048 (assembly GCF_024702055.1). NCBI lineage: Bacteria > Pseudomonadati > Pseudomonadota > Gammaproteobacteria > Enterobacterales > Enterobacteriaceae > Enterobacter > Enterobacter sp. HG048. The sequence goes on from NZ_JANLIZ010000002.1 coordinate 320,170, forward strand.
TTGCAAAATGTATTGGCGCGCGTTTACGCCATTTGATACTTTCCGGCCTAATATTTTGCAGCATAAAACAAGCAGATGAGAATTATTTTCATATGGTTCTCTTCTCAGATATCCATCGCAGGTCTCAAACAGGGGAGGCCTGTTAAGAATCGACGCAAGACGGCCATACGAGCGGTCAGTAATAAAAAAGTCGGTGATAGCAAGCAGTAAAAGAAGAACCTGACAGCAGCAAAAAAAAACTCCTGCGCTGTACAGGCCCCAACAGGGGATTACACAGCTGGCGAAGGCCAGTCATTATAATGAGTGGAGTACCAACACAATGTCCATCATCACAAAAAAAAATCTGGTAGCGGCGGGGATTTTAACTGCGCTAATCGCGGGCAACGCTGCAATGGCTGCGGACGTTCCTGCAGGTGTTCAACTGGCGGAGAAACAGACGCTGGTGCGTAACAACGGTGCGGAAGTTCAGTCTCTCGACCCGCACAAAATTGAAGGTGTTCCTGAGTCTAACGTTAACCGCGACCTGTTCGAAGGCCTGCTGGTGACAGACGTAGACGGCCACCCGGCGCCGGGTGTAGCAGAAAAATGGGAAAACAAAGATTTCAAAGTCTGGACCTTCCATCTGCGTAAAGATGCGAAATGGTCCGACGGTACACCGGTCACAGCCGAAGATTTCGTTTACAGCTGGCAGCGTCTGGCGAATCCAACCACCGCCTCTCCGTATGCGAGCTACCTGCAATATGGCCACATCGCCAATATTGATGACATCATCGCGGGCAAAAAACCTGTAACCGATCTGGGCGTAAAAGCGATCGATGCCAATACCTTTGAAGTGACGTTGAGCGAACCTGTTCCGTACTTCTATAAGCTGCTGGTTCACCCGTCCGTTTCTCCGGTACCAAAATCCGCCGTGGAAAAATTTGGTGAAAAATGGACCCAGCCTGCCAATATCGTGACCAACGGTGCCTATAAGCTGAAAGACTGGGTGGTCAACGAGCGTATGGTGCTTGAGCGTAACCCGCAGTATTGGGACAACGCTAAAACCGTTATTAATCAGGTTACCTATCTGCCAATTTCGTCCGAAGTGACTGACGTTAACCGCTACCGCAGCGGTGAAATCGACATGACCTATAACAACATGCCGATTGAACTGTTCCAGAAACTGAAAAAAGAGATCCCTAAAGAAGTTCACGTCGATCCGTACCTGTGCACCTATTACTATGAAATCAACAACCAGAAAGCACCGTTCACCGACGTACGTGTCCGTACCGCGCTGAAGCTGGCACTGGATCGCGATATCATCGTGAACAAAGTGAAAAACCAGGGCGATCTGCCAGCGTACAGCTATACCCCTCCATACACCGATGGCGCAAAACTGACCGAGCCAGAGTGGTTCAAACAGACTCAGGAACAGCGTAACGCGGAAGCGAAGAAACTGCTGGCCGAAGCGGGCTACACTGCAGATAAGCCGCTGACCTTCAGCCTGCTCTACAACACTTCCGATCTGCACAAAAAACTGGCTATCGCCGTTGCCTCAATCTGGAAAAAGAACCTGGGCGCGAACGTGAAGCTGGAGAACCAGGAGTGGAAAACCTTCCTCGACAGCCGTCATCAGGGCACCTTTGATGTGGCTCGTGCTGGCTGGTGTGCGGACTATAACGAACCGACCTCCTTCCTGAACACCATGCTGAGCGACAGCTCGAACAACACCGCTCACTATAAGAGCCCGGCGTTCGACAAGCTGATCGCCGACACGCTGAAAACCACTGACGAAGCACAGCGTAAAGAACTGTACTCTCAAGCCGAGCAGCAGCTGGATAAAGATTCCGCGATCGTTCCGGTTTACTACTACGTTAACGCCCGTCTGGTGAAACCGTGGGTAGGTGGGTATACCGGTAAAGACCCGATGGATAATATCTACGTTAAAAACTTGTATATTATCAAGCATTAATGGCAATGAGTGGGGCGGGCATGCTCGCCCCACGGTGTCTAACCAACGTCACATAATATAGGCACACGCCAGAAGGTACGGGCAATGTTGAAATTTATCCTACGTCGCTGTCTTGAAGCGATTCCAACGCTATTTATTCTCATCACGATTTCCTTCTTCATGATGCGTCTTGCGCCGGGCAGTCCATTTACCGGTGAGCGTACGCTGCCGCCTGAAGTCATGGCGAATATCGAAGCGAAATACCACTTGAACGATCCTATCTCCACCCAGTACTTCAATTACCTGAAGCAGCTGGCCCACGGTGATTTTGGACCGTCATTTAAATATAAAGACTATTCCGTTAACGACCTGGTCGCGTCCAGCTTCCCGGTTTCGGCTAAGTTGGGTGCTGCGGCATTCATTCTGGCCATCGTTTTCGGGGTCACCGCAGGCGTTATCGCCGCGCTCAGACAAAATACCAAATGGGATTATGCCGTAATGGGGGTGGCAATGACCGGGGTAGTGATACCCAGCTTCGTTGTCGCGCCATTACTGGTGATGATATTTTCCATCACGCTGAAGTGGCTGCCTGGCGGCGGCTGGAACGGCGGGGCATTGAAGTTCATGATTTTGCCAATGGTGGCATTATCTTTGGCGTACATCGCCAGTATCGCGCGTATCACCCGTGGTTCAATGATCGAAGTGCTGCACTCGAACTTCATTCGTACCGCGCGCGCTAAAGGGCTGCCGATGCGTCGGATTATCTTCCGCCACGCGCTCAAACCGGCGCTGTTGCCCGTGCTCTCCTATATGGGACCGGCATTCGTTGGGATCATCACCGGCTCTATGGTTATCGAAACAATCTACGGCCTGCCTGGCATTGGTCAGCTGTTCGTTAACGGCGCGCTCAACCGCGACTATTCGCTGGTGCTGAGCCTGACCATTCTCGTCGGTGCGCTGACCATTCTCTTTAACGCTATTGTCGATGTGCTGTACGCCGTCATCGACCCGAAAATTCGTTACTAACGCTGGAGCACGCCATGATGTTGAGTAAGAAAAACAGCGAGGCGCTGGAAAACTTCAGTGAAAAACTGGAAGTAGAAGGTCGTAGCCTCTGGCAGGATGCGCGCCGTCGCTTTATGCACAACCGTGCAGCGGTTGCCAGTCTGGTTGTTCTGGTGATCATCGCGCTGTTTGTGACCCTGGCGCCGATGCTGTCGCAATTTACCTATTTCGACACCGACTGGGGCATGATGTCCAGCGCGCCGGATATGGAATCAGGCCACTATTTTGGCACGGACTCCTCGGGACGCGACCTGCTGGTGCGTGTCGCTATCGGTGGCCGTATCTCGCTGATGGTCGGTATTGCTGCCGCGCTGGTCGCGGTGATCGTGGGTACGCTCTATGGTTCACTTTCCGGCTACCTCGGCGGCAAAATAGACTCGGTAATGATGCGTCTGCTGGAAATCCTGAACTCCTTCCCGTTTATGTTCTTCGTCATACTGCTGGTGACCTTCTTCGGCCAGAATATCCTGCTGATCTTCGTGGCTATCGGGATGGTTTCCTGGCTGGATATGGCGCGTATTGTTCGCGGCCAGACGCTGAGCCTCAAACGCAAAGAGTTTATCGAAGCTGCACAGGTTGGCGGTGTGTCCACCGGGAATATCGTGGTTCGCCATATCGTTCCTAACGTGCTGGGCGTGGTGGTGGTTTATGCCTCACTGCTGGTACCAAGCATGATCCTGTTTGAATCTTTCCTGAGCTTCCTGGGTCTCGGTACACAAGAGCCTCTGAGCAGCTGGGGCGCGCTGCTGAGCGATGGCGCAAACTCGATGGAAGTTTCACCGTGGCTGCTGCTTTATCCGGCGGGTTTCCTGGTCGTCACCCTGTTTTGTTTTAACTTTATCGGCGATGGCCTGCGTGATGCCCTCGACCCGAAAGACCGTTAAGGAGCGCCGTCATGACAATTATTGAAACGGCCACTGCGCCACAGGCGCAACAGCAGAATAATCTTCTGCTGGATGTGAAAGACCTCCGCGTGACCTTTAAAACGCCGGACGGGGATGTTACCGCCGTCAACGATCTCAACTTCAACCTGCGCGCGGGTGAAACGCTGGGGATCGTAGGGGAATCCGGTTCAGGAAAATCCCAGACAGCCTTTGCGCTGATGGGCCTGCTGGCCGCAAACGGCGTGATTGGCGGTTCCGCGAAATTCAACGGTCGTGAAATCCTTAACCTGCCAGAACACGAGCTGAACAAGCTGCGCGCTGAGCAGATCTCGATGATTTTCCAGGATCCTATGACCTCGCTGAACCCGTATATGCGCGTCGGCGAGCAGCTGATGGAAGTCCTGATGCTGCACAAAGGCCTGGGCAAAGCCGAAGCTTTTGAAGAGTCGGTCAAAATGCTCGATGCGGTGAAAATGCCGGAAGCGCGTAAGCGTATGCGCATGTTCCCGCACGAGTTTTCTGGCGGTATGCGTCAGCGCGTGATGATTGCGATGGCGCTGCTGTGCAGGCCTAAGCTGCTGATTGCCGATGAACCTACCACCGCGCTGGACGTTACCGTTCAGGCGCAAATCATGACCCTGTTGAACGAGCTTAAGCGCGAGTTCAACACGGCGATTATCATGATCACCCACGACCTGGGCGTGGTGGCCGGCATCTGCGACAAAGTGCTGGTGATGTACGCCGGTCGAACCATGGAATACGGCAAAGCGCGCGATGTCTTCTATCAGCCTGCGCACCCGTACTCGATTGGTCTGTTGAATGCGGTGCCGCGTTTGGATGCGGAAGGGGAATCCCTGCTCACCATTCCGGGCAACCCGCCAAACCTGCTGCGTCTGCCGAAAGGCTGTCCATTCCAGCCGCGCTGCCCGCACGCGATGGAAATCTGCAACAGCGCTCCGCCGCTGGAAGAGTTTGCACCAGGCCGTCTGCGCGCCTGCTTTAAGCCGCAGGAGGAGCTGGTATGAACGCATTAGATGAAAAACGCAACGTGCTGCTCGAAATTGCCGATCTTAAGGTGCATTTCGATATTAAAGACGGCAAACAGTGGTTCTGGCAGCCGCCGAAGACCCTGAAAGCGGTGGATGGCGTCACGCTGCGCCTGTACGAAGGGGAAACCCTTGGCGTGGTGGGTGAATCCGGCTGCGGGAAATCGACCTTTGCGCGAGCCATTATCGGTCTGGTCAAAGCCACCGACGGTAAAGTGGCCTGGCTGGGTAAAGATCTGCTGGGCATGAAGCCCGACGAGTGGCGCGAGGTGCGCAGCGATATCCAGATGATTTTCCAGGATCCGCTGGCATCATTAAACCCGCGTATGACCATCGGCGAGATTATTGCCGAGCCGCTGCGGACCTATCATCCAAAGATGTCTCGTCAGGAAGTGCGCGATCGCGTTAAGGCAATGATGATGAAAGTCGGCCTGTTGCCAAACCTCATCAACCGCTATCCGCATGAGTTCTCCGGCGGTCAGTGCCAGCGTATTGGTATTGCCCGTGCGCTGATCCTCGAACCGAAGCTGATTATTTGTGATGAGCCGGTTTCCGCGCTGGACGTGTCCATTCAGGCGCAGGTGGTTAACCTGCTGCAGAAGCTGCAGCGCGAAATGGGGCTGTCGCTGATCTTTATCGCGCATGACCTGGCCGTGGTGAAACACATTTCTGACCGCGTGCTGGTGATGTATCTGGGGCATGCCGTGGAGCTGGGCACCTATGACGAGGTATACCATAATCCATTGCACCCATACACCAGAGCGCTGATGTCCGCGGTGCCGATCCCCGATCCGGATCTGGAAAAGAATAAAACCATCCAGCTTCTGGAAGGGGAATTACCCTCACCGATTAACCCACCGTCAGGCTGCGTCTTCCGCACGCGCTGCCCAATGGCCGGGCCGGAATGTGCAAAAACGCGACCGGTTCTCGAAGGCAGTTTCCGACATGCGGTTTCCTGCCTGAAAGTAGACCCGTTATAATCGCAAGGGCTGACATGATGTCAGCCCTTATTTTTTGCGAGGTTACTGTGTCGCGTTTATTCACGTCAGCCCGTCGGCGGCTATATCATTTTTTATTCGATCCTGAAACGGTATCCGGACGACGCTTCGAAGGTCTGTGCGGTTTATTTGCGCTCCTCAGCGTGGTTGTCATCTTTATTGAATCGGGTGCCGGGACGCAATACCACCTGACCTTTGACGAATGGCATATCTTTGTCTGGCTTGAGCTGGCGATTACCCTGGTTTTTACCGCTGAATATCTCCTCCGGGTAATAGCCTGGCCCAACCCGGCCCGATATGTTTTCAGCTTCTGGGGATTTATTGATTTAGCCACCATTCTACCGCTCTACGTCATGTGGCTGTGGCCGGAAATCAGCCTGAGCTATGTCTTTGCCTGGCGAGCGATGCGCGTGATTCGCGTCTTACGTATTCTAAAATTACTGCGCTTTATGCCATCATTGCGCGTGTTCTGGAGCGCAATCGTCAGCGCCCGGCATCAGCTTATTTTGTTCTACTCCTTTATTGCCATCGTCATGATTGTTTTTGGCGCGCTGATGTATTTAATAGAAGGGCCCAAATATGGCTTTACGACGCTCAATGCGTCCGTCTACTGGGCCATTGTGACCGTCACGACCGTGGGTTACGGTGATATCACGCCCCATACGCCACTGGGCCGCATCGTGGCATCTGTGTTGATTTTGATTGGCTATTCGGTCATTGCGATCCCGACGGGACTTATTACCACACACATGAGCAGCGCCTTTCAGAGCCGCAAGCAGCAGCGCAAGTGTCCTCATTGCCAGCAGGGCGAACATGAACACGACGCGCGGTTTTGTCACCGCTGCGGCAGTAAATTACCGGAGTAAATAAAAAAGGCTGCAATCGCAGCCTTTTTTATTATTCGCGCCAGAGAATATGGCACAGCTTGTGGTCTTTCTCTCGACAGAGCAGAACGCGCGCGAAAATATCGTTAATTTCGCCGCCGTCTTCATCGGCCAGCCCAATCACCACTTCGGCAAAGAAGTCCGGATTCAGGTCGAAATCCACATGCTCAGCCCAGTCTTCTGAAGGGTCGAACAATTCGGCGCCGCCGCGTTCTTCGAACTGCAGATTGAAGAGGATCACGTCTGCGGGATCGAGGTTATCAACCGCCAGTTCGAGAAAAATGTCATAGGCCTGCTCGAGCGTTTCGTCTTCGGTCAGGCGATTGTTCAGATCCATTTCCATGATGACTACCTGTTTAACATCGTTGGGCACGTTTTACAGCAACGGACTAAAGAAGTAAAACAGTCGTTCGGCAATTCTCTGCCACAGCGGACGTTTTACCCACAGTCTGGCATCCAGTAGCCGCGAGCGGGAGATATAATCATCCTGCACCGCCGCGAGATCGCCGCCAAAGCCGGCATCATCAATGACCAGCGTGATTTCAAAGTTAAGCCACAGGCTGCGCATATCCAGGTTGACCGTGCCCACCAGGCTCAGCTCACCGTCGACGAGAACGCTCTTGGTGTGGAGCAATCCGCCTTCAAACTGGTAAATTTTTACACCTGCGGCCAGCAGTTCGCTGAAGAATGCCCGGCTGGCCCAGCCCACCAGTAGGGAGTCATTTTTGCGAGGCAAAATGATGCTGACATCGACACCGCGCTGCGCGGCGGTACAAATCGCGTGCAGGAGGTCGTCGCTGGGGACAAAGTAGGGCGTCGTCATGATCAGATATTCACGCGCCGAGTAGGTTGCCGTCAGCAGCGCCTGATGAATTAAGTCCTCCGGGAAGCCCGGCCCTGAAGCAATGGTATGAATGGTGTGACCGCTGGCCTCTTCAAACGGCATAATATTGCCGTCCGGCGGTGGCGGCAGGATACGCTTGCCGGTTTCAATCTCCCAGTCGCAGGAATAAACGATGCCCATCGAGGTGGCAATCGGACCTTCCATTCGCGCCATCAAATCAACCCATTGACCTACGCCCGAGTCCTGCTTGAAGAAGCGCGGATCAACCATATTCATACTGCCGGTGTAGGCAATATAGTTATCGATCATGACCATTTTGCGATGCTGACGGAGATCCATCCGGCGCAGAAACACGCGCAGGAGATTCACCTTCAGCGCTTCAACCACTTCGATCCCGGCATTACGCATCATGCCGGCCCAGGGGCTACGGAAAAATGCCACGCTACCCGCGGAGTCGAGCATCAGGCGGCAATGAATGCCGCGCCGCGCGGCGGCCATCAGCGACTCAGCGACCTGATCAGCCATCCCGCCGGGCTGCCAGATATAAAAAACCATCTCGATATTATGGCGAGCCAGCTGAATATCGCGGATTAACGCCTGCATGACGTCGTCGGACGAGGTCAGCAGCTGCAGTTGATTGCCCTTAACGCCTCCAATCCCCTGGCGGCGCTCGCACAGCTTAAACAGTGAGGAGGCGACGCTGCTGTTCTCCTCGGCAAATATATGTTTGCAGGCTTTGAGGTCGTTCAGCCACTTCGCGGTGGAGGGCCACATGGCACGGGCGCGCTCGGCGCGGCGTTTACCCAGATGAAGCTCACCGAAAGAGAGATAGGCAATAATTCCCACCAGCGGGAGGATATAAATGATCAGAAGCCAGGCCATGGCAGAGGGTACGGCTCTGCGCTTCATCAGGATGCGTAATGTCACACCCGCGATTAACAGCCAGTATCCCAGAATGACCAGCCAACTCACCACGGTGTAGAAGGTTGTCATAGGTAAAAAATCCTTTTGAAAGCGTATTGTTATGAGTGTACGCATCAGGATTCATCTGGCAAATAAAAACGCCAGGTAAAAGCGCTGGTTTGCTGCCGGGTTGGGTTTATAATGGCCTTTCTTTTAGAGAAAAAGTGTTAGAGAAAGAGTTGTAGACATGAAGCGCAGTAGAACAGAAGTAGGGCGCTGGCGCATGTTGCGACAGGTGAGTCGTCGCAAGGCTCGTTGGCTGGAAGCACAATCCCGCCGCAATATGCGTATTCACGCCATCAGAAAATGTGGATTGACCCGGCATCGTAATGCGTTGCTGTTCGCAGTCCAGGATATCTGAATCCATGAGGGCACCGTAACCGGTGCCCGCTGATTTTATAGCGTCTGATTTTTTAGGAATAGCGTATTTGCAGCGATATTCCTGTTGTATTGAGCAAAAGGAGGGAGAAGTGTTTGCGGAGTTTGGCGTACTGAATTTCTGGACGTATGTTGTCGGCGCGTTTTTTATCGTGCTGGTGCCAGGGCCGAATACCCTGTTTGTGCTAAAAACCGGGATCGGTCACGGCGTTAAAAAAGGGTATCTTGCCGCTACGGGCGTATTTATTGGCGATGCGGTGCTGATGTTTCTGGCCTGGGCGGGCGTCGCGGCATTAATCCAGACCACGCCGGTACTGTTTAATATCGTGCGCTATCTCGGAGCTTTCTATCTGCTCTGGCTGGGCGGCAAAATGCTCTGGTCGGTGGTGAACCGCCAGAAAAACGCGCATGAGAGCGGCCCTGAACCGGCCAGTATGATCATGAAACGTTCGCTGGTATTAAGCCTGACCAATCCCAAAGCGATTCTGTTCTACGTATCGTTCTTCGTTCAGTTCATTGACGTGAATGCGCAGAGCACCGGCACCTCTTTCCTGATCCTCGCGACGACGCTGGAGTTGATAAGCTTCATGTATATGAGTTTCCTGATCTTCTCAGGTGCGTTTGTCACGCGTTATCTGAAAACAAAAAAGAAACTGGCAAAGCTGGGGAATGGGCTGATAGGGCTGCTGTTTGTCGGGTTTGCGGCGAGGTTGGCATCATTGCATTGATGGTTTGAAAGGCTCCTGAGGGAGCCTTTCAACAGATTATAAAAATTAGCTACAGTCTTTGAAAATGGTACATAATTCGTTCAGCTTATAATTTGTTTTGTTTATAAACACATCTAATGGGATATCAGGGCTCCCTAAAATGAATTTAGTATCATTTTTAGTATAAGTTCCTATAATTTGCTGTCTGGGGGTCAGGTGAGTAGCCGCATTCGAGCGCAATAATTCATTAACTGATGGTCTGGTTTCATAAGGTATACAAAAAACAGACTCATTTGAAGCAATGATGAGAGTCGAACTGTCTTTACCAATCAAGTTTTTTACTGCATTCACATCAACTGGAACGTTATTGCATGTGTTAAAATTGGCGAGGAGTTTAAGTTTATTATTTTCTCCTTCCAGTTTGTAAAAATTAACCCCATATGGCATGGTTTGCTCTTGAATATTATCATTAATGCCTGTCTGGACATTAAGTGGCCCAGACGAAATACCGATAAGTCCCTCAGAAAACAAAGGAGATGCAACGTTAAGTTCTCTTCTATTGAAAATACCGCTTTCATTTATTTGGTACTGTGTCGTACTATTATGTGTTAGTTCATAACCACATAATCCTTGTTTACTTTTCGATGTTACTGAACAATCATTTATATAAAAAAGAATGTTATCTTCGGCAGTAATTCTTTGCGCGTTTAAGGCAAAGGCTTCAAAATAAATGCTCTTGATGTTTTTATTCTTGTCAGCGGATCCGAAGAGAGGCCATTTATATTCTTGTTGGCCAATTGTCAATTTGCCATCTTTAAATGAGAATTTGTCATTTAGGGAAGGGTAATTCCATAGTGAAGACGAAAACCCTAGATAATCACTAATGTTTTTAGAATTTTCCCATGATTGTAATATCTGGCTTTTCTCATTGCGAAGTAAACTGTGACCAAATCCAAAATCAGGTTTATCAGCCGAAGAGACGTCAAGTATAGTCGGCCAGACATCCAGTAATGTTCCTGGTTTGGCGATTTTAGTGGGTTTAATTCCTTTTTTTATAATAATAAAATTGTTCCTGCGCTTGTCCTGAATGCTGTCAAGCTCTTTACTGGCAGCGTTAGCCATCATCAAATGATCTGAAACAAGAACAATGATTGTATTGTCAAAATGGTTTGAGTTGATGATTTTTTTAATAAATGTACCAACAAGATAATCAGAACAACTTGCTGATTTAAACATAGGGTTACTGATGGCAGCATTAATATATCCATCGCAAGCAGATAAATAGGTACCTGCTGGCGGATGAGTATTGACGGTTAAGAATGAGAGGAGAAAGTTATTTTTTGAGGTCGATAACTTTTCAAATTCATTATATACATGGTCAATGAGCGAATCATCATGAACACCCCATCCACTAATTTCATTTTGATTTACTACGAGATGATTAAGCAAATATTGTTTATCATGTTGATAAATCCAGCCATGCTGAGAAAAGAACTTATCCCCTCCAGCAAATTCTTTATCACTCCCACGTATAAATTCCGTAGTGTATCCATTTTTTTTCAAATGCGTTGCAATGCAATCAGCCCCACCCAAGAAATGAGACATATTATTCGCTGAATTACCCTGAGGGAGGACTAGTGGGATAGCACATTGGGTATTGACCATTCCTGCCATTGTCCACCCCATACCCGGAATTTGACGTATGTCAGTGAATTCAAGATATTGATCTGCAAGTTTACTTATTTGTGGAATATAATTGATGCCATCAATGTTTCTCAGTGAGCGTTCAAGGCTCTCAGCATAAATAAAAACATAATTGTACTTTTTATTCATCTTGTAATCAATGCTGTTATACTGCCTGGCCACTTTCACCCCATTCCCATAGGACAAATTCTGAAGCGAATTGTATATATTTTGGGTTGCATTAGATTGAAAAACGAAAAGTGAAAGGGATGTAATAAATAAAAAGTTAAAGAATGTGACATTGTGTCGTGGTAATTTTTTTCGAAATTTGAACGACGCAAATAATATCGCCATAGAAATCAAAATAAATATGCTGGCTGCAAAAACTTTAGGCAATATATCATCAATAGACGTCCCGTGAACATCACTTCTCAGATGATAATAAACTGCATCATTTACACCATTTCCGGTAAACATATTTGATATATACCAGAAAGCAAATATAAGTAATGCAATTACCACCACAATCGATTTGATTCTGATAAATGCAGCATTAGCAAAACAAACGGCCAATAATAATACTAATAAGATATAATCCATAACAAAACTTTCTAAGTAAAAGAGATGAATGGATTATATCTTTTTTCATTCAAAAAGGTAGTAGGGCAATGCAACGTTAGTTTGTTACCCTACATTTACCCGATTGATTTAAAACACTTTCTTGTACGGTCTGACCGTCACTTTCGCATACACACCCGCTGCAACATACGGATCTGCGTCAGCCCATGCCTGAGCGGCTTCCTGGGATTCAAACTCAGCAATCACAGTGGAGCCGGCAAAACCGGCGGCGCCCGGATCGTTGCTGTCTACTGCGGGCATGGGGCCGGCGGTCAGTAAACGGCCTTCATCCTGGAGCAGCTGCAAACGTGCCAGATGCGCAGGGCGCACAGACTGGCGTTTTTCGAGCGAATCAGCAACATCTTCAGAGTAAATCACGTAAAACACGGCGAAGCTCCTTAACCGGTAAAAGTGTCAGTTACGGTATGTGAAAGGGCAAACGACTGCAATGTAAAATAAAAACAATGTTAATACCCTGATCTGAATGCGCCTTTTTTGGCCTCTCATGCGCTAAAGTTGCGTCAGAACAAAGTGTCTTATTGAATATGATTGCTATTTGCATTTAAAATCAGTGTTCGGTTTTTTAACGTTGATGATTATGACTTCGATGACCCTTGATTTACCTCGCCGCTTTCCCTGGCCGACGCTGCTTTCTGTCGTGATTCACGGTGCCGTTGTGGCGGGTTTGCTGTATACCTCGGTTCATCAGGTTATTGAAATGCCCGCGCCCGCGCAGCCGATTTCGGTGACGATGGTATCGCCAGCGGATCTCGAACCGCCGCAGGTTGCACCTCCACCACCGCAGCCGGTGGCTGAACCAGAGCCTGAGCCCGAGCCTGTTCCGCCTCCACCGAAGGAAGCGCCGGTGGTAATCCACAAGCCTGAACCGAAGCCAAAACCTAAGCCGAAGCCAAAGCCGGTGAAGAAGGTTGAGGAGCGTCCGAAACGCGAGGAACGTCCGGTTGAACCGCGCGCGACCCAGACGGTGGAGAATGCGGCGCCTTCGCGTCCGGTGATGAATAACACCGCAGCCGCGCCTAAGCCGACAGTCAGTGCCCCTGCGGGTCCGCGCGCGCTGAGTCGCAACCAGCCTCAGTATCCGGCGCGAGCGCAGGCCTTACGTATTGAAGGCCGCGTACGGGTTAAATTTGACGTTACTGCCGATGGCCGCGTGGATAACGTGGAAATATTGTCCGCTCAGCCTTCTAATATGTTTGAGCGCGAAGTGAAATCGGCGATGCGCAGATGGCGCTATGAGGCCGGGAAACCGGGCAACGGACTGATTGTGAATATTGTTTTCCGCCTGAACGGCGGGGCGCAAATGGAATAAAAAAAGCCTCCTGATGGAGGCTTTTTTTTGCCTGTCAATCAGGCCTGCGGAAGTTGACGAGGTTTACCCTCGCTATCCACTGCAACATAAATAAACAGCGCTTCGGTGGCCTTATAACGCTGCCCAATGGGTTCCGAAGAGACTTTCTTAACCCATACTTCGATGTTGATTGAAATAGAGGTGTTGCCGCGTTTGACGCAGCGTGCGTAGCAGCAAACCACATCTCCCACCGCAACCGGGCGCAGGAAGGTCATGCCGTCCACTCGCACAGTCACCACGCGCCCGTGGGCAATCTCTTTTGCCAGAATTGCGCCGCCCATATCCATCTGCGACATCAGCCAGCCGCCAAAAATATCGCCATTGGCATTGGTGTCAGCGGGCATTGCCAGTGTGCGTAAAACCAGTTCGCCCTGCGGGGCGTTAGTTGTTGTCATTGTTTTAACTCGTAACGGAAGACTTCAGGCGGGATGCTACTATGATTTCACAGCGGAGAGAATAGACCAGAACGCCTGTCGTTGACGTTCTGGTCAGTCATTAATCAGTGCTTGTCGTCCTGCGGCATGTGGCGATAGATGTATACGCCGCTTAATAGCGTGAAGATAAGCGTCAGCGCGGTCAGGCCGAAGACCTTGAAGTTGACCCAGATATTCTGCGGCAGCCAGAAGGCAATATAAATATTGGCAAGACCACAGAGAATAAAGAAGACCGCCCAGGCGATATTCAGACGGGACCAGACTTCCTGAGGCAGCGTCAGCTCTTTGCCGAGCATGCGCTGGATCAGCGGCTTTTTCATGACCCACTGGCTGATTAACAATGCGCCCGCAAACAGCGCGTAAATGACGGTCACTTTCCACTTGATAAATTCATCATTGTGGAAGAACAGAGTAAGCCCACCGAATACGGCGACCAGGACGAAGGTGATCAGCGCCATTTTTTCGACTTTACGATAGCGAACCCAGCTGTAGATCAGCACCACAGCCGTTGCAACGATCAGCGCAGTGGTCGCGGCATAAATGTCGTACAGTTTATAAAAAGCAAAAAAGACCACGAGCGGTAAAAAATCAAGAAACTGCTTCATTCTGTGATTCCATCTTCTGAGCGGGGCGGGAGGCTGCGATGCCCCCGCCTCAGGATTACTGACGAATTAACATATACAGGCGGAACAGATAGACCAGCAGTATCGCTGAAATCAGGTTGCTCAGCGTATTCGCCACCACGGCGCCAACGTTTGGCGTTAATACCGCAAAATTCGGTGCAAACAACAGCAGGAGCGTTTTGGCGAGCAGCCAGCCGATCACGGCGGGCGCCACCAGACGCATATTCGCCCATGCCAGCCTGATGCTGCTGCGCATTGCGGTAAAAATCCCCATCTTATCCTGCACAACCATCACCGGGGCAAATGAGAGCACGATAGCCAGTAATACACCCGGCACCACGACCAGCATAATCCCCATCTGCACCAGCAGGGTGGTTAAAAAGATCAGAATAAACAGCTTAGGTAAGACCGGCGCGCTGGCACCAATCGCTCGTAAGGCGCTGACCCGGTGACCCGCCGATACCAGCTGAATCATCAGCAAAACGCCGCCCGCCAGAACCGCATTACCAATCAGGCCTGAGAACGTTGACGCGGCAGAAGCGCGCAGCAGGATTTGTTGCTGTTCCGGCGTCATGTTTTGCACCAGCTCAAACAACCCCACGCTACCCGCAAGATGGTCGCCCTGGCTCAGGCTGGCAATCTGTTCTTCACTCGGTGAGAAGGCATGGCCCAGCACCACCGTGATAAAGGCGCAAAGCAACGCGATCAGTAAAAAGGTAATGAACTGATTGCGGAAAAAGTTTCCCGTGTCACGGTAGACAGACTTCGCCGTGATAGACATGCACTCTCCTTGAGTATTGCAGGTGTTAATTAGCCGGCAATTGTACACCGGATGCACCTGCTGTGGCAGCATCAAGGCTTGTATGGAAAAGCATATCTTTGTAAAGCGGTGGTAATCCAACGCGCGCCCGGGCCCGATTGCAGGCTTCGTTGACCTGGCCATCTTCCCCCGACATGGCAAATTCCCGGCATGGGCTGGGCCGGTCATCATAGATAGAACACCGGGTAGAGACTCCGGGCTCACCCTGTAGCGCCACGCAGCGGGCCTGCTTTTGGTTTGTGCCGCTCATGCAGCGCAGAAAGGGCGTTAACGGCTCAGTAAGATGAACCGGAACGGTACCGCCGCCATCGCTGGCTTCGGCCCAGTAGAAAGAGACTCGAAAATACGCACAACAGGCTCCGCACGTCATGCACGGGTTGATATCACTCATGGCACACCTGCTAAAGAAGAACGCATCAAATCAACTTGTGAGAGCGATAAATTATCCAGCCGTCAGAGGAAGAGCAAGAGGGGGAAAAGGGAAAATTTTGTAACCGTGAAATGCCAAAAATTGACATGGAAACAACTTATTGCTTTTCGGTACGCCACAAAAAATTAACCCAGATCAATGAATGTTAACTTACTGGTTTTAATGTGATCTGTGGCAGATCACTTATTACTCATTTGTGAGTATATTCTCATCCGCGATTAAAACCACAACGATGGAGCGGATATGAAAAAATTAGCGGTGGCAGCCCTTGTATTAAGCAGTCTCTCTGGCGGCGCGTATGCGCATGAAGCAGGCGAATTCTTTATTCGTGCCGGTTCGGCTACGGTTCGCCCGACTGAAGGATCGGATAACGTGCTGGGTATGGGCGGTTTTAACGTCAGTAATAACACCCAGTTAGGGTTAACGTTCACCTATATGGCGACGGAAAACGTTGGTGTTGAGCTTCTGGCTGCAACGCCGTTCCGTCATCGCGTAGGTCTGGGCGCAACGGGTGATATCGCTACGGTTCACCATTTACCGCCAACGCTGATGGCGCAATGGTACTTTGGCGATGCCAGCAGCAAGGTGCGTCCTTATATTGGCGCCGGTGTAAACTACACCACCTTCTTTGACGAGAAGTTTAACGATACCGGTAAAGAGGCCGGTCTGACCGATCTCAGCCTGAAAGATTCATGGGGTATGGCGGGGCAGGTCGGTCTGGACTATCTGATTAACCGCGACTGGCTGATCAACGCCTCGGTCTGGTACATGGATATTGATACGGACGTACGCTTCAAGGCGGGCGGTCAGCAGCAAAGTATCAATACTCGCCTGGATCCGTGGGTGTTTATGTTCTCTGCGGGTTATCGTTTCTGATCCCCCGTCAAACTGGCCACAGGGTGGCCAGTTTGCTTTGCTCACTTCAAAACGACGGATAAACCGGCCGCTCATCAAGCTTTACGCAGTGCCTCAGGATTTTTTCCCCATCATATAAATAGCTGAAAGCGTCGCTGGACAGGGAATGGAAGAGAATATCGCCGTTGGCAAACGGGATAATTTCGGTATCACCCGCACGTTTATGTCCCGCGCCGGTTTCAAAATGACCGCGCCATCGTTCCTGGGTATGGTCATAGACGTGCAGAATGACCTCGACAAGTCCTCTTTGCGGACAATTAAGGCGCAGGAAGGTGGAAGAGAAATTCAGGGACAGCGCATGGAAGGGAATCAATAAGGCGAAAACCAGTAAAGCTCGTAAATACATCAAACCGCGAAAACCTCCTTCAAAAGGGAAATGAGATTTTACTTAAGTTAAAAATCGCGTTTTTGCCGTGGATCAAGATGTCTTATAATTCAATGCGATAAAGGCCTCCGACGAGGCCCTTAGCGATTATTTTTGAATCAGATAGCGAATGGTCGGGCCATCCTGCTGGATATCCAGCACCGTGTAGCCGTGGTTTTTCGCATCCAGCGGAATATTGTTGATGGACTGCGGACAGTCGCTGACCACCTCCAGAATTTCCCCTTTTTTGAGCTGCGGTAGGGCTTCAAGCGTGGCAACAGCCGGATAAGGGCAGGGCTCACCGACCATATCCAGACGGTAATCGGGCACGATCTCTTTCATGCAGCATTCTCCTGGGTTTCTGTTTTAACACTTGCGCGACGGAAGAAGCGTTTTTCCTGTGCGACAACCAGTAAAAAAGCCACCAGCAGCAGGGCGTAGGTGACCAGCAGGCCGCCGAGGGGCCCGAAGGTGCTCAGCAGGTTGACCTTGTCCCAGCTCGTGGCGAGCGCCGGGGAAAGATCGTCCCAGAAGTACGCCAGGATCGTCGAGCCGATAACATTTCCCAGACCCACCCACCAGTAGTGCACCTGGCCTTCGACGGCGCGGTACATCCAGCCGGTTTCACACCCGCCAGCCAGCACGATCCCGAAGCCAAACAGCAGGCCGCCGATCACGGCGTTAGGGCCAGCCCACATGATTTTCGGTTCGACGCCCAGTTGAACATAGCTGAAGATGCCGATGGCGCTGACCGCCATCCCGGCGATAATCGCCTTTGCCATCATCGTACGGCCGGTGATCCACATATCGCGAAACGCGGAGGTAAAGCAGATCTGCGCGCGTTCAATGAGCAGACCAAAACCCACGCCGAATAGCATCGCCAGGCCGAGTTTGGGCTGATTCATCGCAGTGCAAAGCGCCCAGGCGACCATAGCCAAAAAGACCAGCATACCGAGGCGGAAACGACGATGCGCCTGGTCCGGCTTCTGGGTTAACGGAGACGCTGCGCTGACTTTTGTCATTTTCACCGGAATGCGGAACAGCGGTAGCAGGGTGAATTTTGCACCGAAGTAAGAGCCGATGGCCGTGGCGACAGCAAAGAACCAGGCGTGAAGCGAAAACTGAGGAATCCCCGTAAAGAAAGCGGCCAGGTTACAGCCCATCGCCAGACGGGCGCCAAACCCGGCAATGATACCGCCGACTACCGCCTGCATTATACGAATGCGGCTTTTGGGCATCCGCAACTTAACGTTGTTTGCCCACAGCGCCGCCGCGAAACAGCCGCCGAACATGCCGACGATCATCATCCCGTCGATGCGGGTGAGCGGTGTGCCGTCCAGATGGATGAGTTTAAAGTAACCCCACTCCTCGGCATGTACGCCTGCGAGCTGTAGCAATTGACCACCCCAGCGGGTGAACTCGCCGGTCACGGCCCAGAAGGTGCCGGTAATGCCGAAATAGTAGGTAGAGAGAATGCCTGCCGCGATAACGGCCGGGACAGGTGACCAGAACTTAACCAGGTAAGTCTGTTTGAAGTATTGCCATGACATGAATAAGCCTCTGAACTCAGAAGGATTAGAGATAAAAAAGAGTCCAGATCATACGCTTGCACGCCAGAATGGAAAGCCATTAACGCCGAAAATATCGACGGGATCAATTTTGAGGTAATCCGTTGTAGAAGGTGGGGAAGGAGGGGGAACCGTCTGGCAGGGATGCCAGACGGTAGAGGGGTCAAGCTTTACGCGTCGCCGCTTTCATTGACGTTACGAACGCTTTCAGCTCGGCCAGCATCTGCTCTGGCTTGTCCACGTTCTTCTCGATGATCTTCACAATCGCGGAGCCGGAGATGGCACCTGCAGCCTTCGCGTCAATTGCCGCGGTGACCTGATCCGGAGAAGAGATCCCGAAGCCCTGCAGCGGAGGCGCGGCATGGTACTCGGCCAGCTTCTCAACCAGATGATACAGAGGCAACGCCGCTTTATTCTCGGCACCGGTTACGCCCGCGCGGGAGAGCAGGTAGGTATATCCGCGTCCGTAAGAGGCAATCTGGCGCAGCAGTTCGTCATCGGCGTTCGGCGGGCAGATGAAAATCGGGGCGACGTTATGGCGCATGGCCGCCTGACGGAACGGTGCGGACTCTTCAACCGGCACGTCGGCGACCAGAACAGAGTCGACGCCCACGCGTGCGCACTCGGCGTAAAACTCATCGATACCGCGGTTGAACACCAGGTTGGCGTACATCAGCAGGCCAATCGGAATGGTCGGGTGCTTCTGGCGTATCGCCGCCAGCATCTCGAAGCACTGGGTCGGCGTCACACCGGAGGCAAATGCGCGCAGCGTCGCATTCTGGATGGTCGGGCCATCTGCCAGCGGGTCTGAGAACGGAATACCCAGCTCCAGCGCGTCGGCGCCGGCTTCAATCAGGGTGTCGATAATCTTCAGCGACTGTTCCGGGCCCGGGTCGCCCAGGGTGACGAAGGGAACGAACGCGCCTTCCTGGCGGGATTTCAGCTCTGCAAATACGTTATCGTAGCGTTCCATCAGATTTCCCCTCGTGCTTTCAGAATATCGTGAACGGTGAAGATATCTTTGTCACCGCGGCCGGAAAGGTTCACCACCAGCAGCTGCTCTTTTTCCGGATTGTCTTTCATCATTTTCAGCGCGTGCGCCAGGGCGTGGGAAGATTCCAGCGCCGGGATGATCCCTTCGCTGCGGCACAGCGTTTTGAACGCTTCCAGCGCTTCGTCATCGGTAATGGAGACATAGTCCGCACGACCGGTGCTGTTCAGATAGGCGTGCTGCGGTCCGACGGACGGGAAGTCGAGGCCGGCAGAGATAGAATAAGATTCTTCAATCTGGCCTTCATCGGTCTGCATCATCGGGGATTTCATCCCGAAGTAGATCCCCACGCGGCCATGCTTCAGCGGCGCGCCGTGTTCACCCGATTCAATGCCGTGACCGGCTGGCTCGACGCCAATCAGACCCACGCTGGTGTCGTCGATAAAGTCTGCGAACATGCCGATGGCGTTAGATCCGCCGCCAACGCAGGCGATCACCGCATCTGGCAGGCGACCCTCTTTATCGAGGATCTGCGCTTTGGTCTCTTCACCGATCATGCGCTGGAATTCGCGCACGATAGTCGGGAACGGGTGCGGGCCCGCCGCGGTACCGAGCATATAGTGCGCGGTTTCATAGCTGCCAGACCAGTCGCGCAGCGCTTCGTTACAGGCATCCTTCAGCGTTGCGGAGCCACTGTGCACCGGGATCACTTCTGCTCCCATCAGACGCATGCGGAAGACGTTCGGAGACTGGCGCTCAACGTCTTTCGCCCCCATATAGATGCGGCATTTCAGACCGAGCAGGGCGCTGGCAAGCGCAGAGGCCACGCCGTGCTGGCCCGCACCGGTTTCGGCGATGATTTCGGTTTTGCCCATACGCTTCGCGAGCAGCGCCTGGCCCAGCACCTGGTTAGTTTTATGCGCGCCGCCGTGCAGCAGGTCTTCACGCTTCAGATACAGCGTGGTTTTGGTGCCTTCCGTCAGGTTGCGGCATTTGGTCAGCGCGGTTGGACGACCGGCGTAATTTTTCAGCAGGTCGGTAAATTCCGCCTGAAACGCCGGATCCTTCTGCGCGCTGACAAACGCTTCTTCCAGCTGGCGCAGCGCGGGCATCAGGATTTGCGGGACGTACATCCCGCCGAACTCACCAAAATACGGGTTAAGTAATGTCGTCATCTTCTCTTCCTTAATATGCACGCAGAGTTTTAAAAACCGAGGCCAGCTTGCTGGCATCTTTGATACCCGGTTGGGACTCTACGCCTGAATTGAAATCGAGGCCTGCGCAACCGGTTTTGGCGGCTTCTACGCAGTTATCCGGGCTTAATCCGCCCGCCAGCAGAACGTTGTCAAGCTTTTCGCCGTTCAGCAGCGACCAGTCAAAACGCTGGCCGGTACCGCCCTGGCCGTTATCGAGGACGTATTTGTCCACGTGGTTCAGGTTACGCGGGGGCAACGTATCGTCAACGCGTTGCGCTTTCCAGATCTGCACCTGCGGTGCCAGCGCGGCGCGCAGGGCATCGATATAGCTCTGGTCTTCATCGCCGTGGAGCTGCACCGCGCTCAGGGATAACGCGTCGGCTTTCGCCGCAACGTCTGCAATATCTGCGTTGCGGAAAACGCCCACGTAGCTGAGCGGAGCCGCGGCGATGACCTTGCGCGCCTGTTCTTCGCTGACCGCGCGAGGAGAGGAGTCCACAAAGATCAGCCCGCCGTAAATCGCCCCGGCTTCATACGCGGCCTGAGCATCCTGTTCGCGGGTTAAGCCGCAGACTTTGTTTTCACCCAGCAGCACGCGACGCACAGCCGCATTGAGATCGTCATGTTCCATCATGGCGGAGCCAATCAGGAATCCGTTGGCGAAGTGGCTCAGCTCGCGCACCTGAGCGTAGCTGTTAATACCGGATTCGCTGATCACCGTAACACCAGACCCCAGACGCGGCGCCAGCTGGCGCGTACGGTTAAGGTCAATCGACAGGTCACGCAGATCGCGGTTGTTAATGCCGACCACTTTGGCTTCCAGCGCAATCGCGCGTTCCAGCTCCTCTTCGTTGCTCACTTCGGTCAGCACGCCCATGTTCAGGCTGTGCGCCACGGCGGAAAGCTGGCGATACTGCTCGTCGTCGAGCACCGAGAGCATAAGCAGGCAGGCGTCGGCCTGGTAAAAGCGCGCCAGCCAAATCTGATAAGGGTCGATAATAAAGTCTTTGCACAGGATCGGCTGCGGCGCGATGCCGCTGACGATCGGCAGAAAATCGAAGCTGCCCTGAAAATATTTCTCATCCGTCAGCACGGAGATGGCTGACGCGTGATGCTTATAAATGCCGGCAATACGTGCCGGGTCGAAATCGTCACGAATAACGCCTTTGGACGGGGACGCTTTTTTGCACTCAAGAATAAACGCGGTGCGCGTACCCCGCAGGGCGTCATAGAAACGACGGCTGCTCGGGACGACGTCATTCTGGAAACTGGCAAGCGGCTGCTGTTGCTTGCGGGCTTCCACCCAGATGGCCTTATCGGCAACGATTTTCGCTAAAACGGTCTGCATTCTTTACCCTCTTGCCGCAAGTGCGGTAACGCGATCGTAAGCTGCACCGGAGCGCAGTACATCCAGAACTTTTTGAACGTTGGCCTTCAGGTCTTCCTCACCGTGCAAACGCATCAGCATGGCGACGTTGGCAGCAACGGCGGCCTCATGGGCGACCTCTCCTTTACCTTGTAATAAGCGCGTGAGAATGTCACGGTTTTCTTCCGGCGTACCGCCAGCCAGCGCTTCCTGATGGTATGGAGCAAGGCCGAAGTCGGCAGCCTCCAGCTGATAGCTGAGGATTTCACCGTTGCGCAGTTCGGCAACCAGCGTCGGCGCATGCAGTGACACTTCGTCCATGCCGCCGCTGTGCACCACGGCGGCACGTTGGTAACCCAGCACGCGCAGCGTCTCGGCAATCGGCAGCACCAGCTCAGGGCTGTAAACGCCAATCAGCGCCAGCGGCGGGTGGGCCGGGTTAATCAGCGGGCCAAGCACGTTAAACAGCGTGCGGGTTTTAAGCTGCTGACGAACCGGCATCGCATGGCGGAAACCGGTGTGATACTTCGGCGCAAACAGGAAGCAGACGCCCAGGTCATCCAGCGCTTCGCGGGAACGCTCGGCGTTCATATCGAGATTAATGCCGAATGCCGCGAGCAAATCGGACGAGCCTGACCGGCTGGAAACGCTGCGGTTACCGTGCTTCGCGACCTTCAACCCACACGCCGCCGCCACGAAGGCGCTGGCGGTGGAGATATTGATGCTGTTACTGCCGTCACCGCCGGTACCGACGATATCCGCAAACTGATAGTCCGGGCGGGGGAACGGGGCGGCATTTTCCAGCAGGGCCGTGGCGGCACCGGCGATTTCCTGCGGGCTTTCGCCGCGCACTTTCATGCTCACCAGCGCCGCCGCCAGCTGCTCAGGCTTCAGCTCACCGCGAACCACGGCGGAGAAGAGCTGATGGCTCTCCTGCTGGCTCAGGGTCTGCGCCTGGTAGAGTTTTTCCAGAATCGGCTGCAGGGTGTTGGTCTGCTCCAGCTTCTGCAACGCCCAGTCCAGCGTCTGCTCGAGCAGACGGGCGCCATGGGAGGTCAGGATCGATTCCGGATGGAACTGCATCCCGCAAACGCGATCCGCGTCGTGACGTACCGCCATTACCATCCCTTCAAACGAGGCGTTGATCGTCAGCCCGGCGGGAATATTGCTGCCGACCAGCGAGTGGTAGCGCGCGACCGGGAGCGGATTCGGCAGCCCGGCAAACATTGCCTGGCCGTCATGTTCAATGCTGGACGCCTTACCGTGCAGGATCTCACCCGCCTGTCCGACGTAGCCGCCGTAGGCTTCCACAATCGCCTGATGGCCGAGGCAGATGCCGATTATCGGCAGCTTGCCGCGCATACGGGTCAGCAGCTCCGGCATACAGCCCGCTTCGCTCGGTGCGCCTGGCCCCGGGGAGAGCATCAGCACAGGGTTTTGCATGGTGGCCAGGCGGTCAATCAGGGTCTGGGCCGGAACGTGGTTGCGATAGATAACGACGTTATGGCCATTCGCACGCAGCTGATCTGCCAGGTTGTAGGTAAAGGAGTCGATATTATCGAGCAGCAGAATGTCAGCCATCAGAAAATCTCCTGTGCATGGTGTGCGGTAGCAATGGCGCGAAGGACCGCTCGGGCTTTACTGCGCGTTTCGTCAGCTTCAGACTGCGGAACGGAATCAAGAACAATCCCGGCACCCGCCTGGACGGTGGCAATCCCGTCTTCGACATAGGCGGAGCGGATTACGATGCAGGTATCGAGATCGCCGTGGGCGGTGAAGTAACCCACCGCGCCGCCGTAGCTGCCGCGACGGCGTCCTTCGGCGGCGGCAATCAGCTGCATGGCGCGTACTTTCGGCGCGCCGCTGAGGGTGCCCATGTTCATACAGGCGCGATAGGCGTGCAGCACGTCCAGATCGTGGCGCAGCTCGCCGACCACGCGGGAGACGAGGTGCATCACGAACGAATAGCGGTCGACTTTGGTCAGGTCCGCCACGTAGCGGCTGCCGGGAGTACAAATGCGTGCCAGATCGTTACGCGCCAGGTCAACCAGCATCAGGTGCTCGGAGAGTTCTTTGTGGTCGGTACGCATCTCCAGCTCGATGCGGCTGTCCAGATCCCGGTCCAGCGAGCCATCGGCGCGACGTCCGCGCGGACGGGTACCGGCAATCGGGTAGATCTCAATCTGACGGCTGGTGGCGTCATATTTCAGCGAGCTTTCCGGCGAGGCGCCGAACAGCGTGAATTCGTTGTCCTGCATAAAGAACATGTACGGGCTGGGATTGCTTTTCTTCAGCACGTCGTAGGCTGCCAGCGGAGACGGGCAGGGCAGTGAGAAGCGACGGGACGGCACGACCTGGAAAATTTCCCCGGCGCGAATCGCTTTTTGCATCTGGCGAACCACGGCGCCGTACTGATCGTCGGTCTGGTTAACGTCGCAGGTCATTTTCTCTACACGCTGCACCGGCAGCGCGGGCGGCGCTTCCGTCATCTGCTGCTGCAGTTGAGCGATACGATGCTCAAGACGGTCTTTCTCAGCAGTTGAAGGCGTAAACAGGCTGGCCTGAATGCGGGTGTATTGTTTCTGATGGTCGATCACCAGCAGGGTTTCGGCCAGATAAAAGCAATAGTCCGGGCAGCGATTACCCTGCTCGGTTTCCGGCAAATCTTCAAAACCGGCAACCAGGTCGTAAGCAAACAGCCCGCCGAAGAACATCGCCTCTCGCTCGTCTTCCGGCACGGTGACGAGGTTCTGCAGCAGGCGGAAGGCATCGAAAACGGACAGGGAGCAGAGGCGCGCGTCTTCGTCCAGCAGCTGGCTCACCGGCGGGAAATGCAGAATACGCATTTCCGGGTGACGTTCATTTTCAATGCCTGACGGCAGAGCGGCATCCAGCAGCGGCAGCAGCGATGCGCCATTGTCTGATAATGCCTTGATGGTGACAGTGTCACCTAAAGCGGTAATGCGCAGCGCGCTGTCGACCAGCAGCAGGCTTTTGAGATCGTCCTTGCTGTCGATATCCGCAGACTCAAGCAGCAGCGTTGCCGGACGAGCCCCGCACACCTGATGAAACAGCGCGGTCGGGTTGTGGCGATAGGCCGCCTCGCAGGTCAACAGTTCGAGATGAGGTTTGGCTGTTTGCATGTTGTTGTTCTCATATTTTGTTCAAAAAAAAGCCCGCTGGGTAGCGGGCGGGTATCTGTTTGCATTTCGCAGACGCGTGACACTGCCCGAAGATCAGGAAGTGCGCCACCAGCCGTGAAGAGCGAAATGTGCTGTCATTTTCAGATACCTTTCTCGTGTGAACTTGCGTACTAGTTAACTAGTTCGATGGCCAGTTGTCAACCCTTGATTTCAGAATTTCGCGTTAAGTCGGTATCATGGTGTTTTCGGATGTCTCCAACCTGTTACGGGAAGTGCTTTGAGCGATACCACCTACGCCATTATTTATGATTTACATAGCCATACTCAGGCCTCTGACGGCCTGCTGACACCCGAAGCCCTGGTTCATCGCGCCGTTGAAATGCGCGTCGGCACGCTGGCGATAACCGATCACGATACGACAGATGCCATTCCGGCGGCGCGCGCCGAGATTGCCCGCAGCGGGCTGGCGCTGAATCTGGTGTCCGGCGTCGAGATCTCGACCGTCTGGGAAAATCATGAGATTCATATTGTTGGCCTGAATATCGATATAGACCATCCGGCACTTACGGCATTTTTGCAAGAACAAAAAACGCGCCGCAATCAGCGCGCAGAGATGATCGGCGAGCGTCTGGAAAAGGCGCATATTCCGGGCGCGCTGGAAGGCGCGCAAAAGATGGCGAACGGCGGGGCGGTCACCCGCGGTCATTTCGCCCGTTTTCTGGTTGAAGCCGGCAAAGCGACGAACATGGCGGATGTCTTTAAAAAGTATCTGGCGCGCGGGAAAACCGGATACGTTCCACCACAGTGGTGTACAATAAAACAAGCTATTGATGTGATTCATCATTCTGGCGGTAAGGCCGTGCTGGCCCATCCGGGGCGGTATAATCTTTCTGCTAAATGGCTGAAAAGGCTGCTGGCACACTTTGCCGAATGCGGTGGCGAGGCGATGGAAGTCGCCCAGTGTCAGCAGGCGCCCAACGAGCGCGCGCAGCTCGCGACGTATGCCCGCCAGTTCGGCCTTCTTGGGTCACAGGGCTCTGATTTCCATCAGCCCTGCGCGTGGATCGAACTGGGGCGCAAGCTCTGGCTGCCCGCTGGCGTTGAGCCGGTCTGGCAGCTCTGGGAACAGCCGCAGCAAATTGAAGAGAGGGAAGTATGAGTCAGTTTTTCTATATCCATCCAGATAACCCGCAGCCACGTTTGATTAACCAGGCCGTGGAGATCGTCCGCAAAGGCGGCGTGATTGTCTACCCGACCGATTCAGGCTACGCGCTGGGCTGCAAAATTGAAGATAAAGGGGCAATGGAGCGCATTTGCCGTATTCGCCAGCTGCCGGACGGCCATAACTTTACCCTGATGTGCCGCGATCTCTCTGAGCTGTCGACCTATGCTTATGTCGATAACGTGGCGTTTCGTCTGATTAAGAACAACACGCCGGGCAACTACACCTTCATCCTGAAGGGCACGAAGGAAGTACCGCGTCGACTGCTGCAGGAAAAACGTAAAACCATAGGCATGCGCGTGCCGTCTAACCCGATTGCGCAGGCGTTGCTGGAAACCCTCGGCGAACCGATGCTTTCTACCTCACTGATGCTGCCGGGCAGCGAGTTTACCGAGTCCGACCCGGAAGAGATCAAAGATCGTCTGGAGAAGGTGGTCGAGCTGATTATTCACGGCGGCTATCTCGGCCAGCAGCCGACCACCGTGGTCGACTTAACCGAAGATGCACCGGAAGTGATTCGTGAAGGCGTGGGTGACGTAAAGCCTTTCTTGTAAGGGTATAAGCAGATATACTACGCGGCCATCAAAGCAGGGCTCAGCCCTCTTTTGACCTGATTCGACGCCTGTGAAGGCGACACCTGAGGAAGCTCAATGAGCGAGAAGTTACAGAAAGTGCTGGCGCGTGCCGGCCACGGTTCACGCCGTGAAATCGAAGCCATTATTGAAGCGGGCCGCGTGAGTGTGGACGGTAAAATCGCCACGCTGGGTGACCGCGTAGAAATCGTACCGGGGCTGAAGATCCGCATCGACGGTCATCTTATCTCCGTGAAAGAGTCCGCTGAACAGATCTGCCGCGTGCTGGCTTACTACAAGCCGGAAGGCGAGCTGTGCACCCGCAACGACCCGGAAGGTCGTCCGACGGTGTTTGACCGTCTGCCTAAACTGCGTGGCGCTCGCTGGATTGCCGTTGGTCGTCTGGACGTGAACACCTGCGGTCTGCTGCTGTTTACCACCGATGGTGAACTGGCAAACCGTCTGATGCACCCAAGCCGTGAAGTGGAACGTGAATACGCGGTGCGCGTATTTGGCCAGGTTGATGAGAATAAACTGCGCGATCTGTCGCGTGGCGTTCAGCTGGAAGACGGTCCTGCGGCGTTCAAAACCATCAAGTTTACCGGTGGGGAAGGCATTAACCAGTGGTACAACGTGACCCTGACCGAAGGCCGTAACCGCGAGGTGCGTCGTCTCTGGGAAGCGGTAGGCGTGCAGGTTAGCCGCCTGATCCGCGTCCGTTACGGCGACATTCTGTTGCCGAAAGGTCTGCCGCGCGGTGGGTATACCGAACTGGATCTGACCCAAACCAACTACCTGCGTGAGCTTGTCGGCCTGACGCCGGAAACCACCTCAAAAGTGGCGGTGGAAAAAGATCGTCGTCGCATGAAGGCGAATCAGATCCGTCGCGCGGTGAAGCGACACAGCCAGGTGAGCAGCAGCCGCCGCTCCGGCAGCCGTAACAACAACGGTTAATATAAAAGCCCGGTCAACGCACCGGGCTTTTTTCTTTAGTAATCAATGCCAATTTGCGCTTTGATACCTGCATCAAACGCGTGTTTGACCGGACGCAGCTCGCTGACGGTATCGGCCATCTCCAGAATATCCCGATGACACCCGCGCCCCGTGACGATAACCGTCTGGTGTACAGGACGATTCTTCAGAGCATCCAGCACGGCTTCCAGCGGCAGGTAGTCGTAGGCGACCATATAGGTGATCTCATCCAGCAGAACCATATTCAGCGAGGGATCGGCCAGCATTCTCTTTGCATGCTCCCAGACGGCGAGACAGGCGGCGGTGTCCGTTTCCCGGTTCTGGGTATCCCACGTAAACCCGGTCGCCATCACCTGAAACTCAACGCCGTGAGGCTCAAGCAAATTTCGCTCACCGTTGGGCCATTCGCCTTTGATAAACTGGATCACGCCCACTTTTTGCCCGTGACCGACGGCGCGTGTCGCCGTGCCGAATGCGGCGGTGGTTTTCCCTTTTCCATTGCCGGTAAAAACGATGACGATCCCACGTTCGTCCTGGGCTGCCGCGACCCGCGCATCGACCTGTTCTTTCAGACGCTGCTGGCGCTGCTGATGACGTTCTTCACTCATTGCGAAATTCCCGGTTTACGGCCCGGCTGGGCATCAAAGGTCATCCCGGTCTTGCGGCGGCTGTCGTCGCCCATCAGCCAGAGATAGAGCGGCATAATGTCTGCCGGGGTTTTCAGCTTCTGCGGATCTTCGCTCGGGAACGCGCTGGCGCGCATTTTGGTGCGCGTACCGCCCGGGTTGATGCAGTTCACGCGAAGATGACGGCTCTGATACTCCTCCGCCAGCACCTGCATCATGCCTTCGGTGGCGAATTTTGATACGGCATAAGCACCCCAGTTTGCGCGCCCCTCGCGACCTACGCTGGAGGAGGTAAAGACCAGTGAGCCAGACTCGGATTTGAGTAATAAAGGAAGCAATGCCTGCGTGAGGAAAAACGTGCCGTTGACGTTAACCTGCATCACCTGCTGCCAGATATCCGGATCCTGTTCATCCATCGGACGCACTTCACCTAACAAACCGGCGTTATGCAGCACGCCGTCGAGTCTCGGATAGTGAGCGCTGATGCGCTGGGCTAATTCCTGGCACTCCGCGGGCGTGCAGGCCAGTAAATCGAGCGTATACCACGGGGCCGGCGTGCCGCATACGGCCTCAATCTCCTGAGCGACGTTTTTCAGTTTTTCTTCGTTGCGCCCGATCAGAATGACGTTGGCGCCATATTCGGCGTATGTCAGGGCCGCCTCGCGGCCAATCCCGTCGCTGGCACCGGTGACAAGAATAATCCGGTTTTGCAGCAGATTTTTTTGCGGTTGATAATGCACGGTGACTCCTCAGGCGACCGGTGACGCAATGGCGCCTTTATAATGACTTTTCGGCTTTATGCCCGAATTCGCCTGATAATTCAATCAGTCTACAGGACGCATTACTGTAAAATTAACAATTTGCAAATATTTAAACTCCAGTCCGGGGATTCCTGAAGGCGGCTCGCAGAGGTAATGTCACGAGCGAGACGCATGAGCAGGGCTGTTGTACACTGCCGTGAAAGATTCGTGGTTAAATCAAGGTGGAACGCGTGGAATTACTTTCTCAATATGGGTTGTTTTTGGCCAAAATCGCGACGGTGGTGGTTGCCATTGCGGTGGTAGCCGTTCTGATTGTCAACCTGACGCAGCGCAAGCGTCAGCGTGGGGAGTTACGCATCACCCGCCTGAGCGAGCAGTATAAAGAGATGCAGGAAGAGATGTCTCTGGCGCTGCTTGATAGTCATCAACAGAAACTCTGGCAGAAAGCGCAGAAGAAAAAGCATAAACAGGAAGCCAAAGCGGCAAAGGCAAAAGCAAAGCTCAATGCGCCGCAGGATAAGGCCACGCCACGCGTCTATGTGCTCGATTTTAAAGGCAGTATGGATGCGCATGAAGTGTCTTCTCTGCGGGAAGAAGTGACTGCCGTTCTGGCCGTGGCGACACCGCAGGATCAGGTTGTCGTGCGCCTTGAAAGCCCGGGCGGGGTGGTTCACGGTTACGGACTGGCCGCCTCACAGCTGCAGCGCCTGCGTGAAAAACAGATCCCGCTGACCGTGGCGGTGGATAAAGTGGCGGCGAGCGGTGGCTACATGATGGCCTGCGTGGCGGACAAAATTGTTGCCGCGCCGTTCTCCATTATTGGCTCGATCGGCGTGGTCGCGCAAATTCCGAACTTCAACCGCTTCCTGAAAAATAAAGAGATTGATATCGAACTTCACACGGCGGGTCAGTACAAACGTACCCTGACGCTGCTGGGGGAAAACACGGAAGAAGGGCGCCAAAAATTCCGCGAAGATCTCAACGAAACGCATCATCTCTTTAAAGATTTTGTACACCGTATGCGCCCAACGCTCGATATTGAACAGGTCGCGACGGGCGAGCACTGGTACGGCGTCCAGGCGCAGGAGAAAGGGCTGGTGGATGAAGTCGGAACCAGCGACGATCTGCTGCTCAATCTGATGGAAGGCCGGGAACTGGTGGGCGTGCGCTTTACCCAGCGTAAGCGACTCCTTGACCGCTTTACCAACAGTGCCGCAGAAAGCGCGGACCGCCTGCTGCTGCGCTGGCTACAGCGCGGACAAAAACCGTTGCTGTAAACAAAAACGCGAGGCATATGCCTCGCGTTTTGCATTAATCGACCAGGTGATATTTCTCGGAAAGCGTATGCGCCAGGTATTTAAACATGTTAAACACGGCGGTGCTTTTCGGGGTCGGTAAACCCTGTTCGTCAAGGAAGTATTCGCCGCTGAAAATCAGCACACCATTACGCTGCTCTACGCCGGTGGCTTCAATGCCCGCCAGCGTATCTTCATGGTCACGGATAAGCTTGTTTGCTTCGATAAGCAGAGAGGCTCGGTCAATAGGTTGGGTCGTATTCTGCATAATCCACTCCTTAAACAGTGACAATAGTCTACGACGAGGGCGCTTTGGGGGCAAATTTTCCCTGTAATGTGAGGGGATAAGGTGCAGGGTCCTGGCTGGCGGGATCTGCTTTTGCATGCTAATAAAGTTGCGTAACGAATTTTATCAGGTAGAGTGTGCGCTTTCGTCATTCTGGCAACAGAATTGCTTGACATTCAACCGGGAATTCGTCACGAATTACACGAGATGTGAGAAAAATACCCGAAAACTCAATCACCTGGGCGTATTCTCATTAACGTCCGGTAAGTCAAAGGGGTTGATATCTCCTGACGCAGTCGCAATATCATTGGCGCGTCGTCAGCGGAAGGGAAATCAACGTGCGGCGTATTCCTGGAAGAATTAAATTAGGTAAAGGTGAATATGGGTAAAGCTCTCGTCATCGTTGAGTCCCCGGCAAAAGCCAAAACGATCAATAAGTATCTGGGTAATGACTACGTGGTTAAGTCCAGCGTCGGTCATATCCGCGATTTGCCGACCAGTGGCTCAGCCAGCAAAAAGAGCGCAGACTCTACCTCCACCAAAGGGGCTAAAAAGCCTAAAAAGGATGAACGTAGCGCGCTTGTCAACCGCATGGGTGTAAACCCATGGCATAACTGGGATGCACAATATGAAGTGCTGCCCGGGAAAGAAAAAGTCGTTAACGAGCTGAAGCAGCTTGCTGAAAAAGCAGACCACATCTATCTCGCAACCGACCTTGACCGCGAAGGGGAAGCCATTGCGTGGCACCTGCGGGAAGTGATCGGTGGTGATGACAAACGCTACAGCCGTGTAGTGTTTAACGAAATTACGAAGAATGCGATTCGTCAGGCATTTGAGAAGCCGGGCGAACTGAACATTGACCGCGTAAACGCACAGCAGGCACGTCGCTTTATGGACCGCGTTGTGGGCTACATGGTCTCTCCACTGCTGTGGAAGAAGATTGCCCGTGGCCTGTCCGCAGGGCGTGTGCAGTCCGTCGCCGTGCGTCTGGTCGTTGAGCGTGAGCGCGAAATTAAAGCCTTCGTGCCGGAAGAGTTCTGGGAAGTCGATGCCAATGTGACCACGCCGGGCGGTGACGCTCTGCCACTGCAGGTGAGCCATCACAACGACAAGCCTTTCCGTCCGGAAAACCGCGACCAGACCATGGCCGCCGTCGCGCTGCTGGAAAAAGCACGTTATCAGGTGCTGGAACGTGAAGACAAACCGACCAGCAGCAAGCCGGGTGCGCCGTTTATTACCTCCACGCTGCAACAGGCTGCAAGCACGCGTCTGGGGTATGGCGTGAAGAAGACGATGATGATGGCGCAGCGCCTGTATGAAGCGGGCTACATCACCTATATGCGTACCGACTCAACCAACCTGAGCCAGGACGCGGTCAACATGGTCCGCGGCTACATCAGCGACAATTTCGGTAAGAAATACCTGCCGGAAAGCGCTAACCAGTTCGCCAGCAAAGAGAACTCTCAGGAAGCGCACGAAGCGATTCGTCCTTCTGACGTCTCGGTGTTAGCGGAATCGCTGAAAGACATGGAAGCCGACGCGCAGAAACTGTATCAGCTGATCTGGCGCCAGTTCGTGGCGTGCCAGATGACGCCAGCGCAGTATGACTCCACCACGCTGACCGTTGGCGCGGGCGAGTTCCGTCTCAAAGCGCGCGGTCGTATCCTGCGTTTCGACGGCTGGACGAAGGTGATGCCAGCGCTGCGTAAAGGTGATGAAGACCGAACGCTGCCGGCGGTAAACAAAGGGGATGAGCTCTCGCTGGTTGACCTCGTGCCTGCCCAGCACTTCACCAAGCCGCCTGCGCGCTTCAGTGAAGCGTCCCTGGTGAAAGAACTGGAAAAACGCGGTATTGGTCGTCCATCGACCTACGCGTCCATCATCTCGACCATTCAGGACCGTGGCTACGTGCGCGTTGAAAACCGCCGTTTCTATGCGGAAAAAATGGGTGAGATCGTCACTGACCGTCTGGAAGCAAACTTCCGCGAGTTGATGAACTACGATTTCACCGCGCAAATGGAAGACAGCCTCGACCAGGTTGCCAGCCATCAGGCGGAATGGAAAAAGGTCCTCGACAGCTTCTTCAGTGACTTTACCGACCAGCTTGAAAAAGCGGAAAAAGACCCTGAAGAGGGCGGTATGCTGCCTAACCAGATGGTTCTGACCAGCATCGACTGTCCAACCTGCGGCCGCAAGATGGGGATCCGCACCGCAACCACGGGCGTGTTCCTTGGCTGCTCCGGCTATGCGCTGTCACCAAAAGAGCGCTGCAAAACCACCATCAACCTGGTGCCTGAGAACGAAGTTCTCAACGTGCTGGAAGGTGACGATGCGGAAACTAACGCTCTGCGTGCCAAACGCCGCTGCAAAAAATGCGGCACGGCAATGGACAGCTACCTGATCGATCCAAAACGTAAGCTGCACGTTTGCGGTAATAACCCAACGTGTGACGGGTATGAGATCGAAGAGGGTGAGTTCCGCATTAAAGGCTATGACGGCCCGATTGTGGAGTGCGAGAAGTGTGGCTCTGAAATGCACCTGAAAATGGGGCGTTTCGGTAAGTACATGGCCTGTACCAACGACGAGTGTAAAAACACGCGCAAAATTCTGCGTAACGGCGAAGTGGCTCCTCCGAAGGAAGATCCGGTTCCACTGCCAGAACTTCCGTGCGAGAAATCCGACGCGTACTTCGTGCTGCGTGATGGTGCCGCAGGTGTCTTCCTGGCCGCCAACACCTTCCCGAAATCGCGTGAAACGCGCGCGCCGCTGGTGGAAGAGCTGCATCGCTTCCGCGATCGTCTTCCTGAAAAACTGCGTTATCTGGCCGATGCGCCTCAGCAGGATCCGGAAGGCAACAAAACCGTGGTACGGTTTAGCCGTAAAACTAAGCAGCAGTATGTTGCGGCCGAGAAAGAGGGTAAAGCGACCGGGTGGTCAGCCTTCTTTGTTGATGGCAAATGGGTTGAAGGCAAGAAATAATCTTCCCTTACCGTAACTTACCTGTAAAAGGGCCGGATTTCCGGCCCTTTTTTATTGCCTTGTTATTATTTTTTGTTCCGTACTATACAGTCAGGCTATAAATGATATAGTGGTTATAGTTAACCAGTTTCTTATTATTAAATCGTCTTAAGCGATTGACCGCATGCGCTAAATCGGATGGTCTGGCATGAAATTACAGCAGCTTCGTTATATCGTTGAGGTGGTGAATCATAACCTTAACGTCTCTTCTACCGCCGAGGGGTTGTATACCTCGCAACCGGGCATCAGCAAACAAGTTCGTATGCTGGAGGACGAGTTAGGTATCCAGATATTTGCCCGCAGCGGTAAGCATCTCACTCAGGTGACGCCTGCGGGGCAGGAAATCATCCGCATTGCGCGGGAAGTCCTCTCCAAAGTCGATGCGATTAAGTCGGTGGCAGGGGAACACACCTGGCCGGATAAAGGCTCGCTGTATATTGCCACGACGCATACCCAGGCGCGCTATGCGCTACCCGGCGTTATCAAAGGCTTTATCGAGCGTTATCCTCGCGTCTCTTTGCATATGCACCAGGGCTCGCCAACGCAAATTGCTGAAGCCGTCTCCAAGGGTAATGCAGACTTTGCCATCGCCACGGAAGCGCTCCACCTGTATGACGATCTGGTGATGCTTCCATGCTATCACTGGAACCGCTCTATTGTGGTGACCCCCGATCACCCCCTGGCGGGTAAAGGGTCGGTCACTATCGAAGAGCTGGCGCAATATCCGCTGGTAACGTATACGTTTGGCTTTACCGGACGGTCCGAGCTTGATACGGCCTTTAACCGGGCAGGGTTAACGCCGCGCATTGTCTTTACCGCGACGGATGCCGACGTGATTAAGACCTATGTGCGGCTTGGTCTGGGAGTGGGCGTTATTGCCAGCATGGCGGTGGATCCGGTGTCAGACCCTGACCTGGTGCGTCTTGATGCGCATGATGTTTTCAGTCATAGCACCACAAAGATTGGCTTCCGTCGCAGCACCTTCCTGCGCAGCTATATGTATGATTTTATTCAGCGCTTTGCCCCTCATTTAACGCGTGACGTGGTGGATACCGCCGTGGCATTACGCTCAAATGAAGATATTGAAGAGATGTTTAAAGACATCAAACTCCCCGAAAAATAATCACACCCGGTATCTTTCCCTTACGGAAAGATACCGAAATAACGCCTCAAAGCTAAATTAGAATTATCATCATCTACGTATCCCCTGTCATATAATGTCATTATCCATTTAATCCGCATGGTTATAATGTCGTGAATTGGCGACAAAAGTAGAAACTAATTTACGCCTTCGCAAATTTTTCTTTTCAATTATTTATTTCTGGTCAAAAGATTGAATATTTCATACCTCCCGGTGCGTAAATTCACTGGCTTTTCGGCTAAAGTTTCTTTAGGATTTATCTCAACAGATGATTAATTGTACCAATTGTTTGGTCCTAAATGATAAGCGATATCGATTGTATGAGGTTAGCAATGCCTTCAGGAAGTGAAGAACCGCAAAGGGATCCTGCGCTCAAGCGTAAAGCCTGGCTGGCGGTCTTTCTCGTCTCTACCCTGTTTTGGGTGGTGGTTGCTCTCCTGGCCTGGAAATATTGGGGTTAAATATGGCAGTGACGGTACGTACAGCTTCGGTAAAACAGATGTGTCAGCATCGTGACAATGGCCACAGAGGGCGTAAAGCTCCTGCGACCGTTGTACCCGCGTCCTGGAAACTGACGCCGCAGCAGCAAGCGTTTATTGATGTGTTCGCAGAAGACGAACCCAAAAAACAATAATTTAGTTAATTGCGTAATGATGCAAATAGTCTGAATATCGACTCTGCACTTTTGTACTCTTTAATAAATACACATCAGCAATATAGCACTGAGGACTTACCTCGGAACTTTTAATAAATAATGCCTGGTGTCCCTATGATGAATAACATGACGTCTCACAAATACTGGTCATGGATCGGCGTTTTTACCGTGTCGATTCTGTTCTGGAGCCAGCTCATCTGGTTGGCCCTCCACTAAATTGTAAAACCTCGCTACGGCGGGGTTTTTTGTTTTTCCTTTCTGGACCAATCCTAAATTTATCAATTTGGGTTGTTATCAAAACGTTACGACATCTTTGTGTTATCTTTAATTACGGCCCTGATGATTGTCGGGGCATCTCTGTGATTAAGGAGGAGCTTATGTCGTTAACCCTACGCGAAGCCAGTAAGGATACGTTACAGGCAGAAAATAAAACCTGGCATTACTACAGCCTGCCGCTGGCTGCCAGAACGCTTGGGGACATTTCGCGTTTACCCAAGTCATTGAAAGTTTTACTGGAAAACCTATTGCGCTGGCAGGACGGTGACTCTGTCACCCTCGATGATATCCAGGCGCTGGCAGGGTGGCTCGAAAATGCCCATGCCGACAGAGAAATCGCCTACCGCCCGGCCAGGGTGCTGATGCAGGACTTTACCGGTGTTCCTGCCGTCGTTGATTTAGCCGCGATGCGCGAGGCCGTTAAGCGTCTCGGCGGAGATACGGCAAAAGTGAATCCGCTTTCCCCCGTTGACCTCGTCATTGACCACTCCGTAACCGTTGACCGCTTTGGTGATGACGACGCCTTTGGCGAGAACGTGCGTCTGGAGATGGAGCGCAACCACGAGCGCTACGTGTTTCTGAAGTGGGGGCAGCAGGCGTTTAGCCGGTTTAGCGTGGTCCCGCCGGGTACCGGTATTTGTCACCAGGTGAACCTTGAATATCTGGGTAAAGCCGTCTGGAGTGAATTGCAGGATAAAGAGTGGGTCGCCTATCCGGACACGCTGGTGGGCACGGACTCCCATACCACCATGATCAACGGTCTGGGCGTGCTGGGCTGGGGCGTTGGGGGTATCGAAGCGGAAGCGGCCATGCTCGGCCAGCCGGTGTCCATGCTTATCCCTGACGTGGTGGGCTTCAAGCTCACCGGCAAGCTGTCTGAAGGCATTACCGCCACCGATCTGGTGCTCACCGTCACCCAGATGCTGCGTAAGCATGGTGTGGTGGGCAAGTTTGTAGAATTCTACGGTGACGGACTGGATTCGCTGCCGCTGGCCGACCGTGCCACTATTGCCAATATGGCGCCGGAATACGGTGCAACCTGCGGCTTTTTCCCCATCGATGACGTCACGCTGGAATACATGCGCCTTAGCGGGCGCAGCGAAGAGCAGGTCGCGCTGGTGGAGGCCTATACCAAAGCGCAGGGCATGTGGCGAAACCCGGGCGATGAACCGGTCTTCACCAGCACCCTTGAACTCGATATGGGAAGCGTCGAGGCGAGCCTCGCCGGACCGAAACGTCCGCAGGATCGGGTTGCGCTGAGTGACGTGCCAAAAGCCTTTGCCGCCAGCAATGCCCTGGAAGTGAACGTGGCGCAGAAAGATCACCGTCCGGTCGACTATGTTCTGAATGGACATCAATATCAGCTCCCGGATGGCGCGGTTGTTATTGCGGCCATTACCTCCTGCACCAACACCTCGAACCCCAGCGTATTAATGGCGGCCGGTCTGCTGGCTAAAAAGGCGGTAGAGCTTGGGCTAAAACCTCAGCCATGGGTCAAGGCCTCGCTGGCACCGGGTTCCAAAGTGGTATCGGATTACCTGGCGCAGGCCAAACTGACGCCGTACCTTGACGAACTGGGCTTTAACCTCGTGGGCTACGGCTGTACGACCTGTATTGGTAACTCCGGCCCGCTGCCTGAACCCATTGAAACGGCGATCAAGCAGGGTGACCTGACGGTAGGCGCGGTTCTGTCCGGTAACCGAAACTTTGAAGGGCGTATCCACCCGCTGGTGAAAACCAACTGGCTTGCCTCGCCGCCGCTGGTTGTGGCGTATGCCCTGGCAGGGAACATGAATATCAACCTGGCGACCGATCCGATTGGTCACGATCGCAAGAACGATCCTGTCTACCTGAAAGATATCTGGCCATCTTCGCGTGAAATCGCGCTGGCCGTTGAAAAGGTCTCAACCGAGATGTTCCGCAAAGAGTATGCGGAGGTCTTTGAAGGCACGCCGGAGTGGAAAACCATCAACGTCGTGGGCTCGGATACCTACGGCTGGCAGGATGACTCGACCTATATTCGTCTGTCGCCGTTCTTTGATGAGATGCTGGCCGAGCCGGCACCGCTTAAGGATATTCACGGCGCGCGCATCCTGGCGATGCTGGGAGATTCCGTCACGACCGACCATATCTCTCCGGCGGGGAGTATCAAAGCCGATAGCCCGGCAGGCCGTTATCTGCAGAGCCGGGGCGTCGAACGCCGCGATTTTAACTCCTACGGCTCGCGTCGCGGCAACCATGAGGTCATGATGCGCGGGACCTTTGCCAACATACGCATTCGTAACGAAATGGTACCGGGCGTGGAAGGGGGCATGACGCGCCATCTGCCGGGGACGGAAGTGGTTTCGATTTATGATGCGGCGGTCAAATATCAACAGGAAGGTACGCCGCTGGCGGTGATCGCCGGGAAAGAGTACGGTTCCGGCTCCAGCCGCGACTGGGCGGCGAAAGGTCCGCGTCTGCTTGGCGTTCGCGTGGTCATCGCCGAATCGTTCGAACGTATTCACCGCTCGAACCTGATCGGCATGGGGATCCTGCCGCTTGAGTTCCCGCAGGGCGTGACCCGTAAAACGCTGGGACTGACCGGGGAAGAGCAGATTGAGATTAGCGGTCTGCAAAACCTGCAGCCGGGGAAAACGGTGCCGGTGAAGTTAACGCGGGCAGACGGGAAAACCGAGGTGCTGGATTGCCGGTGCCGTATTGATACGGCAACCGAGCTGACCTATTACCAG
The DNA here is from genome assembly GCF_024702055.1 of Enterobacter sp. HG048. Lineage (NCBI taxonomy): Bacteria > Pseudomonadati > Pseudomonadota > Gammaproteobacteria > Enterobacterales > Enterobacteriaceae > Enterobacter > Enterobacter sp. HG048. The sequence goes on from NZ_JANLIZ010000002.1 coordinate 358,945, forward strand.
AACGACGGCATTTTACATTATGTGATTCGTAAGATGCTGGATTGATGAAACGAGCCCGGCACTCGTGCCGGGCTTTTTAGCATCACTCTTTCAGCAGATGGCCCATTTTGGCGGCTTTGGTATCAAGGTAGTGGGCGTTTTTCGGGTTACGGCCGACAATCAGCGGTACGCGCTCGACGATGTTGATCCCCGCTTCGGTCAGGATCTCCACTTTTTTCGGGTTATTGGTCAGCAGTCGAACTTCGTCCACGCCCAGCAGCTTGAACATATCGGCGCACAAGGTGAAGTCGCGTTCGTCAGCGGCAAAGCCAAGCTGATGGTTTGCTTCAACCGTATCGTAGCCCTGGTCCTGAAGCGCGTAGGCGCGGATTTTGTTCAGCAGACCAATATTACGACCTTCCTGACGGTGATAAAGCAGCACACCTCGGCCTTCTTCTGCAATATGAGACAGGGCGGCTTCCAGCTGGAAACCACAATCACAGCGCAGGCTGAACAGCGCGTCGCCGGTGAGACACTCTGAATGGACGCGGGACAGCACCGGCGTCTGCCCTGAAATGTCGCCATACACCAGCGCGACATGATCCTGTCCGGTTGCCAGTTCTTCAAAACCCACCATCAGGAAATCGCCCCATGGGGTTGGCAGTTTGGCTTCTGCCACACGTTTAAGCTGCATGTGATTCTCCAGAGTAGGCTGACACGTTTCGTGCCTTTGCCCTGTTTTGCTTTCTGTATCAGTTCATTTTGCCACAAGCTCAGCAGGTTCGCCTAATGGGCACCATGCTATATGAACGTTAAACGCACGATCCGACATATCCACCCGGAGGATTAATTTCGGTTATGATTGTGACGCTTAGCGAAAAAGGAGAAGACATGCTTTCAATCGCCAGACGTACGGCAGCAGGTGCGGCCATTTTACTGATTATGCCTCTGGCCGTATGGCTTTCAGGCTGGATGTGGCAGCCCGGGCAGAACGCCACGTGGCTGAAAACGTTATACTGGATAACGGAAACGGTCACCCAGCCGTGGGGGATTATTACCCACGTACTCCTCTGCGCCTGGTTTCTGTGGTGCCTGCGCTTTCGCTTGCGCGCGGCGCTGATGCTCTTTGCGATACTCGGGGGCGCTATCCTTGTCGGTCAGGGCGTGAAGTCCTGGGTTAAAGATCGCGTTCAGGAACCGCGTCCTTTTGTCGTCTGGCTGGAAAAAACGCATCATGTTCCGGTGGATGAGTTCTACAATTTAAAGCGTAAAGATCGCGGCGCGCTGGTGAAAGAACAGCTTGCGGAACAGCAGGATATCCCGAAATTCTTACGTAAACACTGGCAGAAAGAGACCGGGTTCGCGTTTCCTTCCGGTCACACCATGTTTGCGGCCAGCTGGGCGTTGCTGGGGGTTGGGCTGCTTTGGCCAAGGCGTCGAACGATCACTATCGTGATTTTACTGGTCTGGGCGACGGGGGTTATGGGCAGCCGCCTGCTGCTGGGGATGCACTGGCCGCGCGACCTGGTCGTCGCCACGCTCATCTCATGGCTGCTGATTATGATGGCGACCTGGCTCACTGAACGATTCTGCGGCCCGCTAACGCCACCGCCAGAAGAGAAAGAAGAAATAGCCGAAAGGGACCAGACAGACGCCTGACGGTTGATATTCCGCATTTTGCCCATAGATCCATGACCTGCGCGTCACTTTTTCCGTTTCGCGCTCGTCGCTAAAATGGTAGTTTATAAGGCTGATTGCGGTGAGTTGAACACACTTTATTCGCTTGAACCACATAACGGGAAGTAATGTGAAATATTTACTCATTTTCTTACTGGTATTGGCGATTTTTGTCATTTCAGTCACGTTGGGTGCACAAAACGATCAGCAGGTGACGTTTAACTATCTGCTGGCTCAGGGTGAGTATCGCGTCTCGAGCCTGCTGGCGGTCCTATTTGCTGCCGGCTTTGCCATTGGCTGGCTGGTTTGCGGTCTGTTTTGGCTGAAAGTCCGTGTTTCTCTTGCGCGCGCTGAACGTAAAATTAAGCGACTCGAAAATAATATTGCCCCTGCGTCTGACATCCCGGAAAGCTCTGGTGTGCCGGTCGTGAAGGAATAATCGACTATGCTGGAGTTGTTGTTTCTGCTTTTGCCTGTAGCCGCAGCCTATGGCTGGTATATGGGCCGCAGAAGTGCGCAACAAACAAAACAGGATGAGGCCAACCGACTCTCCCGCGACTACGTTGCGGGGGTGAACTTCCTCCTGAGTAATCAGCAGGACAAAGCGGTAGATCTGTTCCTCGATATGCTGAAAGAGGATACGGGGACGGTTGAAGCGCATCTCACCCTGGGCAACCTGTTCCGCTCGCGCGGCGAGGTCGATCGCGCCATACGTATTCACCAGACTCTGATGGAAAGCGCCTCGCTGACCTACGATCAACGTCTCCTGGCGGTGCAACAGCTGGGGCGGGATTACATGGCCGCGGGGTTGTACGATCGCGCTGAAGATATGTTCGCACAGCTGGTGGATGAAACAGATTTTCGCATCGGCGCGCTGCAGCAGCTCCTGCAGATTTATCAGGCCACCAGCGACTGGCAGAAAGCCATTGATACCGCTGAACGTCTGGTGAAGCTGGGTAAAGATAAGCAGCGCGTTGAGATCGCCCATTTCTACTGTGAGCTTGCTCTTCAGCAAATGGGCAACGACGACATGGATAAAGCCATGGCGCTGCTGAAGAAAGGCGCCGCCGCGGACCGCAATAGCGCGCGCATCTCCATCATGATGGGGCGCGTCTTTATGGCGAATGGCGACTACGCCAAAGCCGTTGAAAGCCTGCTGCGGGTTATCGACCAGGACAAAGAGCTGGTCAGTGAAACGCTGGAAATGCTGCAAACCTGCTATCAACAGCTCGACAAGCAGGAAGAGTGGGTAGCGTTCCTGCGTCGCTGCGTGGAAGAGAATACCGGCGCCACCGCTGAACTGATGCTCTCTGACGTTGTTGAGCAGTATGAGGGAAGCGACACCGCGCAGGTTTATATTACGCGCCAGCTGCAGCGCCATCCAACCATGCGGGTATTCCACAAGCTGATGGATTACCACCTGAACGACGCAGAAGAAGGGCGAGCCAAAGAGAGCCTGATGGTGCTGCGCGATATGGTTGGCGAGCAGGTGCGCAGCAAGCCGCGCTATCGTTGCCAGAAGTGTGGTTTTACCGCGTATACGCTCTACTGGCACTGTCCTTCCTGCCGCGCCTGGTCCACCATCAAGCCAATCCGCGGTCTGGACGGGCAGTAATTTTTTAAAACGCTCCATTTTAGTTACAACATACTGATGGTTTATCCGATGTCCTAAACTCCGTGCGGTTTGCCAGCCTGGCAGGCGCGTAAATGGATCCTGTCAATTTGCGGCGTCGGCAGGTAGAATGCTCGCCGTTTATCTGTTCCGCGCCGCTGCGCGCCCATAGACGAAAAGGGCTGGTCATGACGTCTGTTACATCCTCCACTTCCCGCGTAATTACGGATTCTCCTGTTGTTGTTGCGCTTGATTACAATCAGCGTGACGCTGCACTGGCGTTTGTCGACGGCATCGACCCTCGCGACTGCCGTCTGAAAGTTGGCAAAGAGATGTTCACGCTGTTTGGACCGCAAATCGTTCGCGATCTTCAGCAGCGCGGCTTTGACGTTTTCCTCGACCTGAAATTCCACGATATCCCGAATACCACGGCGCATGCGGTTGCCGCAGCCGCAGAGCTGGGCGTATGGATGGTCAACGTCCACGCATCGGGTGGGGCAAGAATGATGACGGCTGCCCGTGAGGCGCTTCTGCCGTTCGGTAAAGATGCACCGTTGCTGATTGCGGTCACGGTGCTGACCAGTATGGACGAAAACGATCTTCGCGACCTGGGCGTGACGTTGTCACCCGCCGAGCATGCCGAACGTCTCGCGCGTCTGACGCAGCATTGCGGCCTGGATGGCGTCGTCTGCTCCGCGCAGGAAGCGGTACGTTTCAAATCAGCGCTGGGCCAGGATTTTAAACTGGTTACGCCGGGTATCCGTCCTGCAGGCAGCGAAGTCGGCGATCAGCGCCGTATTATGACGCCTGAGCAGGCGCTGGCTGCTGGCGTTGACTACATGGTCATCGGGCGTCCGGTGACGCAGTCTGCCAACCCGGCTGAGACGCTTAAGGCTATCAACGCATCGCTGAAAAAGGGGGCCTAATGACCGATTCCAACAGCCGTCTGGTCTATTCAACCGATAGCGGGCGTATAGACGAGCCGAAAGCGAAAGTGGAACGTCCTAAGGGGGACGGCATCGTTCGGATCCAGCGTCAAACCAGTGGACGAAAAGGGAAAGGGGTTTGCCTCATCTCCGGCATTGACCTGGATGATGCTGAACTTGCAAAGCTGGCGGCCGAGTTGAAAAAGAAATGTGGCTGCGGCGGCGCCGTGAAAGACGGCATTATTGAAATCCAGGGAGACAAGCGCGATTTAATAAAATCTCTGCTGGAAGCCAAATGTATGAAAGTCAAACTGGCAGGCGGTTAAAATAAATGAGCCACGGCAAATGCCGTGGCTCGTATTATATACGTGCGTATGTCAGACCTGAAATGCGTTCAAATATCGCAATACCGGGGAAGGCTTAGATAATAATTATTTGCCAACCTGGTGACCGATAATACCACCGACAGCAGCGCCACCTAATGTACCCAGCGTACTACCATCCGTTAATACTGCACCACCGAGAGCACCGGCACCGGCACCAATAGCGGTGTTACGGTCACGTTTAGACCAGTTAGAGCACGCGCTCAGGGACATTGCTACAGTGATTGCCAGAACAGCGGCGGCTAATTTTTTGCTGGTTAAGGTCATAATACTTTCTCCTGAATTATCGATTCACGGAAAGATGTACACGTTAAGTATAGACGAATCGAATACTTAATTCTGTTTTCCGTGAAAGCTGGTCGCGCAGGCGTTACGTAATCACGCAGGTGATAGTCACTTCCTGTTATATCGCTAACATTAATTTTACGACTTTAATGCAGGTTAAACAGGTAAAAACTCTTAAAGAAGTACCAGGAATCATCTCAGAGAAAGAAGGGCGTATGCGCCCGAAATTCGGGCGCGGAGGGGACTCAGGCGGTCGTTTTAATAATATTGACGATCAGCCCGTCATTCTCCAGTTTACTACGGTGCGCGTCGCTCAATCTTTCGTCGGTAATCACGCGGCTAAAGCGTGAAACCGGGCCCATCGTGTATGGGTGAACGGCGCCAAATTTAGAGCTGTCGGTGAGCACAATGGCTTCACACTCTTTTTCCAGCACGGCATTCACCACGTCGGAGCGCATCATATCCCGGCCGGTAAAACCTGTTTCCGGCTGCCAGCCGTCAATCCCGATAAAGGCCTTGCTGAAATGAACCTGCTGAACATACTGACGGGTCAGCGGGCCTACCATGCTTTCACTTTTTTTCTGGTAAATACCGCCGAGCAGAATCACCTCACAGCGCGTCTCTTTGAGCAAGTGCGCGATATAGCTGCTGACGGTGATGATGGTAACGTCTTTTTGATCGGCAAGCGTGCGCGCCAGAAGGGCATTACTGCTGCCGTTTTCAATAAAGACGGTTTCGCCGTTGTTCACCAGGGACGCGGCAAATTCCGCCAGTTCACGTTTGAGCGCGTAGTTATTCATCATGCGCGTCTCAACGTCGTCACTGTCCAGCGGGACAGCATATCCGTGCGCGCGACGCAGATAGCTCTGTTTTTCCAGCAGATTAAGATCCTGACGGATGGTGACTTCAGAAACGCCGGTGGTTTTAGCGAGATCGACTACGCTTACGCGTCCCTGATCGATGACCATCTGCAAAATGAGTTGTTGTCGGGAATTCATAGCATCCATTTAATAAAGCGAAACGAGGTCGGAGACGGTGGGGTTAAACTTCCCACGGCGCTTTTGGCTGTCTGTTTTCTGGCGCATTGTCAGCACCATTCTGAGCAAGAAGTTCAGACTTCAGGATCTCGAGATTCCGGATAGCAGAGTGATAATCGCCCGCCACCAGGATATCCAGCACGGTATCAATTCGTTGTGCTACAGCTTGTGCGTCAATAGTCGACATAATCTCACCCCAGGCGCGAAAAGTTAATATTTTCAATGATGCAGAAATTAGGATCAAAAGAGAAGGGAAAAAATACAATAACTAAATTACATAAACGTAAGTGATAAATTTAATCCCCTTCATGCAGATGTCAGGTTATTGCGAGGCGGAGCGTCACACGGTCTGGATGATGCTGCGGCCTCACGGGGGGGCAGCGACTGGTGACCCTGCAAAATCGCTATCACGCGGCGGGCCTGCGTAAAGCCAGTTAACGTTGATTTCGCGCTTGATATCGTTTTAGCCATCGCTCGAATGCGGCAGCGGGCATCGGCTTAGCAAACAGAAAACCCTGCCGCTCATTGACGCCGTTCTTGGTCAGAAAGGCGTCTTCTTTTGCATTTTCCACCCCTTCAGCAATCACCTGTAGATTTAACGCCTGCGCCACCGCGACGATAGCGCGCACCAGCGACTGTGAAATGGATTGCTTATGAATATCCCTGACAAAAGCCTGATCGAGTTTAATGGCATCGATAGGGAAGCGGGCCAGCTGAGAAAGGGAAGAGTAGCCGGTACCGAAATCATCCAGATGAATTTGCGCCCCGAGTCGGCTGAACTGCTGGATCACGGACAGCGCCAGCTCTTCATTCTCGATAAGACAGCTTTCGGTCAACTCGACGTCGACCGGGCAGTATTCAAAATTCAGATCCTTCAGCGCCTGCTTTAAGTCGCTGAAGATGGTCTGGTCGGCCAGCTGGCGTGCAGAGACGTTCACCGCCACGCGCAGGTTTATTCCCTTATCGCGCCATTTTGCCACCTGGCGAACCACATCAAGCATCACCCAGCGGCCCAGCGGCACAATTAGACCCGACTCTTCGGCATAAGAGATAAACTCCAGCGGCGCGATCAGGCCGCGTTCTGGTGATTGCCAGCGGACCAGCGCTTCAAGGCTTCTGACTTCCCCGCGCCAGGTTATTTTCGGCTGATAGTGGATCAGCAGTTGATCGTTATCCAATGCCTTACGCAGGTTGGTATCCAGCCAGAGATATTCAAACACGCGCTGGTTCATCTCGGGTGAGAAGACGCAAAACGTGCCCCGGCCGTTCTCTTTGGCGGTGTACATGGCGGTATCGGCGTTTCGAATGACGCTTTCCCGGTCGTTCCCGTGCTGTGGTGCGAGGGCGATACCCAGAGAGCAGCCGGTATAAATCTCAATCAGACCGATTCGGAACGGCTGACGAAGACGGGTTAAAATGCGTGACGCCATCGCCTCCAGAGAGCCCTGAGAGGTATTGGTGGCCATGACGATAAATTCATCGCCGCCAAGACGCGCAAGAACCTGTTCCTCATCCAGACAGCTCAAAATCGCGAGAGCGACAGCCTGCAAAAGCTGATCGCCAAACATATGCCCGTAAGCGTCGTTGATCTTTTTAAAGTTATCCAGATCGAGATACACGACGCCAACCTGCGTATCGCCGCGGCTGGCGATGGCGTCAGAAATCAGGTCGTGGATCGCATTGCGGTTTGGCAAGCCGGTGATGGTATCGGTATTGGCCAGCACGCGCAGCCGCTCCTGAGCGCGGCGCTCCTCGGTAATATCGGTCCCGGAACAGATAAGGAAAATTTCATTTTTACCGCTGCCGCTGTGGACGAATTTGTTTCTGAACAGAAACAGCCGCTGACCCTTACGCGTTTTGATCCAGCGTTCGACTTCGTAGGAGCTGCCGTTGCGAAAAAAACCGGTAATATTGCGCTTTGAGGCTGCCGCTTCGCTGCGGCTCATAAACAGCTTAAACACGTTCTGACCAATCACTTCCTGCTCTTTCAGGCCGGTGTACTCTTCGCTAAGCCGGTTAAAACGCTGAATATTGCCGTGCTTATCGAGAATAACAATGACGGAGTTGGCCTCTGATACAACCTGCTCCGCGAAAGAGAGCCCCTGAGCCAGATCGCGCGCCACGGAGGGCGTATCGTTCCAGGCGGAAGCGGTGCCTGCCCACTCGTTGCGGGTAATCTTACGGCCCACAAGATGAACCGGGAGGTCTTCCCCGAATAACGAGAGCGTCATGGAAATGCTGGAGGTAATAACGGTTAAATGACGGATGAGATCGGCCTGTTCATCGTCCAGCGCCACGACCTGAGTGACATCGGCATTTTCGCTGGTGGAAAGGTGCAGAGCGTTGCTGTCAGCTGACAGGCGCCACCACGGGCTGTGAGTGCCCATGTAGCGAAACAGCAAATTCTGCTCCAGATCGTCCATCATGTTTTCTCCCGCAGCTGTTCATAAGCGCACAAATTATTCATTTGCTGTCGACTTTTCCGTTGAGAAACAGCGGCAAAACCGAAGTGAACCTGTTGTTTTTCCCTGCTTTCTTATAATAAAACGAGTCAGGTTAAAAAAGGTACGGAGCGTATAGAAATTCACATAACCGAATATAACAACACTCTTTTACTGTAGATAATTATGGCGGGTTTGGGCGAAGGGATACTGAAAATAGTAAGGAAAAATAATGATTTTGTGGCGGGGATAAAAAGAAAAATTGTCGGCCTTTCCGCAGAGGAAATGACCGACAATTGAACCGGTTATCAGGCGACAGGACGCGCGATAATACTGCGGGTTTCCATGCGAACTTCGGCGATAGTAACGTCAATCACGTCGGTGACTTTGTAAACTGTTTCACCTTTAATTTGCACGGTACCGTTTTCCTGGCTACAGACCATTTCGTCACGAACAGCATGCAGGAACGGCGCAGGAATAAACGCGACAGCACCGTTATCGACCAGACGGACACGCATACCCCCGCGGCTAATATCGATGATCTCTGCGGCGAAACGGGTATCCGTACCGGCTTTATCCTGCAGGAAGCGTGCGTACAGCCAGTCTCCAACGTCACGCTCGGCCATGCGGTTCAGACGGCGACGATCGGCCATCTGCAGCGTGGTGTCCTCCTGAGGACGGGCAATGGTTTCACCTTTGATAATCGCTTTCAGCAGACGGTGGTTAACCATATCGCCATACTTACGGATCGGCGATGTCCAGGTGGCGTAAGCTTCGAGGCCAAGACCAAAGTGCGGGCCAGGCTCGGTGCTGATTTCAGCGAAGGACTGGAAGCGACGAATGCGGCTGTCCAGGAAACCCGACGGCTGCGCGTCCAGTTCGCGGCGAAGCTTGCAGAAGCCCGGCAGCGTCAGCACTTCTTCCGGATCGACGTGCACATCGTGATTCTTCAGCAGGGCCGCCAGCGCTTCGGTATTCGCCGGATCAAACCCGGTGTGGACGTTGTAAATGCCAAAGCCCAACTTGTCGCGCAGCACGCGTGCGGCGCAGATGTTGGCGGAAATCATCGCCTCTTCAACGATGCGGTTCGCAATGCGTCGCGGTTCGGCCACGATGTCCAGCACTTCGCCTTTCTCGCCCAGAACAAAGCGATAATCCGGACGATCTTTAAACACCAGCGCATGGGTTTTACGCCACTCGCCGCGGTTCAGGCAGATGCGATGCAGCAGACGGATTTGCGCGGCAATGGCGTCGGATTCAGGTTTCCAGCTACCGGTATTTTCAAGCCAGTCGGAGACGTTATCGTAGGCCAGCTTGGCTTTCGATTCGATGGTGGCGGCAAAGAACTCGATATCGTTTTCAATCGCGCCATCTGCGGCGATAGTCATGCGGCAGGCAAGGACCGGGCGCACTTCATTTGGACGCAGCGAGCAGAGATCGTCTGACAATTCGCGCGGCAGCATCGGAATGTTGAAGCCCGGCAGGTAGTTGGTGAACGCACGGATTTTCGCCGCGTCATCAAGCTTGCTGCCTTCGGCAATCCAGGCGGTTGGATCGGCAATGGCGACGGTCAGATGCAGTTTGCCATCGGCGCTCTCTTCAGCATACAGCGCGTCATCCATATCTTCCGTGCTGGCGCTGTCGATGGTGACAAACTCCAGCGCGGTGAGATCGCGGCGCGTCAGACCTTCGTCATGCATCTCGGTCGCTACGCCGTTCGGCGCTTCTTTTTCAAGATTGTGGCGTGCCAGCGTGACCCACCATGGCACGAAATGGTCGGCGCCAAAGGTGATGAACTGGGTCAGCTCAGCATAAAAACCGCGATCGCCTTTCAGAGGATGACGGCGCATTTCTGCTACGGCCCAGTCACCTTCTTTAAAATCATGCTCAACGCCACGGGCGGCGCGGCAGGGAATGGCATCTTTCAGCAGGGGATGATCCGGCACGATGGAAAGACGATCGTCTTTTCTCTGCACCTTACCCACAAAACGGGTCAGGAACGGTTCGATCAGTTCTTCCGGCTCGGCAGACTCGCGGTCCTTCTCGGTATGAATGACGGCCATGACGCGATCGCCATGCATCACTTTCTTCATCTGCGGAGGCGGAATGAAGTAGCTTTTCTGCGCGTCAACCTCAAGGAAGCCAAAGCCCTTTTCCGTGGCTTTTACGACCCCTTCTGCACGCGGCGTCTGGGAATGCAGTTGCTGTTTAAGCTGCGCTAGCAGCGGGTTGTCCTGAAACATAATGTTCTATTTTCGTAGCCATTGAGCGGCTGACAGTTTTACGCGATTCTCACTGTCTCAGCAAGCGCTCTTTGGGTAATTAGTATGGTTATTCCTCTTTACCAAACGCGACTTTCAAACGATTGAGCCAGCCGTCAAACGCGCTTCGGGTAAGCAGCGTGATGGCATGTTCGCCGGGGAGTCCCTGATCCGTGAGCGGGGTAAACTGCGCGGCGCTGAAGCGGTCCGGAGAGCGCGTCAGCAGTTCGACCGCCGCCGAAAGCGCGGGGGACGTCAGCGGGATCGCTTCGCGGGTGTTTAACAGGATCTCTCCGGTCAGGTCGAGCAGCGACGGCTCGTGGCAAAGGACCGGCGTCAGCGCCTCCAGCGCGGGTTCTGCCTGCCAGCGAGACAGCGACTCAAGCTGATGCGCGCTCGCATAGCGCAGCTCGACGACGGACAACAGCGGCACCCAGGCGGCGTGGCTCGCGGGCAGGGTGTGCGGCTGAATATGATGGCCCGGCAACCAGCGAACGGGGTGTCCCAACAGCGCCTGAAAAATCGCGACCACGCGCGCCTGAAAGCCGATAAAGCCGATAATCTGGTTAATCACCACAATGTCATAGATTGACAGACCAACCTCATCAAGCTGGTTCTGCGCTTTGTCATCAATAACATCAGGGGAGCTGGAAAGCTGGCGGGCATACTGCGTAATTTGCGCCAGACGTCGGTTACTTTCGCGCGAGGAGTCCGGGCCGGGAAGCGGGGCGAGGAGGGCGGCGTAATGGTTACAGAGCCGCTGAACGCCACAGGCCTGGGCGACCGTTAGCGCGGTGCTGAGCCGATCGTAGGCGCTGAGCGTATGCAGACGGTTCACGGGAATTGAGAGCGGAAACAGCTTGTGGCATAAGGCTCTGGCAGGGGTAAGCCAGCCAGAACAGGCGGCGACAATCTCATCAGGCAGGGCTAAATCGAGCAAAAAACGATCGTCGACGTTAGCGGCTTCGGGCACCAGAGGCAGAACATCTGTCTGCGCGTGGTTCGACTGGGTCTCGTGATACCAGTGGCCTTTGCCGGAAAAACGGCGTTGTTCCATGTGCGTTCCTTGATCTCAAAATGGCGATCAATATCCTGGCGTAACGCAGATAAAGGGAAAAATATTGTTAGGTGATAACAAATAGCAGAACGGAATAACGAAGGGGCGGTGCAGGGGGAAAACTCTCTTCCCGTGCGGGAAGAGAGTCACAGCTTATTTAATTTCCAGCTCGTTCATTGCAGCGATGTTGAAGCCGCCGTCAACGTGAACCACTTCACCGGAGATACCAGCGGAAAGGTCAGAGCACAGGAATGCTGCAGAGTTACCCACATCTTCAATGGTAACGGTACGACGAATCGGGGTAACCGCTTCGCAGTGTGCCAGCATTTTACGGAAATCTTTAATACCGGAAGCTGCCAGGGTGCGGATAGGACCTGCAGAGATGGCGTTAACGCGCACGCCTTCAGGGCCCATTGCGTTCGCCATGTAGCGTACGTTGGCTTCCAGAGAGGCTTTTGCCAGACCCATAACGTTGTAGTTAGGGATAGCACGCTCAGCGCCCAGGTAGGACAGGGTCAGCAGGGCTGCGCCCGGGTTCAGCATCGCGCGGCAGGATTTCGCCATCGCAACGAAGCTGTAGGAGCTGATGTCGTGAGCGATTTTGAAGCCATCACGGGTAACCGCGTTCACGTAGTCGCCGTCCAGCTGGTCGCCAGGAGCGAAGCCAATGGAGTGAACGAAACCGTCGAATTTCGGCCATGCTTTTGCCAGTTCAGCAAACATGCCGTCGATGCTTTCGTCTTGTGCAACGTCACATTCCAGAACAATGCTGGAACCCAGCTGCGCGGCAAACTCTTCAACACGGCCTTTCAGCTTGTCGTTCTGGTAGGTGAACGCCAGCTCAGCGCCTTCGCGATGCATTGCCTGTGCGATGCCGTATGCGATGGACAGTTTGCTGGCAACGCCAGTCACCAGAATGCGCTTACCGGAAAGAAAACCCATAGCTTTAATCCTTATATTCATTGCTAATTTTGCCTTGTAATTCATGGCGTTACAGGCAGTATTTCAAAATCATTCGAAATTAGCTCGAAATTATAGCCCACTCACAGCCCCTTGTGTCACGATATTTCTCGCTCTTCTCCGAATACGCCTGCCCCGAAGAAAGCGCCGCGGACTCGCGGGGGCTCAAAATTTCAGCATTCGTCCAGTATATCACCCGGCAACAGCTTCACCTCATCCAACCAGCGAGGAAGCGCGATCCCGCACGGGGATTCACGCTTTCCTGAGGTTGTCGATGAAGCGCGCGATGACGATAAAGAAAACCGGCACGAAGAAAATGGCGAGAAGCGTACCGCTAATCATGCCGCCAAATACGCCGGTACCGATGGCATGTTGCGTACTGTCGCTCGCCCCACGGGCCAGCATCAACGGAACAACCCCTAAGGTGAAGGCTAACGACGTCATCAGAATGGGGCGCAGGCGCTGGCCGGCGGCATGAACGGTTGCCGCCAGCAGGGGCTGCCCCTGGCGATGGAGCTGCCTGGCAAATTCAACAATCAGAATGGCGTTCTTGGCCGACAGGCCGATAAGCGTAATCAGGCCAACCTTGAAGAAAACGTCATTCGTCATGCCGGCGGCGGACACCGCGATCACCGCGCCGATAAGACCCAGCGGAACGACCAGCATGACCGCAAATGGAATAGACCAGCTCTCATACAGGGCGGCCAGCACCATAAACACGACCAGTATCGACAGCACGATAAGGCCCGGAAGCTGAGATTCCGATTTTCTCTCCTGCAATGAACTCCCGGCCCACTCGCCAGCCATGCCCTGAGGTAAATCTCTGGACAAACTCTCCATAACCTTCATTGCGGTGCCGCTGGATGCTCCCGGCGCCGCATTTCCGGTAATGCGAATAGCCGAATATCCCTGATAACGCGTCAGCTGCTGCGGCGCAACGTTCCAGGAAAGCGTGGCAAACGTTGATACCGGCACCATCTGTCCCATCCGGTTTTTCACTGATAATGCCAGTATCTGCTCAGGCTGCATTCGGTATGGCGCATCGGCCTGAATAATCACCTGCTGAACGCGGCCGTTATTCGTATAGTCATTGACGTAATTTGAGCCCAGGGTGACGGAGAGCGTCTGGTTGATTTCATCAAATGAGACGCCCATCGCTTCCGCCTTTTCTCTGTCCACCTGGAGCGCAAGGCTTGTTCCTTCCGGAAGCCCGTCTATATACACGTCACTCAGTTCAGGGCGCTGGTTGGCCTGCAGGACCAGCGCGTCGGCAGCGCGCTTTAACGCCTCGTAGCCCTGTCCCGCTCTGTCCTGCACGTACCAGGTGAAGCCCGACGAGGTGCCCATATCCGAAATGGCTGGCGGGAGCAGGCTCATCGTGACGGCATCAGAGACGTTCGCCATGCTGGCCTGTATATGGTCGGCTTCGTTCTGGGCCGTCGAGCCCTGCCGATCTTTCCAGTCTTTCAGCGTAGTGAAGGCCATAGCCGAATTTGGTCCTGAACCTGAAAATCCAAACCCCAGGATCATAATGTTGCTTTCAATATCCGGCCGGGCCGCACTTTCCTCTTCAAATTTTTTAACCACGTTGAGGGTACGCTGCATCGTGGCATCAGAAGGCAGCTGGATGGAGGACATAAAGTAGCCCTGATCTTCGTCCGGCAGAAAAGACGACGGTAACGAAGACAATCCCAGAAACAGCGCAGCACAAAGCGCAGCGTACAGGAGCAGCATACGCCCGGTTCGCTTCAGAACGGCACCCAGCCCGGCTTCATAACAGGCGGTGAGCGAACGGAAGCGCGCGTTAAACCCGACTGCGAACCTTCCGCCTCCGCTCTTTTCTGCCTTATGCGGCTTGAGTAACGTTGCGCACAGGGCCGGCGTCAGCGTCAGGGCAAGAAACGCGGACAGCAGTATGGAAACCGCCATGGAAATACAAAATTGTCGGTAGATAATCCCAACGGATCCTTCCGCAAACCCCATGGGGATAAAGACGGCGGTAAGCACCAGCGTGATGCCTATAATCGCCGGGGTGATTTCCTGCATGGCTTGCCGCGTGGCGTCACGCGGGGAGAGGCATTTTTCCTCCATCAGCCGTTCAACGTTTTCAACGACCACGATGGCATCATCAACGATAATCCCTATCGCCAGCACCATGCCGAACATCGTCAGAATATTGATGGAGTAGCCGCTCAGTAACATCACCGTGAAGGTGCCAAGTAGTGCGACGGGAGCAACAATCGCCGGGATAAGCGTGCAGCGTATCTTGTGCAGAAACAGCAGCATAACCAGGAAGACCAGAACCATCGCTTCTACAAATGTCTGAACAACCTTCATGATAGAAAGTTTCACAAACGGCGCGGTATCGAAGGGAACCGTAAACGCCATTCCTTCAGGTAACACCCGGGAAAGCTCGTCGATGCGCGCCCGTACGCCGGAAGCCGTACTCATCGCATTGGCGCCAGGCGAGAGCTGGATTGCCGCCGCCGTTGCGGGTACACCATTTTCACGGATACCAAAGGCGTAGCTTTGCAGGCCAGATTCAACCCGCGCAACGTCGGACAATTTCAGGCGGGCGCCGGATGCGTCAGATTTCAGGGTGATATTGCTGAACGCCTCTACCGAGGAGAGCTGTCCCTTTACGGTGATGGGATACGTTACCCCTTGTCCTGCAGACGCTGGCTCATCTCCCGTTTTACCGGGCGAAACAAGGGCATTTTGCTGGCCAACGGCGGTAAGAACATCGCTCACCGAAAGCCCGTAGCCGTGGAGCTTCATGGGATCCAACCAGATGCGCAGCGCTTTTTCGCCGCCAAACAGCTGAACTTTCCCTACGCCGGGCACGCGACGAAGCTCGTCACTGACGTTTCTGGCAAAATAGTCGCTTAAATCGGCTTCCTCAAATTGACCCGTCGCGGACTTCAGCCCCACCATCATTAAAAATCCAGAATTAGCGGCCTCGACGTTAATGCCGTTTTGCCTTACCGCCTGAGGTAGACGAGGCTCGACGATCTTAATCTGATTCTGCAGATCCATCTGCGCCAGCTTGATGTCCGTACCCGGTTTAAACGTGACGGTAATCGATGCCGAACCGGTTGTGTCACTGGTGGATTCGAAATAAAGCAAGTTATCGACTCCAGAGATTTCGCGCTCTATTAACGACACCACCGACGTATTCATGATATCGGGGCTGGCCCCCGGGTAACTGACGGAAATAATGATTCCCGGCGGTGCCACCGCCGGATACTGCGCAACCGGTAAACGGGGAATAGACAGGAGACCCGTCAGGACGATAAACAGCGCCACTACCCAGGCAAAAACGGGGCGTTCAATAAAAAAATGAGGCATTGGGTTATTTTTGTGCAAAAGAGTGAGGTAGAAAGTCTACCGCGCACCTGTTTAGCGGAAATGGGCGGTTTGTGGAGAACGTGTGGAGCAAAGGCTCAAATCATTCTCATAATCAGGTACAGCGGCGCTCCGCCAAAAAAAATGATCAAATAACACTCGTAGTAAAAGAGCAGATCCTCAATATCGGGCATTGTGTTTAACAGCACGGTGAACGTAATAATGAGATAAACAAAAATAACTATTAGCCAGAAGGCGATGACAAGCAGCTCAGTCAACGCGCCAGCTTTATTTTGGATGATCAGAGAGACCACCGACAATGCGATGCAGCCATAAATAATGGGTGAAGAGAGCAGCGTTGAGGCGACTTTTTCATCCATTTTGTGTACCAGTACCAGCCAGGTATAAAGTAATCCCCACGACAGCAGCAGGAACAGGGAATATATGCCCAGCTTTTTAGGAGAGAAATATTTAGAAAGTTCCATGTTCATTATTTCAGCCAACTTCATAAAATCTTTAAGAAACAGTGGTAATTTGCAGCGCGCAATGCACAACGGGTTATGCCCCAATAGCGATTTTGAACGCGCATTGTCGAGTCTTTATTGACGGAATGTGTAGGCTGTGTGGAGAAATAACCGGGAATTTAAATCAGCGGGGAAATTTTCGTGATTACGGCACTTTTTCCCGGAGGCTGTGTCTTATTGTGCTAAAGATATCTGATAGCGTGCTTAAAGGGATTTCACCCGCGGAGATAATATGAACAAAAATACGCTGATCCTTGTTGTTGAAGATGAAGACGAAATCGCCGATATACTGATGAGCTACTTAGAGCGTTCGGGAATGAAAACGCTCCGAGCCAGACAGGGCGAACAGGCCATA
Source organism: Enterobacter sp. HG048 (assembly GCF_024702055.1). Classification (NCBI taxonomy): domain Bacteria; kingdom Pseudomonadati; phylum Pseudomonadota; class Gammaproteobacteria; order Enterobacterales; family Enterobacteriaceae; genus Enterobacter; species Enterobacter sp. HG048. The sequence continues at coordinate 375,787 of NZ_JANLIZ010000002.1, forward strand.
GCGCTCAATCGTCTCCATAAACCGGATCTCATATTGCTGGACATTCACCTGCCCGTATGTGACGGCTGGAGCGTACTTACGACGCTTCGTCAGGAAAGCGTTGTCCCCGTCATCATGGTTTCCGCTCTCGATCAGGATGTCGATAAGCTCATGGGGCTGAGGCTGGGCGCGGATGATTACGTGATCAAACCTTTCAATCCTTCTGAAGTTGTCGCCCGGGTTGAGGCGGTGCTGCGCAGGACAAAACCCGCGCTTCAGCAGGCAGGTTCCCAGCCGCTCAGAACGCCGTTTATTACGGTCTATCCGGATGACTTCTACGTGGAAGTCACCGTGGGAGCAGAGGTTGTCTCCCCGGTATTAACGACGACCGAATTTAAATTGCTCACATACCTGGTGAGATACCCGCGAAAGGTCTGCTCCCGCGAAGAGCTACTCAACGCGTGTCTGCCGGAAGGGGATACGCTCGACAGAACGGTCGACAGCCATATGAGCAAGTTGCGTAAAAAACTGGAGCTTGCAGGCCTTTACGGTGTTCCCGAGAGCATCAGAGGCATGGGTTACCGGCTTGGGGAAAAGAAATGAACAAAGAGTCTGTCCTGAGTCGTCAAATCTTAACGTATATGCTGTTGCTGACGTTTACGATCATTGCCATCGCCATACTCGGCTCCTGGTTTTTTTACTCCTTTATTCTGGATCATCTCCCGGGCGGCGCTGCTGCGGGCGATGACGAGCAGATGACGATGTGGGACTGGGTATGGATTGGGACCGCGACAACGATCAGTCTGATTATCGCTCTCTTTTTCACGGTCAAACTTTCATCGCGAATACTCACCCCGCTAAACGCGGTAGCGTCCAGCCTGAAAAAGATTTCTCAGGGCGATCTGGACGCCCGGGCATTCTGCACCAGTTCCCGGCTGGGTGAAATCAATCACCTGGTGACGGATTTCAATGAAATGGCGGAAAAATTACAGACGCTGGATATTCAGAGGAAATCCTGGAATGCCGCTATTGCGCATGAGCTGAGAACCCCGGTCACGATTCTACGCGGACGGCTTCAGGGGTTGGTTGACGGCGTTTTCATCCCGGACCCGGTGCTGTTTAATAATCTTCTCAAACAGACGGAAGGGTTAACCCGTCTGATTGAAGATCTGCGGGTTATCAGCTCGGACGGCGGGGCGGGATATACGTTATATCCGTCCCGAACGGATCTCAAAGGGACAATACAGAACGCACTCGATACGTTCATGCCCGAGTTCAGCCGTAAGGCGTTTACCATCAATACAGACCTGAGGGAGCAGCAATGCGTATTCGACCCATTACGCATCAATCAGTGTCTGACCGTTTTATTTGATAATGCCTTACACTATTCAACCTCGCGGATGCTCATCGTGAAAAATGGCGTTTCTGATAAAGGCAATTATATCCTTATTCAGGACGGGGGACCGGGCATCCCCAGAGAGTTTCATGATTTCCTGTTTCAGCCCTTTCAGCGCGATAATGGCGCCAGACATGTGAACCCGGAAGGCTGTGGTTTGGGCTTGTCGGTGGTAAAAGCCATCATGCTGGCTCATGGTGGCGATGTTACCTATACCTTATCGACGCAAAACCACTCGATATTTAAGCTCACCTGGCCCGACTCGTGAGCTTCAGCGGCAGGTCAAATGCACCTGCCGGCGATAAATGCCATATTTTTCCTAACTTAGCATCCCATTCCTGCGGGGTAATCGTCAGTTTACCGCGTCTCGGGCTCAGGGTTATTTCACTGAAATAGATTTCATCTTTCTTTAGCATCAGGTCAACGCGGCAGTAGTCAATTCCATCCGCCAGCTCCTGGGACGCCAGCAATGCCTGTCGGAACAAGACCGGTTCGCCTGGATCTGCTGAAGTATTGGGATATTCCATCTGGAAGGGTTGTAAGTTCCAGTGCCTGTCATAAACGTTGATAAACCCTTTGCCGTTATCATCCGTAAAATCTGCTTCTACATAGTGGGCAACGCCATGAAAACAGTGGATCCTCAGCATTTCGGGCGTTGTGTTTCTGTCAGCATCGTCGAAGAGATCGACGAACGGCTCGCAAAGTATACTCGGCGTAATGTTTTTGTACTGCCATTCGCGCGTGGTGTAGTAAAGATTTTTCTTTAACGCGAGGCTCAGCTTTTTACACGCTTCTTTTTCATTAAATTGCGCTTTGTTTATACATATTATTGTGCTGCCGCTGTCATGGTTGCACTTAAGGACGAATTTATCAGGAAGAACTGAAAAATCAATCTGCGACGGCCTGGTATAAACGCCAATTAATGGCACCGTTTTTACGCGCGTTGTTCTGGAGGAAACGTATGCCCGAACGGCGAGTTTATCGGCAAGCATCGTGTAGAAGTTATTATGGTCATAGATCAGGCGATGACATATTTTTTCACTCAACGTCGTGGGCGAGTTAATGTCAGGGGTTTTACCGGATGTTCTCTTAAGCCTCACGGTATGAAAGTGCAGGTCCGTCATTAAAAATGAACGGCATTTTCTAATGAGATACTCTGTGTATTTTAGAACGTAAGTGGCGGTGTTCATTTCTTCTCCTCCGTAATGTCCGGATATTCTGGAGAAGAACTGTTGATTGATATTGCTTAAAATATGGAGCAGGGATGGAGACGAAAAATTAAAGGATTAAATAGCGCACGCAGGCTATTTAATCCTTATTTTAGTGGGGTGATTTGTGTTGAGCGTCGCGCTTAGCGGTCCTTTCTCCACGCATCGGCGGTCAATGCTTCACCGAAATGACCGGCAATCAGCCGTTTTGTCAGCTCATGCAGCGGGGAGGCCATCACATCCGCCGTACTGCCGCGCTCGACAACTTCGCCCTGGTGCATGACCATCACCTGATCGCTGATGTGCTTCATCATTCCCAGATGTTGGGTGACGTAGATATACGAGATCCCCTGTTTTTCCTGCAATTCCAGCATCAGGTTAATCAGCTGCGAGCGCATCGACATATCCAGCGAGGCAAGCGCTTCATCCGCAATGATCACTTTTGGCCGCAAAATCAACGCGCGCGCCAGTCCCAGGCGCTGTTTCTGGCCGGGGGCCAGCATATGCGGGTAGTAGCTTTCGTGATCCGGTAACAGCCCAACCATACGCAGGGTTTCAAATACGCGCTTACGGCGCGCCTCCGGCTCCAGGTCTGTGTTCAGACGCAGCGGAAAATCGAGGATCTGCGAAATGCGCTGGCGCGGGTTAAGCGAGGTAGACGGATCCTGGAAGATCATGCGGATGCGCTGGCTGCGGAAAGAGTAATCGCCGAACGTCAGAGGATGATCGTCAATCAACACTTCGCCTGCAGTCGGTTCAACCATGCCGGCGAGCATTTTCGCCAGGGTGGATTTCCCGGAACCGTTCTCGCCGATGATCGCCAGAGTCTGTTTTTCACGCAGCGTAAAGCTCAGCGGCTTCACCGCGTCGACAGTTTGACGATGAAACAGCCCCGTGCGGTAGCGAAAGGTCTTACTCAGGTTGCGGACTTCCAGTAAGGTTTCGACCATTTCACTCTCTCTCCATGTTCAGCGGGAAATGACAGGCGTATAGATGATTTTTGGCCCCGGTCAGGCGTGGCGTCTCGATACATTTACGCTGAGCGTAGGGGCACCGCGGCCCCAGACGACAGCCTATCGGCAGGGATTCCAGCAGCGGAATCGCCCCCGGCAGGGTATTCAGGCGGCTTTTATGCGGCATCGCGCTGCCAAAATCCGGAATAGCGCGGATTAGCGCCTGCGTATACGGGTGGTGCGGCGCGGTGATCAGGTCTTCACTCGGCGCGGTTTCGACCGTTTGCCCGCAGTACATGACGTCAATTTTATCCGCCCATTTGCTGAGCATTTGCAGGTCATGGCTGATCAGCAAAATGGTGGTGTTGTTATTCTGGTTGAGACGCGACAGCAGGCGGAAGATTTGCGCCTGCGTGGTGGGTTCCATCGCGTTCGTCGGTTCATCCGCAATCAGCAAACGCGGCTGATTTGCCAGCGCGATGGCAATCATCACTTTCTGACATTCGCCGTCGGTCAGCTCATAGGGGAAGCTGCGCATCGCATCTTTGTGATCTTTGATCCCGACGCGGTGTAAAAGCTCGATGGCACGACGCTTGCGCCAGCCAACGCGTTGCCACCAGCGGCCTTTGTAGGTCCAGCCGGGGATGTTCTGCATGAGCTGTTTACCCACGCGTTCGGACGGGTCGAGACAGGACTGCGGCTCCTGGAAAATCATTGAGACGTTATGCCCGACCAGCTTACGCCGCTCGCGGGGGGAAAGGCGCAGCAGATCGATATCGTCAAAACGCATACGGTCTGCCGTCACGCGCCAGTTGTCTTTCGCCACGCCGCAGATAGCTTTGGCAATCAGGCTTTTTCCCGAGCCGGATTCCCCCACCAGCCCGCGTATTTCACCCTCCGCAAGGGTGATGCTGATGCGATCGACGGCTTTAACCCAGCCTTCACCGGTTTTGAATTCGATGGTGAGGTTGCGAATATCAAGAAGCGGCATTATTGCACCCCCGCGTTAATTGCACGGCGAATACCGTCGCCCAGCAGGTTGATAAGCAGCACGCTCACCATAATGGCCGCCCCCGGCAGCATGACCGTCCACGGTGCCACGTAGATCAACTCCAGCGCGTCGCCGAGCATCGCACCCCATTCGGGCGACGGCAGCTGTGCACCGAGGTCGAGAAAGCCGAGCGCCGCGATGTCCAGGATCGCCATCGACAGAGCGCGGGTGATCTCGGTGACCAGCCCGGCGGCGATGTTGGGCAGCACGGCAAACCACAGAATGTTAAAGGTTGTCGCGCCGTCCAGACGCGCGGCAACGACGTACTCTTTTTCCAATTCATCATGCACCATGCTGTAAACCGAGCGCACGATGCGGGGCAGGATAGCCAGCCAGACGGCGAACATGGCATGCGACAGGTGCGGACCGGCAAAGGCAACAACGATGATCGCCAGCAGCAGGGATGGAATCGACAGCAGCGTATCCAGAATGTGGTTAAGGACCGCCGAACGCAGGCCATGGGTGGATCCCGCAAAAATACCGAGCGCCAGCCCGCAGATCGTTGCCGCGAGCGTTACCACAAATGCGCCGCCCACCGTCGGGGCTGCACCGCTCAGCAGGCGGCTCAACACGTCACGTCCGAGGTCGTCCGTTCCCAGGAAGAAAGAGACTTCACCGTAGCGCGACCAGGACGGCGGCAGCAGCTGATAGCCAAGGAACTGCTGGTCGATGCCGTACGGCGCAAACCACGAGCCAAAGACGCAAAGCAACACCAGGCCGGCGCAGCCGTAAAGGCCGATCATCGCCGTGGTGTCACCATAGAATTTACGCCACACGGTACGCAGCACGCCAGGCGTGCGCTTTTCACTGTATACGCTATCGTAAGGCATACCATTCCTTATGCTTCAATGGGTTAGCCATGGCACCCAGAATATCGGACAACACGTTAACAATAATCACCAGCGAACCAATCACCATCACGCCCGCAGAAATCGCGGCGTAGTCCTGCTGGCGGATGGCGTTAATCAGCCATCGCCCCAGGCCAGGCCAGCTGAAGACCATCTCGGTGATCATGGCCAGCGTCAGCATGGTGGAAAACTGTAATCCCAGACGCGGAATAACCGGCGGCAGCGCGTTGTGCAGGACGTTGCGGCGCAGTATGGTCAGACGGGACAACCCGCGCGTGGCGGCGGCTTTGACGTAGTTCTGGTCAAATACCTCAATGGTGCTCAGGCGCATCAGGCGGATCACTTCGGTTGTTGGCGCAACCGCCAGCGTCAGCACCGGCAATACCATATGGCGCACGGCGCTGACAATCATCTCATGGCGCCACACCGAATCGGACAGCCACGCGTCAATGATGGCAAAACCCGTCACCGTTTTAACCGTATAGAGCAGGTCAAAGCGACCCGAAACCGGCAGCCAGCCCATCGTCAGCGAGAAGAACAGCGTCAGCAGCAGCGCCAGCCAGAATACCGGGATGGAGAAGCCTAACAGGGCGAGGGCGCTGATAAACTTATCCTGCCATTTGTTGCGATAGATCCCGGCCAGCATACCCACCGGGATACCGACCATCAGGGCAAAGCCGAAGGCCAGAATGCACAGCTCCATCGTGGCCGGGAAAACCTCTTTCAACTGCTCGGAAATCAGCTGGCCGTTAATGCTGGACACGCCGAAATCCCAGTGCAGCAGCCCGTTAAACCAGAACAGCCAGGCATCCCACAGCGACGACCCCTGGAGCGGGGCGTGGGGCGTGAAATAGCTCAGGCTGAAGCCGACAAAGTTCAGGAAAAAGAGCGTCACCAGCAGCAAAAGGAGCCGACGTAAGGTAAAAATAATCATGGTTTTTTCACCTCTTGTTCTTTTTCTCTCGACACGCCTGCAAACGAGGCGTTGCCGAACGGACTCAGCACCAGGCCTTTAATATCATAACGATAGGCCTGAAGACGCAGGGAAGATGCCAGCGGCAGCACCGGCAGTTCCTGGGCAAGGATCTTCTGCGCTTCATCATAGGCGTCGATGCGTGAGGCCAGCTGCTGGGAAGCCAGCGCTTTTTGCAGCACGGCGTCAAACTCCCGGTTACACCAGTGGGCGTAGTTGGTCTGCGAATTAATCGCCGCACAGCTTAGCAGCGGCCTGAAGAAACTGTCCGGATCGTTACTGTCGGTCGCCCAGCCGGTCAGGGTTAAATCATGATTCATGTCCATCAGGCGCGCCTCCTGGAAACGGCCCTCAACCGGTACGATGATCACTTTGACGCCCACCTGCGCCATATCTGCCTGCAGCAGTTCGGCGGTCTTGAGCGGGCTCGGGTTCCACGCCTGAGAGCTGGTTGGCACCCAAAGCTGCAGCGTGAGGTTTTCCGCCCCCAGCGCCTTCAGCTGTTCACGTGCTTTTGCCGGATTGTATTCCGTAATTTTAGCTTCACCGTCATAGGCCCACGAGGCGCGCGGTAAAATTGAGGCGGCGGTTTCCGCCGTGCCGTAGTAGATCGACTGCATTAAACGCTGGTTATTAATCGCCAGCGCCAGAGCGTGACGTACGGCAGGGTTATTCAACGGCGGCTTATCCGTGTTAAAGGCGAGATAAGCGATATTCATTCCGGGACGTAACGTCAGCCGCAGGCGCGGATCGTCGCGCAAAATGGTAAGCTGGCTGGCCGCGGGCCAGGCGAGCACGTCGCATTCACCCGTGAGCAGTTTTGACAGACGTCCTGTCCCGCCAGAGCCGAGATCCACTACCACCTGCGGCATCAGCGGGGTGCCGCGCCAGAAATGCTCATGGCGCTGCAGACGAATATACTGCCCGGCGCGGTATTCGGCCAGCTGGAACGGACCGGTGCCGACCGGCTGACGATCGAGTAACTCCTGACGATCTTTTTTCGTCAGGTTCGCCGCGTATTCAGCGGACATGACCGACGCATAGTGGGTTGCCAGGTGCCAGAGGAAGGAGGCATCCGGGCGCGTCAGCGTAAATTCAACCGTCCGGTTATCGAGCTTGCGCACGCTTTTGACGGTGTCGGCAAACTGCAGGCTGTCGAAATAGGGGAAGTTGCTGCCGTTAACGTAATGCCACGGATGGTTGCGGTTAAAGATGCGCTGGAAGGTGAAGACCACGTCATCCGCATTCAGCCTGCGCGTGGGGGTAAACCACGGCGTGCGCTGAAACGCGACGTCATCGCGCAGGTGAAAACGGTAGGTTGCGCCGTTATCCAGCACTTCCCAGCTTTCCGCCAGCTCAGGCACCAGACGGTAGGTGTATGGGTCAACATCAAGCAGACGGTCGTAAAGCTGTGCGGCCAGGGTATCCACGATCAGGCCGCTGCCCGCTTTTTGCGGGTTGAAGGTGTCCACCTGGCCGCTTACGCAATAGACAAAGCCGCTGTCACGAATGTCAGGCTGGGGAGTTTGCCCGGGCGCGGCAAAGGCCTGGCTGCTAAACAGACCAAGTGCAAAAAAGGACGATAAAACCAGACGCATAATTTTTAAGGTTTTTAGGTTCGATCTGCAAAGTGTATCGCACTTACGCCTGCTTCGTAAAAATGTCTGCAGGTAAGTGCTGATATTGTCAGCGCATTTGATGCTTTTTGAGCAATGCCCTCAATTGATGGTAGGTCAGACCCAGCAGTTCAGCCGCCCGTTTCTGGTTATATTTTGCCGTCTTCAGGCTTTGCTCCAGCAGCTGTTTCTCCTGATCGTTTTGAAACTGGCGTAAATCAAGGGGGAGAGTAGGAACATCGCCTGAAGACGCTGGTGCGGACAGTGGCGCTGCGCTGCGCTGAAAAGGATCGATAATGATATTGTCCAGCTCCGTCTCGCTGCTGCCGTGGCGATAGACGGAACGCTCCACGACGTTTTTCAGTTCGCGGATATTTCCCGGCCAGTGGTAAGCCAGCAGCGTCTCCTGCGCATAATCGCTGAAGCCGGGGAACAGCGGCAGGCCGAGCTCGCGGCACATCTGAATCGCAAACTGATCTGCCAGCAGCATGATGTCGCTTCTGCGCTCGCGCAGGGGAGGAAGCTGAACGACGTCAAAGGCCAGGCGGTCAAGCAGGTCGGCACGGAATTTCTCCTCCGCCACCATCTCCGGCAGGTTGGCGTTCGTGGCGCACACCAGGCGCACGTTAACCTGCAGCGGCTGGCTACCGCCGACGCGCTCCAGCTCGCCGTACTCAATCACGCGCAGCAGTTTTTCCTGCACCAGCATGGGCGCGGTGGCCAGCTCATCCAGAAACAGCGTACCGCCGTCAGCGCGCTCAAAGCGTCCGGGATGGCGTTTCTGGGCACCGGTAAACGCGCCCGCTTCATGGCCGAAGAGCTCGGTGTCGAGCAGGTTTTCATTCAGCGCCGCGCAGTTAAGGGAAATGAAGGGGCCATCCCAGCGCCCGGAGAGGTAATGCAGACGGTTGGCTATCAGCTCTTTCCCCGTTCCGCGTTCACCGATGATCAGCACCGGTTTATTGAGCGGCGCCAGCCGAGAGACCTGTTCCAGCACTTCGAGAAAGCTGTTTGCTTCGCCGAGTAAATTGTCTTTGTATCCGGGCATGATGAAATTAACCACTCCTTAGCGATATTCACCAGGGAAGAATAGTTCTTCATCGCGTAAAAATCAATCAGGTTCAGGAAAATCAATAAGATAAAAACCTGGCATGATGTTTGTATTATCTGTACAGCAGGGCATAGCCCGATAACCGAACTATGAGGATTTGATTATGGGTATTTTTTCTCGTTTTGCCGACATCGTGAACGCCAACATCAACTCACTGCTTGAGAAAGCGGAAGATCCGCAGAAGCTGGTACGCCTGATGATTCAGGAGATGGAAGACACGCTGGTTGAAGTGCGTTCAACCTCCGCCCGCGCGCTGGCGGAGAAAAAACAGCTTACGCGTCGTATTGAACAGGCAACCGCACAGCTGAACGAATGGCAGGAAAAAGCGGAACTGGCGCTGCGTAAAGACAAAGAGGATCTGGCCCGTGCGGCGCTGATCGAAAAACAGAAGCTGGCCGATATGGTCGCGACGCTCGAGCATGAAGTCACGCTGGTGGATGACACGCTCACCCGTATGAAGAAAGAGATTGGTGAGCTTGAAAATAAACTTAACGAAACCCGCGCGCGTCAGCAGGCGCTGACCCTGCGTCACCAGGCGGCAAGCTCTTCCCGCGACGTGCGTCGTCAGCTGGACAGCGGTAAGCTTGATGAAGCGATGGCGCGTTTTGAATCGTTTGAACGTCGTATCGACCACATGGAAGCGGAAGCTGAAAGCCACGGCATCGGCAAGCAGAAGTCGCTGGATCAACAGTTCGCCGATCTGAAGGCTGATGATGAAATCAGCGAGCAGCTGGCGGCACTGAAAGCCAAAATGAAGCAAGACAACCAATAATAATTCCTGCGGCACCTGAGCGTGCCGCCTCATAAGACAAGGAGTACACATGAGCGCGCTTTTTCTGGCCATTCCCCTGACAATTTTCGTGCTGTTCGTTTTGCCGATTTGGCTATGGCTGCACTACAGCAACCGTTCTTCTCGGGGCGAACTCTCCCAGAGTGAACAACAGCGTCTGGTGCAGCTTTCCGACGAGGCGAACAAAATGCGCGAGCGCATTCAGGCGCTGGAAGCCATCCTGGATGCTGAGCATCCAAACTGGAGGGACCGTTAATGTCTGGACTGAATCTGAACAAAAAGCTGTGGCGAATTCCACAGCAGGGCATGGTGCGCGGCGTTTGTGCCGGGCTGGCTCACTATCTTGATGTTCCGGTAAAACTGGTCCGCGTGGTCGCGGTGCTATCGATCTTCTTTGGCCTGGCGTTTATTACCCTGGTGGCATACATCGTCCTGTCGTTTGTCCTTGACCCAATGCCGGACGGAGAACTGGCAGCGGAGGGAGCCCCGACCAGCAGCGATCTTCTCAATGCCGTTGATGAGCAACTCGCCGCCGGTGAGAAGCGGCTACGGGAAATGGAACGCTATGTCACGTCGGATACCTTTACGCTGAGAAGTCGCTTTCGTCAGCTTTAAGAGAGAGATGAGATGAAACAACACTGGCAACAGGCCGGTCAGAAGGTAAAACCCGGCCTGAAAATCGCAGGTAAACTGGTCCTGCTGACCGCGTTACGGTTCGGCCCGGCAGGTGTGGCGGGTTGGGCAATTAAATCCGTTGCCCGCAAACCGGTCAGAATGGTGCTGGCCGTGGCGCTCGAACCGCTGCTGCAAAAGGTGGCAAAACGGCTTTCTCGCCGCTACTTATCCCAATAATTCCTGCTGGCGTTAGCCCTTTCCCTGACGGGGGAGGGACTGGCGACGGTTAACCGCATTTCCTCTTTTCCCCGTTCTTTCTTTGCGGCAGCTCACAATATTGCGCTGAGCTGCTTTGCAATCACCTTTTTCTCTTTCCTGGTCCGTTGACAGATATTTTTCATGGGAGTAGATTGCCACTCCGTGGGACCGCTACCATGGAAAATGAAATGAATACAAAAATTAAAGAACTCATTAATCTTGTTTACGGGGAAACGTTTTCTGATGCCCATCTTAATGTGCTGCTGGAAAATATTGGAAATGCCGCTTCTGTTATTACGGAAAAACGTAAAACGGGTTGGGATGAAAAAGACGTTGTCCTGATTACCTATGCCGATCAGTTTTCAGCGAAAGGGGAGAAGGCGCTACCGGTTTTTACACGTTTTTATAACAGGTGGCTTGATCACTCTTTTTCTCATGTCCATCTCTTGCCTTTTTATCCATGGTCTTCAGACGACGGGTTTTCTGTTATCGATTATCACGAGGTTGCACCGGAAACCGGAACGTGGCGAGATGTTGCCGAATTAAAACAGTCAGCCAGTTTAATGTTCGATTTCGTATGCAACCATATGTCAGCCAAAAGCAAATGGTTCGCTATTTACCTGAAGCAAATGCCAGGATATGAAGATTTCTTTATTTCTGTCGATCCTGAAACAGACTTATCCGCGGTGACGCGTCCGCGTGCCTTACCGCTTCTTACGCCTTTCACGCTGCATGATGGCAGCGTGCGACACCTGTGGACCACCTTCAGCGAGGACCAGGTCGATCTCAATTTCGCCTCTCCGCAGGTGCTGATCGCGATGGTCGACGTGCTGCTGCATTACCTGATTGAAGGGGCGCGATACATTCGTCTGGATGCGGTGGGCTTTATGTGGAAAATACCCGGAACAAACTGCATCCACCTTGAGCAAACCCATCAGCTCATCCAGCTTTTCCGCGCCATTACCGAGGCTGTCGCCCCTGGAACGTTGATTATTACCGAGACGAACGTTCCGCATAAAGATAACGTTGCTTACTTCGGTGACGGCGAAAATGAAGCGCAGATGGTTTATCAGTTCTCTTTGCCTCCGCTGGTGCTGCATGCGGTACATTCTCAGGACGTCCGTACGCTGAGCCAGTGGGCAGCGTCGCTGACGTTGCCTTCCACGAAAACCACCTGGTTTAACTTCCTGGCCTCGCATGACGGGATTGGTCTGAATCCATTACGCGGAATTTTACCCGAGTCGGAAATCCTCTCGCTTGTGGAAAAACTTCAGGCTGAAGGCGCGTTGGTTAACTGGAAAAATAACCCGGATGGCACACGCAGTCCTTATGAAATTAATGTGACCTATCTGGATGCTTTAAGTCCGCGTGACAGTCTTGATAGCCAACGGATTGCCCGGTTTATTCTGGCGCATGCCGTCCTTTTAAGCTTCCCCGGCGTGCCCGCGGTTTATATCCAGAGCATTCTCGGTTCCCGTAATGATTATGCAGGTGTTGAACGCCTGGGATACAACCGTGCGATTAATCGTGAGAAATACACTGCAGGACAAATTGATGGCGAGCTTGAAGATAAAAATAGCCTACGCTCTCAGGTCTATCGCTCGTTAAGCCAGTTAATTGCGCTGCGTCGGGCGGAAAAGGCATTCCATCCTGACAGCGAGGCTTATTTCAGTGCGCCAGGTGAACATGTTTTAAAAATCGTTCGCGTGGCGGATTGTGGTGAGAAAGTAACGGCGCTGTTTAATTTCAGTGACGGCATTCAAACGGTGGAATCCGATATTCATTCCGGAACGGAGTTGATTTCCGGGAAAGATATTACGGATAAAACGCTGACCCTATATCCATGGCAGGTGTTGTGGATTAAAGAAAACTAAAAAGGACCTTAAAAATGAAAATGCCCAGAATTGTGCTGATATCAGCACTGGTTTCGTGCGCCTTGTTATCAGGGTGCAAGGACGACAAAAAGTCAGCTGTCACCATTGAGTTTATGCACTCGTCAGTTGAGCAGGAGCGCCAGGCGGTTATCACGAAGCTTATCGAAAAGTTCGAGAAAGAGAACCCCGGCATCACGGTGAAACAGGTGCCGGTAGAAGAGGATGCTTACAACACCAAGGTTATTACGCTCGCCAGAACGGGCGCGCTGCCAGAGGTGATTGAAGTCAGCCATGACTACGCGAAAGTTATGGACAAGGAACAGCTGCTGGATCGCAAAGCCATCGCCGAAGCCATTAACGCGGTAGGCAAGGATACCTTCTATGACGGCATCTTGCGCGTGGTTCGTACGGAAGACGGTTCTGCCTGGACGGGGGTGCCAGTCAGCGCCTGGCTATCGGGCGTCTGGTATCACAAAGATGCGCTGGCTGCGGCGGGTATTCAGGAGCCGCATAACTGGGCGCAGCTGCTGAAAGCCAGCCAGAGCCTTAACGACCCGGCCAAAAAGCATTACGGCATTGCGCTGCCTACCGCGGAAAGCGTGATGACGGAGCAGGCATTCTCCCAGTTTGCGCTTTCCGGCGGCGCGAACGTTTTTGATGCCAAAGGGAACGTCGACATCGATACCCCTGAAATGGCAAAAGCTCTGGCGTTTTACAAAGATCTGGCCGCGACCACCATGCCGGGTTCAAACGACGTCATGGAGATCAAAGATGCCTTCATGAACGGTTCTGCGCCGATGGCGGTTTACTCCACCTACATCCTGCCGGCGGTATTCCAGGACGGAAACCCTGCAAACCTGGGCTTCGTCGTCCCAACTGAAACCTCTTCTGCTGTTTACGGCATGGTCACGTCGCTGACGATTACCACCGGTCAAACCGAAGATGAGACTCAGGCGGCTGAAAAGTTTGTGACCTGGATGGAGCAGGCTCAAAACGCAACCGACTGGGTCATGATGTCGCCCGGCGCGGCACTGCCGGTGAACAAGCTGGTGGTGGGCACCGATACCTGGAAAAACAACGATGTGATTAAAGCGTTTGGGCAACTGCCTTACGAACTGATTGCGCAGTTCCCGAATGTGCAGGTGTTTGGCGCGGTGGGGGACAAAAACTTCACGCGCATGGGCGATGTTACCGGGTCCGGCATCATCAGTTCCATGGTGCATAACGTCACGGTGGGGAAAAAAGATCTCAGCAACACGCTTAGTAACAGCCAGAAGCGTCTGACCGATCTGATTTCACAACGATAGGAGCGCTCTGCGGAAGGAAATTATGAAGACGTTGTTTTCTGGTCGTTCAGATATGCCTTTCGCCATGCTGCTGTTGGCCCCCAGCCTGATCTTGCTGGGGGGCCTGGTGGCCTGGCCAATGATTTCCAATATTGAAATCAGTTTCTTACGTCTGCCGCTCAACCCGCGTATTGATGCGGTGTTCGTCGGGCTGGATAACTACATCCGCATCCTGGGGGATGCTGCGTTCTGGCACTCGCTGTGGATGACGTTCTGGTACACCGCGCTGGTGGTGATCGGCAGCACGGGGTTGGGGCTGGCGGTTGCGATCTTCTTTAACCGTGAATTCCGTCTGCGGAAAACGGCACGTTCACTGGTGATTTTGTCCTACGTCACCCCGTCAATTTCGCTGGTGTTTGCGTGGAAATACATGTTCAACAACGGCTACGGCATTGTGAACTATCTGGGCGTTGACCTGCTGCATCTGTATGACCAGGCACCCCTGTGGTTCGACAATCCTGGCAGCAGCTTTGTGCTGGTGGTGTTGTTCGCCATCTGGCGCTACTTCCCGTACGCGTTCATTTCGTTCCTCGCGATTTTGCAGACCATTGATAAGTCGCTGTATGAAGCGGCGGAAATGGACGGCGCGAATGCCTGGCAGCGTTTTCGAATCGTTACGCTGCCCGCGATTATGCCAGTGCTGGCAACGGTGGTGACGCTCCGCACTATCTGGATGTTCTACATGTTTGCGGATGTCTACCTGTTGACGACCAAGGTCGATATTTTGGGCGTCTACCTCTACAAAACGGCATTCGCTTTCAACGATTTGGGTAAGGCTGCGGCGATATCCGTTGTGCTGTTCGTGATCATCTTCGCGGTGATTCTGCTGACCAGAAAAAGGGTAAACCTCAATGCCAACAAATAAACGCGTATTGAGCCGTATTGGTTTCTACCTCGGTCTGGCGGTGTTCCTGGTCATTACGCTATTCCCGTTCTTCGTGATGCTGATGACGTCATTCAAAAGCGCGAAAGAGGCGATATCGCTTAACCCGACCATTTTGCCGCAGGCGTGGACGCTGCAGCATTACGTCGACATCTTTAACCCACTGATTTTCCCGTTCGTGGACTATTTCAAAAACAGCATGGTGGTGTCGCTGACCTCCTCGGTGATTGCCGTATTTCTCGGCACGCTGGGGGCTTACGCCTTGTCCAAACTGCGTTTTAAGGGCCGCACGACGATCAACGCGAGCTTTTACACCGTTTACATGTTCTCCGGGATCTTGCTGGTGGTACCGCTGTTCAAAATCATCACTGCCCTTGGGATCTACGACACCGAGCTGGCGCTGATTATCACCATGGTGACGCAGACGTTACCGACAGCGGTGTTCATGCTGCGCAGCTATTTCGACACCATCCCGGACGAAATCGAAGAAGCCGCGATGATGGACGGCCTCAACCGCCTGCAAATCATCTTTCGCATCACCGTGCCGCTGGCGATTTCCGGGCTTGTATCGGTGTTTGTCTACTGCTTCATGGTGGCGTGGAACGACTACCTGTTTGCGTCCATTTTCCTGTCCAGCGCCAGCCATTTCACCTTGCCGGTCGGGCTGAACACGCTCTTTAGCACGCCAGATTATATCTGGGGTCGCATGATGGCGGCATCGCTGGTGACGGCGCTTCCGGTGGTCATCATGTACGCCCTGTCTGAACGTTTTATTAAAAGTGGTTTGACCGCCGGCGGCGTGAAGGGCTGAGGCGGCCAATTTTAACAAGGAGTCAGTCATGAAAAAATTAGTTGCGACAGCGCCTCGTGTAGCGGCGCTGGTGGAATATGAAGATCGTCCGGTTGCGGTCCATGAAGTGAAAATTCGCGCCCGCTTTGGCGCGCCGAAACACGGTACCGAAGTGGTGGATTTCCGCGCCGCCAGTCCGTTTATTGACGAAGAGTTCAATGCGGAGTGGCAGATGTTTACCCCGCGTGAAGAGGGGACGGCCCGCGGGATCGAATTCGGTAAGTTCCAGCTGGGCAATATGGTGGTTGGCGACATTATTGAATGTGGTGCAGACGTCACTGAATACCAGATCGGCGACAGCGTCTGCTGCTACGCACCGCTGCAGGAAACGGTGATCGTTAACGCGGTGAATAACTACAAGCTGCGCAAAATGCCGCAGGGCGCCTCCTGGAAAAACGCCGTTTGCTACGATCCGGCGCAGTTCGCCATGAGCGGCGTGCGTGATGCCAACGTGCGGGTCGGCGATTTTGTGGTTGTGGTGGGGCTGGGTGCGATTGGGCAGATTGCGATCCAGCTGGCCAAAAAAGCCGGTGCGGCAATTGTCATCGGCGTCGACCCTATCGAACACCGCTGTGACATCGCCCGTCGTCATGGGGCAGACCACTGTCTGAACCCAATCGGCACCGATGTCGGTCTGGAAATCAAAAAGCTGACCGGGAAGCAGGGCGCGGATGTGATCATCGAAACCAGCGGCTTTGCAGATGCCCTGCAGTCCGCGCTGCGCGGGCTGGCCTATGGCGGCACCATCTCCTACGTAGCCTTCGCGAAACCGTTCGCGGAAGGTTTTAACCTTGGCCGCGAGGCGCATTTCAATAACGCGAAGATTGTCTTCTCCCGTGCCTGCAGCGAACCCAACCCGGATTACCCGCGCTGGAACCGCAAACGTATTGAAGAGACCTGCTGGGAAATGCTGATGAACGGCTATCTGAATTGTGAAGATCTCATCGACCCGGTCGTCACCTTCACCACCAGCCCGGAAAGCTACATGAAGTATGTCGATCAGCATCCGGAACTGAGCATCAAAATGGGCGTCACTTTTTAAGCTAAGGAAAGCAAAACATGAAAATCGCAACACAAAATCAGGCCTTTTTCCCGGTCAATATCATGGAGAAATTCCAGTACATCAAAGCGATGGGTTTTGATGGTTATGAAATTGACGGCAAGCTGCTGGTGGAGAACCTCGCCGAGGTTAAAGCGGCGATTAAGGCCACCGGTCTGCCGGTTACGACCGCTTGCGGCGGATACGATGGCTGGATCGGCGACTTCATCGAAGAACGTCGTCTGAACGGGTTAAAGCAGATTGAACGCATTCTGGAAGCGCTGGCTGAAGTGGGCGGCAAGGGCATTATCGTGCCTGCTGCCTGGGGAATGTTTACCTTCCGTCTGCCGCCAATGACCTCCCCACGCAGCCTGGACGGTGACCGCAAAGCCGTAAGCGCCTCCCTGCGCTGGCTGGATGAGGTGGCGGCGCGCACCGGAACAACCGTCTACCTGGAGCCGCTGAACCGCTATCAGGATCACATGATCAACACCCTGGCTGACGCGCGTCGCTATATCGAAGAGAACGGCCTGACGCACGTGCAGATCATCGGCGATTTCTATCATATGAACATCGAAGAAGACTCGCTGACGGATGCGCTGCATCAGCACCGCGATCTGCTTGGCCATGTGCACATCGCAGATAACCACCGCTACCAGCCGGGCAGCGGCAGCCTCGATTTTGCCAGCCTTTTCGATCGGCTGCGTGCGGATAACTACCGGGGTTACGTGGTGTATGAGTGCCGTGTTCGCGCCGAGGATCCGGCTAAGGCATACCGGGACTCGCTCACTTACTTGCGTAAATGCTAAGGATGACGAGCGTGATGAGTGCTTCTACACCTTCGCCTCTGCGCGTCGCCATCATTGGCGCCGGGCAGGTCGCGGATAAAGTGCATGCCTCGTATTACGCCACGCGCAGTGATGTTCAGATGGTGGCTGTCATGGACAGCCATCCTGAACAGGCTCGGGCGTTTGCGGAACGTCATGGTATTTCCTCGGTATGGCAGGATACGCGAGAGATGCTCGAGGCGGTTAAGCCGGATGTGGTGAGCGTCTGTTCGCCTAACCGGTTCCATTTCGGGCACGTCACGGCAGCGCTGGAAGCAGGCTGCCACGTGATGTGTGAAAAACCGCCTGCCATGACGCCGCAGGAGGCCGATCGGATGCGCATGGCCGCGCGCAAGGCGGGAAAAGTGCTGGCGTATGATTTTCACCATCGTTTTGCTCTTGATACGCAACTGCTGCGTGAGGCTGTGATGAAGGGGGAACTGGGCGAAATTTATTACACCACGGCGCAGGCGCTACGCCGCTGCGGGGTTCCCGGCTGGGGCGTCTTTACCAACAAAACGCTTCAGGGCGGTGGGCCGCTGATTGATATCGGCATCCATATGCTCGATGCCGCGATGTACGTGCTGGGGTTCCCGGCGGTAAAACGGGTGACGGCACACAGCTTCCAGAGGCTGGGAAATCGTAAAAGCAGCGGTCAGTTTGGTGCGTGGGATCCCTCGCAGTTTACCGTTGAAGATGCCCTGTTTGGCACCATTGAATTTTGCAACGGCGGCATTCTGCGTCTGGACACGTCGTTTGCGCTCAATATCCGCGAACAATCCATCATGAATGTCGCATTTTGCGGTGAAAAGGCGGGCGCCATGCTGTTCCCGGCGCACATCTACAACGACGAAGCCGGTACTTTAGTCACCCTCACGCAGCGTGAAGAGGCTGACGATCGGCGTCATATGCGCAGTATGGATGCCTTCCTACGGCATGTGCAGGGAGAGCCCGTCATGATCGCTGATGCGGAGCAGGGGCTGGTTATCCAGCAGCTCGTCGCCGCGCTGTATGAATCAGCAGAAACAGGGGAAAGCGTGACGTTATGCTAAACGTGTCTGTATTAACCGACCCGGGCTTTTGTCCACACAGCCTGAATAAATACGCCTCCATCATGGCCTGCGGTAATGGCTACATGGGGATCCGCGCTGCGCACGAAGAAGATTACACCCAGCAAACCCGAGGCATGTATCTTGCGGGCCTCTATCATCGTGCCGGTCGCAACGAGACCACTGAGCTGATCAATCTGCCGGATATCATCGGTATCGATGTTGAGCTGGATGGCGTCAATTTCACGCTCCTGTCAGGCGAAATCCTCGAGTGGCAGCGCGAGCTGGCGTTTGCCAATGGCGAGCTTCGTCGCAGCGTCGTCTGGCGCTCGCCTGACGGGAAACGCTATCGTCTGGAGAGCCGTCGTTTCGTGTCGATGGACCAGTTGCCCTTAGTGGCCATGCAGCTTTCGATTACACCGCTCGATGCCGCCACGCAGGCCGTGCTGCAAACCGGCATTGACGCAACGCAAACGAACAGCGGCAGACAGCACCTGGATGAAGTGTCGGTCAGAGTGTTCGACCAGCAATATATGCAGGGCGTGTATGAAACGCAGGACCGCACGTCTGAGATAATTGTTTCAGCGTATTGTCAGCTCTCAGCGAAGAGCGACAGCTGTTTCACCGCCAAAAATCGTCGTCTCAGCGTTCATCATTCGCTGAATGTTGCGAAGGGTGACACTGTCACGCTGGAGAAGATCGTCTGGGTGGCACATCGCAGTGATAAAGCACTGTCGCAGGCGTCTTTCGCCCGCAATGCGCTGGCCGATCTTAAGGTCTGTGCGGCAAGAGGCTACGACGCGTTGATTGAGAGTTCGGCGTATGCCTGGAAAGCGGTCTGGCGTGACGCTCGGGTGGAGGTGGACTCTACGGAACATCAGGATCAGATGGCGCTGGATTACGCCGTCTGGCATTTGACGACCATGACGCCAGCCCATGATGAGCGAAGCAGTATCGCTGCAAAAGGGCTGACGGGAGAGGGGTATAAAGGCCACGTCTTCTGGGATACCGAAGTTTTCCTGCTGCCTTTCCATCTCTTCACTCGCCCCCAAACCGCCCGTAGCCTGCTGCGCTATCGTTGGCTCAACCTGGCCGGGGCGCGGGAAAAAGCCCGACGCAACGGCTGGCCCGGCGCGTTGTTCCCATGGGAAAGTGCCGCCAGCGGCCTGGAAGAGACGCCAGAGTTCGCGGCTATCAACATCCGAACCGGCACGCGCCAGAAGGTGGCCTCCGCGCTGGCGGAACACCACATCGTGGCGGACATTGCCTGGGCCGTCGTCGCTTACTGGCAGGCGACGCACGATGATGCCTTTATGCGAAACGAAGGCCTGACGCTGCTGATGGAAACCGCCGCGTTCTGGATGGGCCGCGCAACGGAAATCAATGGTCGCCTCGAAATCCATGACGTCATCGGACCGGACGAATATACCGAGCATGTGAACAACAACGCTTATACCAACTATCTGGCCTGGCACAACGTTGCCTGCGCTCGCCAGTTTATGACGATGTTTGGGCGCGAGGATAAAGGTTTTACGCAGAAAGCGACACGGTTCCTGACGCGCTTATGGCTGCCGGAGGCCAATTCAGACGGTGTGATCCCGCAGGATGATACCTTCATGGCGAAACCCGCCATTGATCTCAGCCGCTATAAAGCAAAAGCAGGGAAGCAGACCATTCTGCTCGATTATTCCCGCGCGGAAGTCAACGACATGCAGATCCTTAAGCAGGCTGATGTTGTGATGCTTACCTACCTGTTGCCGGAGCGGTTTACCCCGCAGCAGTGCGCCGCCAATCTGGCGTTCTACGAGCCCCGCACGATCCATGACTCTTCGCTGAGCAAGGCCATTCACGGCATTGTGACTGCCCGCTGTGGTGACACCGAGGGTGCCTACGCCTTCTGGCGCGATGGCGTCGCCATCGATCTTGGGGACGACCCGCACAGCTGCGATGACGGAATTCACGCCGCTGCGACCGGCGCTATCTGGTCCGGCGTCATTCAGGGCTTTGCCGGTGTGCAGATTGTAGAAGGGGAGCTGCATCTTGCGCCGAAACTGCCAGCTCACTGGCAAAAACTGGCATTCCCCCTGCGCTGGCGGAACGCAACGCTGCACTTCACCTATGAAAACGAAGTGTTAACCATTGAAGCTTCGGCACCTGCCGCGCTGACGCTGTGGGGCAAGAAGCTACACGTTTCGGGGCGGACAGTTTGCGCTTATAAGGATTTTCTTGCACCTGTTAATGGGACCGCTACCACGGAGGGGCACTATGACGCTTAAGGCTGTTGTATTCGATCTGGACGGTGTGATCACCGATACCGCACACCTCCATTTTCTGGCCTGGCGTGCAGTGGCGGATGAAATCGGCATCACCTTCGACGAAGCATTTAACGAACAGCTGAAGGGCATTAGCCGCATGGATTCCCTTCAGCGCATCCTGAAGCATGGCGGGAAAGAGGGGACGTTTAGCGATGAGCAGCGCCTCGCGCTGGCGACCAAGAAAAACGCGCTCTATGTCCAGTCTCTGGCGTCGCTGACGGAGGATTCACTGCTTCCCGGTATTCGCGACGTGCTGGCGGATATCCGTGCGGCGAAAGTCAAAATTGGGCTCGCCTCCGTTTCCCTGAATGCCCCGGGGATTCTGCATGCGCTGGGCATTCATCAGGCCTTCGATTTTTGCGCCGATGCTTCCCGTATTTGCCGCTCAAAGCCAGACCCGGAGATCTTCCTTGCCGCCTGTGCAGGCCTGAATGTGCGTCCTGACGCGGCTATAGGTATCGAAGATGCACCTGCAGGCGTTGAGGCGATCAACGCGGCGGGAATGCTATCGGTTGGGATTGGATGTGGCCTGAACCATGCGGGTTTACAACTTCATTCAACGCGGGAACTGACCTGGAAATGCCTGACCGAGTTTTGGGCATCCCGGACGTATTGATAAGGAATTAACAATGGCTCAACTGTCCCTGAAACACATTCAGAAAATCTATGATAACCAGGTCCACGTGGTTAAGGATTTCAATCTCGAAATCGAAGACAAGGAGTTCATCGTCTTCGTCGGGCCTTCGGGCTGCGGCAAATCCACGACGCTGCGCATGATTGCCGGTCTGGAGGAGATCAGTGCGGGTGAACTGATTATTGACGGGGTATGCATGAATGACGTGCCCGCCAAGTCTCGTGATATCGCGATGGTGTTCCAGAACTATGCGCTTTATCCGCATATGACGGTCTACGACAACATGGCGTTTGGCCTGAAGATGCAAAAAATTGCGCCAGTGGTTATCGACGAGCGCGTTAACTGGGCGGCACAGATCCTCGGATTACGCGAGTACCTCAAGCGTAAACCGGGCGCGCTGTCCGGCGGCCAGCGACAGCGCGTGGCGTTGGGCAGGGCGATCGTGCGCGAAGCGGGCGTGTTCCTGATGGATGAACCGCTCTCCAACCTCGATGCCAAGCTTCGCGTGCAGATGCGGGCTGAAATCAGCAAGCTGCACCAGAAGCTCAACACCACGATGATTTACGTGACCCACGACCAGACGGAAGCCATGACCATGGCGACCCGCATCGTGATCTTAAAAGACGGCATTATTCAGCAGGTCGGCGCTCCGAAGCAGGTCTACAACGAACCGGCAAACAT
Organism: Enterobacter sp. HG048; assembly: GCF_024702055.1. Taxonomy (NCBI): domain Bacteria; kingdom Pseudomonadati; phylum Pseudomonadota; class Gammaproteobacteria; order Enterobacterales; family Enterobacteriaceae; genus Enterobacter; species Enterobacter sp. HG048. The sequence goes on from NZ_JANLIZ010000002.1 coordinate 398,083, forward strand.
GTTTGTTGCCGGGTTTATTGGATCGCCAGCCATGAACTTCATTCGCGGCGCTATCGACGATCGCTATTTCGTCACGGAAACGCTGCGTCTGAAGATTCCAGAGGACAAGCTCGCTTCACTGAATGCCGCAGGGTATCAGCGCAAAGCCGTGGTCTTTGGGATCCGCCCGGAAGATATTCTCACTCTGCAGAGCAGCGGTAAGCATATCGCAGCGAAAGTCAGCGTAGCCGAACTGACCGGCGCGGAGTTCATGCTTTACGCCAGCGTTGGCGGTCATGAACTGGTGGTTCGCGCTGGCGCGGCGAATGATTATGCCGCTGGGGATAATATCGATATCCAGTTCGATATGAATAAGTGCCATTTCTTCGATGCTGAAACCGAAGCGGCTATTAGATAAGAAAGGTGTTCGCCGGAAATGCAAATTTCCGGTTTTTTTGTTTGTTACTTATAAAGGGAAAATTAAATGAGTACTCTACTAAGAAGTGCTGCGCTCGTGCTGTGCGCAGGAGTTAGCTGTGCACAAGCATCAGAGGCAGCTAAACATTGGGAATTTAATATTGGCGCAATGTATGAAATCGAAAACGTTGAGGGGCAGGGCGACGATAAAGATGGATTATATGAACCTTCCGTGTGGTTTAATGCAACCTGGGATGCGTGGACTATTTCGCTGGCGATGTATCAGGAGGGGCCGGTTGATTACAGCAGTATGACCCGTGGAACCTATTTTGATCGTCCTGAATTTCAATTACGCTATCGCTTTATCGGAACCGATGATTTTACCTTCGGTCTGACCGGCGGTTTCCGGAATTATGGTTATCACTTTAAAGATGAACACGGCGCCAAAGACGGCAGCGCTAATATGCAGCGCTATAAAGTTCAGCCTGACTGGGATATTAAATTAACCGACGACTGGCGTTTTGGCGGCTGGTTTGCCCTGTATCAGTTTGCTAACGATCTGCAAAAAACCGGCTATGCTGACAGCCGCGTTGAAACCGAAACGGGCTTTACCTGGACCATTAACGAAACCTTTGCGGCTAAAGTGAATTACTATTTAGAGCGCGGTTTCAATATGGACAGTTCTCGTAATAACGGCGAGTTTTCTACTCAGGAAATTCGTGCCTATCTGCCCATTTCGTTAGGCCAGACCACCTTAACGCCTTATACCCGCCTGGGGCTCGATCGCTGGTCGAACTGGGACTGGCAGGACGATCCTGAGCGTGAAGGACACGATTTTAACCGACTGGGTCTCCTCTACGCTTACGATTTCAACAATGGTTTATCCATGACGCTTGAATACGCGTATGAGTGGGAAAACCACGATGAAGGCGAGAGCGACCGCTTCCACTATGCGGGGGTTGGCGTAAACTACGCGTTCTGACCGACGGCGCGCCAGGGGCACTTCGCCCCTGGTTTTATCGAAGGGATGCGGCCAACAAAAAGTGGGTATCAACCAGCACTTTTTGCGGGGCGGGATGCCCCGCAATACGCCTGAAAAGAAGATCGCAGCTCTCTTCCCCCAGCTTACGGGTGGGGATATCAAAGCCGCCAGGTGCGGGCGTTAAAATGAGAGACAGCATCGGATCACTGTATCCGGCTATCACCACCTGCTCAGGGATCATCAGATTCAACTCATCCGCCGCGCGATAGAGGCTAAGTAACTTCATGCTGTCGGTAGCGAATACCGCATCAGGTGGCGTGGGTGAAGACAACAGTTCCAGAGCCGCCGTAAGCGCACTCTCATGGGTATAACCGCCGTCCCTGATCCAGTCCGGATTAAGGGCAATATGGTGCTTTTCCAGACTGGCTTTATAGCCCGCAAGGCGATCGATCGAAACATGATAATCAAGCGGGGCATGCAGACAGGCAATTTTACGGCGTCCGTTTTTAATAAAGGTTTCCGTCAGCGTGGCGCTGTCATGGAAATTATCCGTGTCGACGGAATAGATATTCTGAAACTCACCTTCAACTTTGCCGATAACCACTACCGGTACGCCATACGCATCCAGCGTGGTGAAAAAGGATTCATTTGCCGGTGAACTCAGCATTATGATCCCTTTGATCATCTTCTGTTTTATTTTACTCACGCATTTCAGCAGATCGTCTTCGCTGCTTTTTGAGGTCTGTAAAATAACGTCAAAGCCTTCTTCTTCCGCTTTTGCCGTAATGGCATGCAGGACATCGGAGAAAAAAGGATTACCGGCAGTGGTTTTGGTTGAACGGGTCGAAATAACCATAATGGCATCGAAGCCTGAAGAGGTCAGGGCTCGGGCCAATTTGTTGGGCTGATAATTTAATTCGTCAATCGCCTTCAGCACTTTTTCACGCGCTTCGGGAGAAATATTCGTTTGTTTATTCAGAACGCGGGAAACGGTTGATTTCGATACGCCCGCAACCCGTGCGATATCATAGATGGTGGGTGACATACACCTTACTCACTCCGGACTGACAGCAATGCCGTTCATCTTACTGGAGAGAAAACGGCAATAGCAATAAATAAGAATTGATAATCAACGATCTGCCCCCATTTATTGTATTCTGAAGCCATGCATTCAAGGCTTCCAGGCAACGAAGGACGGCGATGAAGCGACTTAAAAACGAAATCAATTCACTGGTGAACCGTGGCGTTGACCGTCATCTGCGTCTGGCCGTGACGGGGCTGAGCCGCAGCGGTAAGACGGCGTTTATCACCGCGATGGTAAACCAGCTCCTGAACCTGCACGCCGGGGCACGTCTGCCGCTGCTTAGCGCGGTGCGGGAAGAACGCCTGCTGGGCGTGAAGCGCGTCCCTCAGCGTGATTTTGGTATTCCACGTTTTACCTATGACGAAGGGCTGGCGCAGCTCTATGGCGATCCGCCCACGTGGCCGACGCCGACGCGAGGAGTCAGTGAAATTCGCCTCGCGCTGCGCTTTCGCTCCAATGAATCCCTGATGCGCCACTTCAAGGATACCTCTACGCTGTACCTTGAAATCGTCGATTACCCGGGTGAATGGCTGCTCGACCTGCCGATGCTGGCGCAGGATTACCTCAGCTGGTCCCGTCAGATGACGGGCTTGTTGCAGGGGCAGCGCGCCGGGTGGTCGGCCAAATGGCGACAGCTTTGCGAAGGCCTGGACCCGCTTGCGCCGGCCGATGAAAACCGTCTGGCGGCCATTGCCGAAGCCTGGACGGCGTATCTGCACCAGTGCAAGCAGGAAGGGTTGCACTTCATTCAGCCGGGTCGCTTTGTCCTGCCGGGTGATTTAGCGGGCGCGCCTGCGCTTCAGTTCTTCCCCTGGCCGGACGTGGATGGGGTGGGCGAGTCGAAGCTGGCGCAGGCCGACAGGCACACAAACGCCGGGATGCTGCGCGAGCGTTACAATTACTACTGTGAAAAAGTGGTCAAGGGATTCTATAAAAACCATTTCTTGCAATTTGACCGTCAGATTGTGCTGGTGGATTGTCTGCAGCCGCTCAACAGCGGGCCGCAGGCCTTCAACGATATGCGCCTGGCGCTGACGCAGCTGATGCAAAGTTTTCACTACGGGCAGCGGACGCTGTTTCGCCGTCTGTTCTCACCGGTGATCGACAAACTGCTTTTTGCGGCCACCAAGGCCGATCACGTTACGGTCGACCAGCATGCCAATATGGTATCGCTGCTGCAGCAGCTGGTGCAGGACGCCTGGCAAAACGCCGCCTTCGAAGGGATCGCCATGGATTGCCTTGGGCTCGCGTCCGTGCAGGCAACGCAAAGCGGGCTGATTGACCTTAACGGCGAGAAAATACCGGCATTACGCGGGAACCGGCTCAGCGACGGTGAACCGCTTACCGTCTATCCGGGCGAAGTGCCTGCGCGGCTGCCGGGTCAGGCTTTCTGGCAGAATCAGGGCTTCCAGTTTGAAGCCTTCCGCCCGCAGGCAATGAGCGTCGATCGGCCATTACCACACATCCGTCTGGATGCGGCGCTGGAGTTTTTGATTGGAGATAAATTGCGATGACGGAACCGTTAAAACCGCGCATAGACTTTACCGGAACGCTTGAGCAGGATCCTCAGGAGGCGTTTAAAACCGCGCAGACGTTCAGCGGCACGCAGGCTGATAACTTTGCTCCGGCCCTGACAGAGGAGCCCGGCGTCGAGGAAGGTCCGGCAGAGGCGGTTGTTGAAGCTGCCCTGCGTCCAAAGCGCAGCCTGTGGCGCAGGATGGTCACCGCCGGGCTGGCGCTGTTTGGCGTAAGCGTGGTTGGGCAGGGCGTGCAGTGGACGATGAATGCCTGGCAAACTCAGGACTGGGTCGCGCTGGGCGGATGTGCCGCGGGCGCGCTGATTGTTGGGGCGGGCATCGGGTCGGTTGCCACCGAGTGGCGGCGGCTCTGGCGTTTGCGCCAGCGCGCGCACGAGCGTGATGAAGCGCGGGATCTGCTCCACAGCCACGGCACCGGCAAAGGCCGCGCGTTCTGTGAAAAGCTGGCCAGCCAGGCCGGCATCGATCAGTCGCATCCGGCGCTTCAGCGCTGGTACGCCGCCATCCATGAAACCCAGAATGACCGGGAAGTGGTGACGCTCTACTCCCATATGGTTCAGCCGGTGCTGGATGCCCAGGCGCGACGCGAGATTAGCCGTTCTGCGGCGGAATCTACCCTGATGATTGCCGTCAGCCCGCTGGCGCTGGTCGATATGGCCTTTATCGCCTGGCGTAACCTGCGCCTGATCAACCGTATCGCGAACCTGTACGGCATAGAGCTGGGTTATTACAGTCGGCTCAGGCTGTTCAAGCTGGTCCTGCTCAATATCGCGTTTGCCGGGGCGAGTGAGCTGGTGCGCGAAGTGGGCATGGACTGGATGTCGCAGGATCTGGCGGCGCGTCTTTCTGCTCGAGCCGCCCAGGGTATCGGCGCGGGATTGTTGACGGCGCGTTTGGGGATTAAAGCGATGGAAGTTTGCCGTCCGCTGCCGTGGATTGACGGCGATAAGCCCCGGCTGGGGGATTTCAGGCGCGAGCTGATCGGCCAGCTCAAAGAGACGCTCAATAAAAAACCGGCTCCGTGAGGTTTTGTTCACTTATCGTGCTGGCTGTCAATATTTGTTGACAGCCATCTTCCCGATCACCGTGTTCTGACATATCATTTTACTGTTATTGGCTTAAAACGGTGAATTTCCCATGCGTCTTGAAGTCTTCTGTGAAGACCGTCTCGGTCTGACCCGCGAGTTACTCGATCTTCTTGTTTTACGTAGCATTGATTTACGTGGCATTGAGATCGATCCTGTCGGGCGAATTTACCTCAATTTTGCCGAAATTGAATTTAATACCTTCAGCAGCCTGATGGCGGAAATCCGCCGTATCGCTGGCGTTACGGATGTACGCACCATTCCCTGGATGCCCTCTGAGCGTGAGCACCTGGCGCTGAGCGCGCTGCTGGAAGCCATGCCAGAGCCGTTCCTCTCCCTGGATTTGAAAAGCAAAGTTGAGCGCGTTAACCACGCGAGCTGCCAGCTTTTCGCGCAGAGCCAGGAGAAGCTCAGCAATCATAATGCCGCGCAGCTGATCCCCGGTTTTAACTTCCAGCGCTGGCTGGACAGCAATCCGCAGAACACGCTTAGCGAGCACGTGGTGATTAACGGGCAGAACTTCCTGATGGAGATCACGCCGGTCTATCTGAAAGGGGAAGGGAATACCCGAGTATTGACTGGCGCGGTGATCATGCTGCGCTCGACGTTACGCATGGGTCGCCAGCTGCAAAACATTTCCAGCCAGGATGTTGGCGCGTTCAGCCAGATTATTGCCGTTAGCCCGAAAATGCGCCATGTGGTTGATCAGGCGCGCAAGCTCGCAAGCCTGACCGCACCGCTGCTGATTACCGGGGACACCGGCACCGGGAAAGACCTGCTGGCTCACGCGGTGCACCTGGCGAGCCCGCGTGCGGCCAAGCCTTATCTGGCACTTAACTGCGCCTCAATTCCGGAAGATGCCGTTGAAAGCGAGCTGTTTGGCCACGCGCCGGAAGGCAAGAAAGGGTTCTTCGAGCAGGCTAACGGTGGCTCCGTGCTGCTGGACGAAATCGGCGAAATGTCGCCGCGCATGCAGGCTAAGCTGCTGCGTTTCCTGAACGACGGAACCTTCCGCCGCGTCGGCGAGGATCACGAAGTGCATGTGGACGTGCGCGTCATTTGCGCCACCCAGAAGAATCTGGTGGAGCTGGTGCAAAAGGGGATCTTCCGCGAGGATCTCTATTACCGCCTCAACGTCCTGACGCTGAATATTCCCCCGCTGCGCGATTGTCCACAGGACATCATACCGCTAACGGAGCTGTTCGTCGCCCGCTTTGCCGACGAGCAGGGGGTGCCGCGTCCGAAGCTGTCTGCCGATCTCGGCACGGTGCTCATGCGCTACGGCTGGCCGGGCAACATTCGCCAGCTTAAAAACGCCGTTTATCGAGCGCTGACCCAGCTGGAAGGTTATGAACTGCGTCCGCAGGATATTCTGTTGCCTGATTACGACGCGGGGACGGTATCGGTCGGCGAAGAGGCGATGGAGGGTTCGCTGGATGAAATCACCAGCCGTTTTGAGCGCTCCGTGCTGACGCAGCTGTACCGCAGTTATCCCAGCACCCGCAAGCTGGCAAAACGTCTTGGCGTCTCGCATACCGCGATCGCGAACAAGCTGCGTGAGTATGGATTGAATCATAAGAAAGGTGACGAATAACAAAAAGCCTCTGTAAAGAGGCTTTTTGCTTTATGGTTATTCCTTCGCCATCGGCGTGTTAACGATTTCTGTTTTTGTCTCTCCCTGAATCGACGCAATCCTGTTTTCGACCTCTTTCACCTGCTGCGGGCTGTGCAGCAGAGTATAGGTCAAGTCAAACTGCGCGCTGGCACCGGGCTGCAGCTGCTTAACCCGCTTCTGCTCGCGTTCAATCGTAACGGGGTAGGCGTAGCTGGTGCCTGGCTCAATGCCCGTGACGTAGCCCTGCTTCAGCGTGTCGGTGTTCTTCCACAAGGTCAGCACGGGCAGCTGGCGGGTATCAAACTGGATTGACGCGCCTTTATCTCCGGCTTTATTGACCACCGCTGCAAGCGTTTCGTGGTTATTGTCCGCGAGCGGTTTAATGTTAAAGACCATCTCATCAAAGCCTTTTGTCGGCCCGGCATAGGTTTGCCAGTCGTTAACGCCCGCTTTGGCGTAGTCATTGAACGGGCTCACGCTCGCCGCCGGCGCAAGGAAACGCGCGCCTTCTTCGAGGATCGGCGTGCCGAAGTTGCTGTGATAGATGATTTGGTAATCATGAGGGTAATCCGCATGGTTGGTCAGAACATCATGCAGGCTGAACTGGTTGGTTCCGGGAACGTAGCGCAGTTCGGTCATGGTTTGCAGATCCGATTTTTTAAACGTGCTCTCTTTGATCAAACCCCGAACGCGGATCTCATGCGGAGCAGCATCGGCGATTTCAACCTCGACCTGCGAAACGGGGGTATTACCGGCCCTGCCGTGCAGGGTGTAAATTTGCCCATCCGCAGTGACCGGGTGTCCTGTCCACTCATAGCCACAGCGCACCATCATCTCGTTGAAACCATCCAGCCAGCCGAGACCGTTGCGGCTCTCAAGATTGATATATGACGGATTAACGACCTCTTTAACGGGCGAATTCCACCCCAGTCGGGTTCCAAAGCCTTCTACATGCAGAAGGTTCATCCCGCGAGTCGGGCTCAGGGTAATCGTCAGGCCATCTTTGCTGCTAATTATGATGACTTTGCTGCCTTCCTGTTTACCACCGTGTAAGACTTTTTGCTCAATGCTGAACGTTTGATCTTTAACTTTCAGCTCATCACTGGAAATCTTCCAGTTTCCCTTCTCTACGCTGCTTTCAGCGCTTGTCAGCACCCAGGTTTTGGCCGCTGCATGGCCAGAAATCAGTACCGCAAGGAGCGTAAAAGCGAATTTAATCTTCATATTTTATCCTTTTTGCTGAAACGATTATTTTCTTTCGTAAGCAAATCTAATGTTTAGGCAAAAAGGGAAATGTGATGTGCTTCACTGCGGTCGAAAATAGAGAATTTTAACGATTATTATGCGCTATTGATCACGATAGCGTTACATATTGTCTTAGTTATTGCATGATTAATGTGATTTGTGTTCATTTTAGCTTTAACGATTCAGCTTTAAGGCAATAAAAAACCCCGCCGCGGCGAGGTTGAGATTAAGTTGTATAGAATGCTAAGTACTTATTATGCTTTCAGCACGTCCAGCGCGGCAGTGTAGTCCGGCTCGGTGGTGATTTCGTTAACCAGTTCGCTGAAGACAACGGTATCGTTTTCATCCAGAACCAGTACGGCACGTGCTGCCAGACCTTTCAGTGGGCCTTCCGCGATGCTGACGCCGTATTTCTCGAGGAAATCTGCGCTGCGCAGGGTGGAGAGGGTAATAACGTTGCTCAGGCCTTCGGCACCGCAGAAACGGGACTGGGCAAACGGCAGGTCAGCGGAAATGCACAGCACAACGGTGTTGTCCATTTCAGTCGCCAGCTGGTTGAATTTACGCACGGACGCGGCACAAACGCCGGTATCAATGCTTGGGAAAATGTTCAGTACTTTGCGTTTACCCGCAAACTGAGCCAGTGTGACGTCAGACAGATCTTTAGCCACCAGAGTAAAAGCCTGCGCTTTGCTGCCAGCCTGCGGAATGGAACCTGCAACAGCAACCGGGTTGCCCTGGAAATGAACGAGTTGTGACATAGATATCTTCCTGTTTACATATAGTTAACGTCGGGGCTAGTGTATGCCATCAGCGGATAACACGGCAAACCAAATTTTTCGCCTTTCCGGGCCGCAAGGAGTCAGTGATGAGAAGCGTTAAGGTCTATGAAGAAGCCTGGCCATTGCATACCCCGTTTGTGATCTCCCGCGGCAGCCGAAGTGAAGCCAGCGTGGTCGTGGTTGAAATCGAAGAGGAGGGGGTTAAAGGCGTCGGGGAATGTACGCCTTACCCGCGCTATGGAGAAAGTGTCGCGTCGGTGATGGCGCATATCATGACCCTGGTGCCTGACCTGCAAAAGGGGCTCACGCGCGAGGCGTTACAGCAGCGTTTACCCGCCGGGGCAGCGCGTAATGCCATCGACTGCGCGCTATGGAGCCTTGAGGCCGCCAGGCAGCAACAATCGCTGACGTCCTTGCTGGGTGTGGCGCTGCCGGAGTCCGTCGTGACGGCGCAAACGGTCGTGATCGGTGAGCCGGAGCAGATGGCCGCCAGCGCAAAAGCGCTCTATGACGCCGGGGCCACGCTGTTAAAAGTGAAGCTCGACGATCGCCTGATCAGCGAGCGGATGGTCGCCATTCGCTCGGCGGTTCCCTCGGCCACGCTGATTGTTGACGCCAACGAGTCGTGGCATCCCGAGGGGCTTGCCGCCCGATGCCAGCTGTTGGCCGACCTGGGCGTGGCGATGCTGGAACAGCCTCTGCCAGCGAAGGATGATGCGGCGCTGAAGAATTTTATCCATCCGCTGCCCGTCTGTGCGGATGAAAGCTGTCATACCCGCGAGAATTTGAGCGCGCTTAAGGGCAGCTATGAGATGGTCAATATCAAGCTCGACAAGACCGGCGGGCTGACAGAAGCGCTGGCCCTGGCGGCGGAAGCGCAGGCGCAGGGCTTTTCCCTGATGCTGGGATGCATGCTCTGCACATCCCGGGCGATCGGCGCGGCGCTGCCGCTGGTCAATCAGGTCCGTTTCGCCGATCTGGATGGCCCGACGTGGCTGGCGGTTGACGTTTCACCGGCGCTTAATTTTACCAGCGGCGTGCTTCATCTTTGAGGCTGCCAGCGCAGTAGCTCCATCATCGCGTTTAAGTATTTTTCGCTGGCTTCGTCGGAGGAAATTGGCGGGAATTCAGCGGTGATGCAGGGCAGGCTCAAATCGGCGCACCAGCTACCGAACGATCCGGGTGTTTCATAGCCCACGCTGGTGACGAGCGGCAGGGCAAAAGCCTGCGCCAGCCAAGCGCCCAGGTCGGAGTGACGCGGATCTTCAATACAGGCCAGCGGATCGTGGAAGGAGACAACCCAGGCGGGGTGGATCTTATGGATAAGCTGGCACAGCGCCTGCGTTTCCGGCTCGGAGCCGGGCTTGTCTCCCGTCAGCAGCACCACGTCCCGCTCCTCGGCGGAGCTGTTCCAGCGATAAACCGTTTCGCCGGCGCGCCAGTTTGCCGCCGGGAAATTACGGTTCACGTCAACGCCCCTCGCATTCGCCCGTAATCCAAGCTGACAGCCGTCCGGATTGACGGCAAGAATGACGTGGTGACGTCGCAATGAAGGCGTCAGCGTCCGCAGCGCGCAGGAAAGCGTGACCATGGACGAGTTCTCATCTCCGTGCGTGCCGGCAATGATCAAACCGCTGTTGCGATCGGCATCGGGCGCTGGGAACCAGATCAGCGATGCGCCTAAAAATGAGCGGCCATATTGCTCAGCGCCCGGCGGAAAGGCGCCGCGCTCCGCGCGTGGTCGGGTGGTTGCCATACGAAATCCTGATAAAGAAGTCTCTACTGGCAGTGTTGTGCAAAACCCGCTGTTAATCAAATAGTTTCCGTAACGCTTGAGAATTGCCTTAAATCACTATTCGGGCGTAAGGTATTTGCATTTCTCTTTTTCGAAACAAATAATTACGCATCTGCTTGTTACCTGAATTCATCAAAGGGGATCTTATGAAGCATCCTGTTTCGCGTCTTTGCGCTGCACTGTACCTGTGCGGACTCTCTACACTCTCGTACGCTGCTGATGTGCCCCAGGGCACGGTACTGGCGCAAAAACAGGAGCTGGTCAGGCATATTAAAGACGAGCCGGCTTCGCTCGATCCGGCAAAAGCGGTGGGATTACCCGAGATTCAGGTGATTCGCGATCTTTTCGAAGGGCTGGTGAATCAGAACGAAAAAGGGGAGCTGACCCCGGGCGTGGCGACTCGCTGGCAGAGCAACGATAACCGTATCTGGACGTTCACCCTGCGCGATAACGCGAAATGGTCTGACGGTACGCCCGTCACCGCGCAGGATTTTGTCTACAGCTGGCAGCGTCTGGTTGACCCGAAAACCACCTCTCCGTTTGCCTGGTTTGCGGCGCTGGCAGGCATCAACAACGCGCAGGCCATTATTGATGGCAAAGCGGCGCCAGATACCCTGGGCGTGACGGCGGTGGATGCCAGAACCTTACGCGTCCAGCTGGATAAACCGCTCCCGTGGTTTAGCAACCTGACGGCGAACTTTGCCTTCTATCCGGTGCAAAAAGCGAACGTTGAAAGCGGGAAAGAGTGGACGCGTCCGGGCGCTCTGGTGGGTAACGGCGCGTACGTCCTGAACGACCGCGTGGTGAATGAAAAACTGGTTGTCGTACCGAATACACACTACTGGGACAATGCGAAAACTGTCCTGCAAAAAGTGACTTTCATTCCGATTAATCAGGAATCGTCCGCCACTAAGCGCTATCTGGCGGGAGATATTGATATCACCGAATCGTTCCCGAAAAACATGTATCAGAAGCTCCTGAAGGACATTCCGGGACAGGTGTATACGCCGCCTCAGCTCGGGACCTATTACTATGCGTTTAACACGCAAAAGGGTCCGACGGCCGATGCCCGGGTGCGTCTTGCGCTGAGCATGACTATCGATCGCCGCATTATGGCAGAAAAGGTATTAGGTACAGGCGAGAAGCCGGCCTGGCATTTCACCCCTGACGTGACGGCGGGTTTCACCCCTGAACCTTCTCCGTTCGAGCAGATGTCCCAGCAGGAGCTGAACGCTCAGGCGAAAACGTTGCTCCAGGCCGCCGGTTACGGTCCTCAGCGTCCGCTGAAGTTGACCCTGCTGTACAACACCTCGGAAAACCACCAGAAAATCGCCATTGCGGTGGCGTCTATGTGGAAGAAAAATCTCGGTGTGGACGTCAAACTGCAAAACCAGGAGTGGAAAACCTATATCGACAGCCGTAATACCGGCAATTTTGATGTGATCCGCGCGTCATGGGTAGGCGATTACAACGAGCCGTCGACCTTCCTGTCTCTGCTGACCTCAACCCACAGCGGTAATATCTCGCGTTTCAATGAGCCGGCCTACGATAAAATTATCCACCAGGCGACGCTGGAAACCACGGCGAAAGCGCGTAATACGGACTACAACATGGCGGAGAAAATCCTCATGGAGAAAGCGCCTATCGCACCCATTTACCAGTACACCAACGGTCGTCTTATTAAACCGTGGGTGAAAGGGTATCCGATTAATAACCCAGAAGACGTGGCGTATAGCCGGACGATGTATATCGAGAAGCACTGATGTTTTATGAGACCTGGCGCACTCTCGCGCCAGGTCTGCAAAACGCGGTAACGCTTCATCCGTTGTTATTCTAATAGCGCGTTAAACTTCGCCAGCCACTGCGGATGCGCGGGCCAGGCGGGAGCCGTCACCAGGTTGCCGTCAACATGGGCCTGATCGATGCCGATAGCGGCGTAGTGTCCCCCGCTGAGACGTACTTCAGGCGCGCAGGCAGGGTAGGCGCTACAGGTTCGTCCTTTCAGGATGCCCGCGGCAGCAAGCAGCTGCGGGCCGTGGCACACCGCAGCAATCGGCTTACGCGCGGCGTCAAATGCCTGCACCAGCTTTAACACGTCCTCATTTAGCCGCAGATACTCGGGCGCTCTCCCACCGGGGATGAGCAGCGCGTCGTAGTCCTGCTCCTTAACGGCGGAAAAATCGGCGTTGAGGGTAAACCGGTGACCGGGCTTTTCGCTATAGGTCTGGGCACCGTCAAAGTCATGGATTGCCGTCATGATGTAGTCGCCCTTCGGTTTGTCGGGGCAGACCGCATCCACCTGATGGCCAATCATCTGCAAAGCCTGAAAAGGCACCATGGTTTCGTAATCTTCGGCGTAATCGCCAACCAGCATCAGGATCTTCTTGCTCATCTTTCCTCACCTCTATCAATAAAGATGATTAAGATATAGCCTGGCCTGGCTGAATTGCCGGAAATAAAAAAGCCCGTCAGAGCACGGGCAACATAAGCAAATGAATAAGTGATTCGTTATCAACGTTGTTGGAGGATAACGCCGCGTATTTTACGCGGCTGTAAGGGAAGCAGATACCTGACATATTCGGTAGGTGAAACAAGCGATTAAACGTGCGTTACGGTGCGTCGAAGGTCGGGTAAAGGCTATTTTCAAGAAACTCGACCAGATACCAGATCTCTCCGCTAAAAATAAACCAGAAGCCAAATATAATAAGGAGTAAAATAATTAAGGTGAGTATTATTTCTGTTTTTCCCATTGCGGCTTTTACCCACCTGACGCTAATTCATTCGAGGTGGGCATTGTAGCGGGGCTTTTCCGGATACTCCAGTTTCATGCAGCAAGGACTTTATTGCGGCCGTCATTTTTAGCGCGATACAGCGCATCGTCCACACGCTTAAACAGCTCGTCAATACTTTCACCCTGATTGTGCCGCGCTACGCCGATGCTGACGGTGAACCGTGGCAAGCCTGGAATCGTAATGCGGGCAACGGCTGCGCGGACTGACTCGGCAATCTGCAACGCGGTGTCGAGAGAGGTGCGCGGCAGCAGGATAACGAACTCTTCGCCACCCCAGCGGAACACCATGTCGCCCTCCCGACTACAGGCTTCCAGCGTCCGGGAAAGGGCGATAAGCACCTCATCGCCTTTCAGATGGCCGAACAGGTCATTAATGTTTTTGAAAAGGTCTGTATCCACCAGTAGTAGGCTAAATTGCTGCTGCGCAGGAAGTTTATTCAGGCTGCTTTGATCGGTAATCGCGTAGAACTGGCGCCGGTTGAGTAACCCCGTCATGGAGTCACGCAACGCCGCATGTTCCAGCTCCTGCTCCAGCCTTTTTTGCTCGGTGATATCGTGGATGATGCACAGCATCAGCTTGTCGCCGTAGATCTCAATGGGCCCGGCATACGTCTGAACGTGGCGGGTGGATCCATCGGCAAGGCGGTGAACAAAATTGAGCGGCTTATGACCGCCGGGCAGCGCGGCAATTGCAGTCATAATGGGCATCACATCTCGCCCCAGCGTATTGATTTCCCAGGTATGCTTACTGCACATGTCATCATGTGAATAACCATAAAAATTGAGCGCGGCCAGATTCGCATCGACGATTTGACCGTCGCGGGCCGGATCGATTAGCAGCATCGGGGCGCTGTTGGTCAGAAAAAAGCGCGCATAAAAACCCTGCTTTTTCCGCCGGTAGGTGGCGGAACGGCTGGCCTTCAATCCTGAGAGTATTGGTTGGGAGACGCCCTCGAAAACGATCACATCTCCCCAGGGCACGTAGTGGGCAAGCGAGAGGCGACAGCTTAACGGCGTATCCTGTCCATCCCGGTTCGTTGTCCAGATTTCGACGATCTCCTGCTCTGTTTTCAGTTCAGATACATACATCGACAGGACGGTTTGCGCACTGGCTGAATAAATCCCTTTTCGCAGGTCATTGAGCGTTTTATCTCCCATGATCTGCGTTGCTGCCACATTCGCAAAAACGATCTTTTCCGACACGGGTGAAACGAGCCACACGGGTGTTTTAATTACATTCAACGCATCAAAACAAGGTTGCGACATAGGCGTTTCCTGTTCATCGACAACATGTGCCTGACAATCATGACAGAATTGACTCGCGTGCAATCCTTTGAAACATACTCCACTTAACCCCGTCAGGCATGATTTTTTTGAGAAATAAATGCGGGATCCGTTTGAATTTTATTAATGGGTATAATCTGTTTGTCTGAGTTTATCTGCAGCAGTAGCCACGGTACCTGTTCGGCGGGTAAGGGCCGGGAGAAAAGATATCCCTGCAGGTAATCGCAGCCGAGACGGGTGAGAACCGCCTGCTGTTCTTCCGTCTCGATCCCTTCTGCCACCACATTCATCTCCATGGTCCGGGCGATACTGATAATAGTTTCAACCAGCTTGTAGCTTTTTTCATTTTCCAGCATCGACGTGACAAAGCTTCTGTCGATCTTGAGCTCTTTTGCCGGAAGCACGCTCAGCATCAGAAGGTTGGAATAGCCCGTACCAAAATCATCAATCGAGACGACGATCCCCGCGTGATTAAACGCGTTGAGTAACTCAATGCTGCGGTCGAGATTTTTAAGCGCGGTGCTTTCCGTTACCTCCAGGATCAGCCGGGACGGAGACAGGCTATATTTTTCCAGCATCGACGAGATGATCTGGAAAATGTCCGGCTGTTCAAACTGGATGGGGGATAGGTTGAGCGACAGCGTCCACTGGCTGAAACCTTGTTCAGTCCAGAAATGAAGCTGTCGGCATGCCGCTTCAATGGCCCAGTTACCTACCGGAATAATTAAGCCCGTCTGTTCCAGCGTGGGGATAAACAGATTAGGCAGCACAACGCCTTGCTCAGGATGCCGCCAGCGCAGAAGGGCTTCAAAACCGTGAATGGTTTTTTCTCCCGCATGCCAGGTTGGCTGGTACCACAGTTCAAACTGATCGCGTTCAAGCGCCTGAGAGAGCTCCTGCAGGAAACCGGGTTTCGCCGGGATCGCCGTTGACATCTCGGCCCGGTAAATCGCCCAGCCGTTGCGGCCATCTTCCTTGACGCGATGTAAGGCTGCATCCGCCTTGAGCTTCAGCTCATGCAGCGTTTCGCCATCCTGCGGATAGAGGCTGACGCCTGCGCTGATCGTCGTGCTTAACGTATGCCCGCAGACAGACAGAGGGCGTCGCACATCCTCGAGCAACGCGGTGAGCAGGACGTTGAGCCTGTCGTCGTCACATTCCGGCACCAGCAGGATAAAGGCGTCGCCACCCAGCCTTGCCAGAGTCATCTCACGCGTGAGCCGGGCCGTGATGCGCTGCGCGACCGTGATCAATAGCTCATCACCGACGCTGTGACCCCACGTATCGTTAACGCGTTTGAAGAGATCGACGTTCAGGAAAATCACCGCAAATGGCTTCTTGCTCAGCAGCGCGCTGCGCAGACAATCCTGCATGCGGAGATCCATCTGGTGGCGGTTTGCGAGCCCGGTGAGCGCGTCAAAACGCGCCTGTAGCTCAAGCTGGCGGTTGAGCTGCTGCAGATTATCCGTCAGCCGGTTAGTGCGCCGGTGAGAGTCGATAAGTGAAATGATTAACATCACCCCGAGCAGGCAGAGCGTGGTGACCGAAACCCAGATGGATAACCCCAGCTCGCCGATGCCGCCCGGCAGGGTGTGCGCCATTTCCTGAAACTGAGCGGCACTCATGCCGGTATAGTGCATCGCACAAATGGCGGCACCCATGACGAAGGCCGCGAGAATGCGATTGATAAAGACGCCTTTGCGTTTATCCCGAAGACGGAAAGCCAGCCACAGCGCCGTGCCGGAGGCAACAACGGCAATAACCACGGACAACCCCACGAGGCGGCGATCCCAGATGATGCTGCCATCCAGCATCAGGGCCGCCATACCGATGTAGTGCATAGACACCACGCCAGCGCTCAGGATCGCCGTAGCAAAGATCAGTCGAAAGGGAGACAGTTTTTGGCCCGCGACGGCAATATTAAGTGCCGTGGCCGATGCAACCACCGCGACGCCCAGTGACGCAAGGGTTAACCAGAGGTCGTAGCTCATCATCATGGGCATTTGCATCGACAGCATGCCGATAAAGTGCATCGACCAAATGCCAATGCCCAGCGTGACCCCACCGGCAATGCGCCAGAACAGGGCAGCCTTTCGGCTGGAGAGGGGGATCTTGCCGGCGCTGTCCAGCGCCACAAAGGAGGCGATAAACGCCACCAGATAAGAGATAGCGATTAACACAGGGTCCCACGATATATTGAGCATTATGCAATCCCACGCCTGAGAGGGTTACCGATTTCGCCTGCCGGGTACATCTTTATCGGGCAACGAACATGCGCATTCAAACCATATTAGTTATTTATCGTGAAAAATGACCAGTCATATTAATACTCTAAAACTTATTAAGAATATAAAATATATTCTCTTGTTAATATATTAAGCATTGCTAAACAAGAACCAATAACAGTAGCAAAGCTCCTTAAATATGAAGGCGATCGTGTCGTCTCACCGCGGGCGATACTATCGCTTAAGATGGCGGGAGACCAGTATCACAGCATGCTGAGCAGAACATTTTCACTAATACGCTCTTTTTATCTGACTTAACGTAAATCTCAGGATGCTAACGGCGAAACAAAAAACAAGCGTCGTTTGCGATGAAAAACTTCCGGGCCAATGCTATAAGTCTAAGTGCCGACCAAAATATAAAACGTGGGTATTATCATGCTAAAAAATATTAGTGTAAGGACCTTTATTATCGGGTTCCTTTTCTCTCTTTTTTTGGTAAGTGCAGGTGTCGTTGTTCTATTTTCCAGCAATACGTCTCTCTTTATTTCGCTTAATGTCATCAATTTCGTTGCGCTATTTTTGCTCTGGGTCTATATGACGAAGTATCTTGTGACGCCGATCAATACGGTGAAGAAAAGTATTGAAGAGGTAACCGCAGGCAACCTTGGCGTCTCTATCCCTGAATTTGGCAATAACTGTGCGGGCCGACTCATTCCCGGGATAAACAGCCTTTCCGGCAATATTGCGACGCTGGTGCGTGAGATCAGGGCATCATCACAAACCGCCATGACCTTATCGGATCAACTCTCGGCACGTAGCGCTCAGCTATCGGTGAAAACCGAGCAGCAGTCTGCGTCTTTGGTGCAAACCGCAGCCAGCATGGAGCAAATGGCCGCGAGCACTAAAAACAATGCCGATAACACCCGCCTGGCGAGCGAGCAGGCAAATGTGGCGACGTTACAGGCGCGCAAGGGCGGCGAGCTGATGGGGCAGGTCGCCAGCAATATGCAGTCCATTACCGAATGCGCGCAGCAGATGACGGAGATTATTTCGCTCATTGACGGCATTGCGTTCCAGACGAATATTCTGGCGCTCAACGCGGCCGTTGAGGCGGCAAGGGCGGGCGATCATGGCAAGGGTTTTTCTGTGGTCGCGGAAGAGGTAAGAAACCTGGCACACCGCAGCGCGGAAGCCGCGAAGAATATCAAAACGCTGATTGAAGTCACCAGCAGTAACGTCACGCAGGGAGCCAGCGTTGTGTCACAGGCAGAGAAAAACATGCATGAAATCGTGACCGGCTCGGGAAATGTCAGCCGCTTAATGGACGATATTTCCGCGTCAACCTCAGAGCAGGAGAAAGGCATTTCTCAGATTACCCTGGCGCTATCGGAGCTGGAGCGGGTTACGCAAAGTAACGTGGCAATGGCAGAGGAGCTCAACGGTTCGTCTGATGTACTGCGTAATCAGGTGATTGAGCTGCAGACCCGAACGCGTAATTTCAGGCTCGATCGGTCATCCTTGTCCGCATCACCTGGCGGCTCGCCATCCTTCCTCCAGCGGCCAGAGCACTCTCTCTGACAGCACCTCAAAGCCTGGCATGCCAGGCTTTTTTTACGCCTCCGCCTGGTATGTACAATTCCTGAGCGATTTCAGCGCGATGGGATACATAGTTGTTGCTTAACCCCTGATGAAAGCTAGACTGACACCGAAAGAGCTAAAAAGGTGGAGGCGCTGTGGAAAGCATTAAAGGATCTGAACTTAACGTTCCGGACGCAGTTTTTTCGTGGGTGCTGGATGGTCGCGGCGGTGCGCGACCGCTGGAAGATAATGATGCGATCGATAGTGCGCATCCCTGCTGGCTACATCTGAACTACACCCACCCGGACAGCGCTGACTGGCTGGCCTCGACGCCGCTCCTGCCCAATAACGTGCGCGATGCGCTGGCGGGTGAAAGCCTGCGGCCCCGCGTGAGTCGAATGGGTGACGGGACGCTGATCACCCTGCGCTGCATTAACGGCAGCACGGATGAACGCCCGGATCAGCTGGTTGCGATGCGGGTCTACATGGACGACGGGCTCATTGTGTCGACCCGCCAGCGAAAGGTTCTGGCGCTGGATGACATCGTCAACGATCTGAAAGAGGGCACCGGGCCTGTCGACTGCGGCAGCTGGCTGGTGGACGTCTGTGACGCGCTGACCGATCATGCGAGTGAATTTATTGAAGAACTGCACGACAAAATCATCGACCTGGAAGATAACCTGCTCGATCAGCAGATCCCGCCCCGCGGTTTTCTGGCCTTATTGCGTAAGCAGCTGATTGTGATGCGCCGCTACATGACGCCGCAGCGCGACGTTTACGCGCGTCTTGCCAGCGAAAGGCTCGCGTGGATGAATGACGATCAGCGACGCAGAATGCAGGATATTGCCGACAGGTTGGGGCGCGGGCTGGACGAGATTGATTCCTGTATTGCCAGAACGGCGGTGATGGCGGACGAAATCGCGCAGGTGATGCAGGAGTCGCTGGCGAGAAGAACCTATACGATGTCCCTGATGGCGATGGTGTTTTTACCCAGCACGTTTCTTACCGGGCTGTTTGGCGTGAATCTGGGGGGAATTCCGGGTGGTGCTTATCGCTACGGCTTTACCGCCTTTTGCGTGATGTTAGTTGTTTTGATTGGTGGTGTTGCATGGTGGTTGCATCGTAGTAAATGGCTGTAAATTTACGCTTTTTTCAGCTTTCAACGGGATCAAAACGCTCTTTTAATTGAGCGAAGTCAATAAACATCTACCCCGTAAGGTGCAATATGACTCCCGCAGGTGAATGCAACGTCAAGCGATGGGCGTTGCGCTCCATATTGTCTTACTTCCTTTTTTGAATTACTGCATAGCACAATTGATTCGTACGACGCCGACTTCATAGTCGGCTTTTTTTTGCCTCCTGATTCTCAGCGTCTACCCTAAAAGGGACGACAGCAAATTCTGGAGAAAATGATGAGCATCCTGAACGCTCTGCTACTGCAACAATCGCGTCAATCCGATCCCGTCCCCACCGATCCGGTGCCAATGCCCGATCCCATCCCGCGTCCGCAGCCGATGCCCGACCCGCCGCCCGATCAAGAACCGATTAAATTGTCGCATCGAACCGCGAGATCTGCGAGGATACGCGCCATCTGACCGCAAAGATGACCACGAGAGACTACTGTGACCGCTTTTTCTACCCTGAATGTTCTGCCCGCCGCCCAACTCGATAACCTCAACGAGTTGGGTTACCTCACGATGACGCCTGTTCAGGCGGCCGCGTTGCCAGCCATCCTTGAGGGCCGTGACGTGCGCGTGCAGGCGAAAACGGGCAGCGGGAAAACGGCGGCATTTGGCCTTGGCCTGTTGCAGCATATCGATGTGGCGCTATTTCAGACCCAGTCTCTGGTGCTGTGCCCGACCCGCGAACTGGCAGACCAGGTCGCGGGTGAACTGCGTCGCCTGGCGCGTTTCCTGCCCAACACCAAGATTTTAACCCTCTGCGGCGGACAGCCGTTCGGCGCGCAGCGTGATTCACTCCAGCATGCGCCGCACATCATTGTCGCAACGCCCGGCCGCCTGCTGGATCACCTGCAAAAAGCCACCGTCTCGCTGGATGCGTTACAAACGCTGGTGATGGATGAGGCAGACAGGATGCTGGATATGGGCTTCAGCGATGCGATTGACGAGGTGATCCGTTTCGCCCCGGCCGGTCGTCAGACGCTGCTGTTCTCCGCGACCTGGCCGGAGGCCATCGCCGCCATCAGCGGGCGCGTGCAGAAAAATCCGCTCACCATTGAAATCGACAGCGTAGATGCGCTGCCTGCTATCGAGCAGCAGTTCTTTGAAACTTCGCAGCAGGGGAAAATTTCGCTGCTGCAGAAACTGCTGAGTCAGCATCAGCCTGCGTCCTGCGTGGTGTTCTGTAATACCAAAAAAGACTGTCAGTCGGTCTGTGATGCCCTGAATGCCGCCGGCCAGAGCGCATTGTCGCTGCATGGCGATCTGGAGCAGCGCGATCGCGATCAGACGCTGGTCCGCTTCGCTAACGGCAGCGCCCGCGTTCTTGTTGCAACCGACGTCGCTGCGCGCGGTCTGGACATTAAATCCCTTGAGCTGGTGGTGAACTATGAGCTGGCGTGGGACCCTGAAGTGCACGTGCACCGTATTGGCCGTACCGCGCGTGCGGGAAACAGCGGTCTGGCGATCAGCTTCTGCGCACCGGAAGAGGCGCAGCGCGCCAATATTCTCTCTGAGATGCTGCAGATTAAGCTGAACTGGATGAATGCACCGGCCAGCGCCAGCCTTGTGCCGCTGGAGGCTGAAATGGCGACGCTGTGCATTGATGGCGGTAAAAAAGCCAAGATGCGTCCAGGTGACGTATTAGGGGCGCTGACCGGGGATGTGGGTCTGGACGGGGCGGATATCGGCAAGATTGCGGTCCATCCGGCGCATGTCTACGTAGCGGTTCGCCAGGCGGTTGCCCATAAGGCATGGAAGCAGCTGCAAAACGGGAAAATTAAGGGTAAAACCTGTCGCGTACGTCTGCTGAAATAACGAATGGAGCGTCTCAGAAGGTCCTTCTGAGACGCTAATCGCTTACTTCACTTCAAGCACGTTCAGACGCAGCTCTTCAAACTGATTGTCATCTTCTTCCGGCTGCCAGCCCGCTGGCTGCATGGGAATATCTTCCCGATCAAACGCCAGGTCCCCGCCGTTCACGACTTCTGACTCGTGGTTGATGCCTTTAAAGTCGAACAGCTCCACATCCGCGAGATGGGAAGGGACAACGTTTTGCATCGCGCTGAACATGGTTTCGATACGCCCTGGATAACGCTTATCCCAGTCGCGCAGCATGTCGCCAATTACCTGACGCTGCAGGTTCGGCTGAGAGCCGCACAGGTTACATGGAATGATCGGGAAACCTTTAGCCTGAGAAAAACGCTCAATGTCTTTTTCGCGGCAATAGGCGAGAGGGCGGATCACAATGTGCTTGCCGTCATCGCTCATCAGCTTAGGCGGCATGCCTTTCATCTTGCCGCCGTAGAACATATTGAGGAACAGCGTTTGCAGGATATCGTCGCGGTGATGGCCCAGCGCAATTTTGGTCGCGCCCAGCTCCGTCGCGGTACGATACAGAATGCCGCGGCGCAGACGAGAACAGAGTGAGCAGGTGGTTTTCCCTTCCGGGATCTTCTCTTTCACAATGCCGTAGGTATTTTCTTCGACGATTTTATACTCAACGCCCAGCTTTTCGAGGTATTCCGGCAGAATGTGCTCCGGGAAGCCCGGCTGTTTCTGGTCAAGGTTGACCGCCACCAGGGAAAATTTCACCGGTGCGCTTTGCTGAAGATTACGCAGGATCTCCAGCATGGTATAGCTGTCTTTACCCCCTGACAGGCAAACCATGATGCGGTCGCCTTCTTCAATCATGTTGAAGTCTGCAATGGCTTCGCCCACGTTACGGCGCAGTCGCTTTTGCAGTTTATTCAGGTTGTATTGCTCTTTCTTTGTATTTGATTGATTTTCTTGCATTTATTACTACCTTCGGAGCCAATAGGGGCATAATAGGGGCAAAAATTTTTCAGCGTGCCAGCTTATCGTTAAGCATCAGCACCTGTTCGCCATTCATTTCTTCAATCCACGCACCGTAGACTTCATAAACCATTTGCGCGTTTTCATGCCCCATCTGGCTGGCTATGAAAGACGGGTTAGCGCCGGCAGATAAAAGCCAGCAGGCAAAAGTATGCCGCGTATGGTACGGATTCCGGCGGCGAATACCAGCACGTTTTACAGCTGCCTTAAATCTGGAGCCGATACTCGATAAAGAGTAGTAGGCCTTCTGTATGCCCTTGCGCATCTTGGGCATGAAAACAAACCGCAGGTTCTGATATTCCATCGCACCATACTCTCGGTGATGAAACACAATCTCGGTTTTGGGCTGAAACGAGGTCAGCGTACGCTGTGCCTTCAAGGCCTCTAGTGCTGGCTCTAATAGAGTGATAACTCGATCACCTGCATCGGTTTTTGGTGGGACGAACATTCCTAGCGCATTAAGGTTGCGCTGTATATGAGCCGTACCTTTTTCCCAGTCGATATCTTCCCAGGCAAGAGCTGCAAGCTCTCCATGACGGACACCAGTATAAACTGCGAACGTCCACATATTGAGGCTTTGGCCACGCTCGGATGCCGCAAGCAAACTAAACTCCTGCTTCGTTAAAGGATCCGGTTTTACTTTCCCTTTGTGTAGTTTCTTGATCCCTTCAAAGGGTTTGCCACTGATAAAGCCAGATTTGTGTGCAAACCGAAGAAGGGAACACAGAAGCGATATATAGTTGTTCACGGTACGCACAGTGCGTCCCTGTTTGTTACTTCTGGGATTTGCCAGGTAAAGTGTCTCACCGTTCAAGAGCTCCTTCCTGTATTTAAGAATGTCACTGTGGCGTATAGTTGAAACAGGCGTATCTCCGTTAATGATGTGCATTAACGTACCGAGTTGTGAGCGAGTCTTACGCATGGTATTCGCGCTAATTTCGGTTTCTTTAATGCTCGTCCACAGTTCACACAGCTCTGAAAAGGTTTGAACTGAAACAGTGGTTACGGTTTTTTTCGCTCTGGACGATGAAGGAAAGCGCTGGTGGTAATCAAACTCTCCAAGGTTGATCTCACTAACGATCACAGCCCGAAGATTCCCGGCTTTTTTGATGTTCGCCGGGGTGTTAATCCAACCTTTGAGAATTTCGCGGCAACGCTTTCCCCGGTACATAAACCAGATACAAATCTTATTGTTTCTGATTTCGACACCTGTAGGCAAAGCTGCCATCTTACGCATCCCTTATTAACTGATTAATTCTCGGATAGTTATACCAGGTTGTGCCACGCAAGGTTTTTTCTCCAGATGGGGATACCCGTTTAAAATGGACACCTTCCACCCAACAGCCCTGGCGATACTTCTCAATCTGTCGTTCGGTCAGGCCTGTTTTTTCTGTGAGTCTTGCGCCAACAACCCATTCTTCGTTAAAAATTACCTGCGACATGGTTCACCTCAGGTAACCGGCATGAGTATAGATATGCCGGTCTGTAGTCGTTGATATTTCAGTTTCAGTTTCAGTTTCAGTTTGCCTGGCCGGGCAGGGAACGCAGTCGGCGCATGCCGGTCATTGCTGTGGCCACGTAGCTTGCCTTGCAGTTGACCACTTCAACCCAGACCTTCACGCCTTCCACTCTTACCGTATAGGTCTCTTTCATCTTGCTGCGCCCATAGTCACCATATCTTTGCTGGTGGGCTGCGAGTGCGATTTCACATGCCTGGCGAGCCAAAGGGGATTGCTTACTGCCTCGATTAATCAGTCGCATTTCTTCTCCTTGAGGGAGGGTTTCCCCTCCCGATCTCGTTAGTCCACGTATTCCGGTTTCATATCCGCCAGGGTGATGCTGAACTGACCATGCAGTTCGTCGCCCAGATGGCGTTTCGACGATGCAAGAACGCGCTCTACTTCTGCGAACCGCTCAGCTGCATCGGGCTCATCTGAAGGTGGCAAGGAATTGATGGCTGCTTCGACTTTGTTCCGTGCATCAACCAGGTAATAACGCTTCACGGCCTTGTTTTTCAGCTCAGTGAACAGGGCAGAACCCAGCGTTGCTTTGACGGTTTCAATATCTGCGCGCAGAGCTTTAGCGCTATCCACATCCTGAGCCGCCTCGATGCGATCACGAAAATCATCAGCAAGTGCATCGATGTTTTGAGCTGATTCCTGAGCCGTTTGAGTGGTAGTGACGTTGTCACCTGAAATGTCTGCAAGGCTTACGTGCTGCGCCGGTACGGGGTTTACCTCTCGTTCTTCACGGCGATCATCGAGTTCATCCGGGGTGTAGACGCCCAGAATCACATCCGGGCAGAACAGCCTCGCCCAGCGTTTGACGGCCAGGTACGCCAGTTGCTGGCGAGGGTCGTCAGCCCAGAGGGTAGAATTTCGGGTACGGGCCTGAGCCAGCAGCAAATCGAGTTCCCTTGGCTGATCTTCACCTTTCAGGGTTGCGCGGATAATAATGCCGATCCCGGCTTCGTCAGCCAGGGTCCAGCCCGGGACGCGGTACTCGCCTTTGTCGCCTTTACGGATGTGGAATTTTCCAACGACCTTTTCCCATGGCCCGTACCATTCATATTCAAACCGGCTGGCCAGCACGCCGCTACGTGAAATGACGGCATTAACGAGCTGTGCTTCATACCCGAGCACACCGTTAATCAGGTGCGTCTTCTGCGCCACGGCAAAGGGATTCATCTGCCACTGTGCCGATTGCATCGCTACAGCCATGCAGTCGGCCTGATTGCCCTGCAGGTGCTTAGGAACAGTAGCGGTGCCCTGGGCCATAATCTGCGCAAATGTGCTGATGGCGTTCAGATACTGGGAATCGAACAGAGCCACATTGGAGTTAATAACTGTGTTCTGGTCAGCAACGGTAACGTTTGTGTTATGCATAAATCCCCCTTAAGCCTGAGCGCGCAGCACTTCGAGGCGGCGCAGGTCGAAGTCGTTCAGTTCATCGGTGTAATCGGTAGTGATCGGCGCTGGCCATTCGCCCGTGTCGAATCCGGTTGCGATGGCGCGCATTGTTTTGCGGTACTCGAGCATGCCCAGTTCCAGCAGTTCGGTTGACGCCTCGATGATGGCGATCCAGTGGTAGTTCTCGTCTTTGTTGACGAAAATCCAGAAGAATTGGTCCAGCGCCGCGGTCTCGCAATACATTGCCGCGCTGAGGTGGTAGTCCCGGTCAATGATTTCCCGGTGCAGCCTGGCCCGCAGGCTTTCCTGCTTCACATTCCACATGCTGATGGTTTTCAGGTCCGCACCGATGCGCACGCCGTCCAGTTCAATCTCCAGGTCAGGGCGTACACGCACTTCTAATCCGGTTTCGTCATCGAAACCGAAATAGCTCACTTCAACGGCGCGGCTTGGATGTGTCAGCAGCATGCCAGCGGTCGGGTGCGCCAGTAGTGCGGACTGAATTGCCCGCGCTGTGGCCAGCTGCTGGCGGGTAACCAGAATCTTTTCGCCAGTGTTGTCGCGCCAGGCATCCAGCAGTTCGTCGGCAAAGATGGCATCGGGCTTAACCGACTTAACTGCCTGGATCATGTCTGCTTTGCTGCCGGAGACTTTCAGCGGCAACGGTTTCTGCGCTTCTTGCGCCATCAGGTCTGGATTGATGATCGCTAATTGCTCGAGTAGCGCATCACGGCTGCCGCTGGTTTTAACCGGCACGGGCAGGGTGGCGTTGTACTCTTTAATGCATGCCTTCATTGCTGTTGCTGTCTGCTTCTGGCCTTCTTCAATACGCTGGTACTCAGCTGGGAGAGCCATATAGCTTTGAGCCGTTTCTTCCAGGCTCGCGCCAAGCGGCACTGGAGCAGGAAGGGATGCGTTATGTTCTTCAAGCAACGCTTTAATCTCGTCAGCGCTTAGTAGTGCCGGCAGGCTGGCGTTGTACGTGTCGATGAACTCACGCAGAGTTGCGGTGGTCGTAAACGCACCTTCAGGGATCTCCGGTTCTACGCTGAACTCTACTTCGAGGTTTTCCGGCTGCAATGCAAGGGCGTGCACCAGGTTTCCCATGTCCAGCACTTTGGATGCTGTGCGCGGGATAGTTTTAGCCACATGGCGCGCGTTGAAGTACATCAGGCTGACGCGGGCATCTTTTACCTGGGTTGAGCTAATACCGTTTGCTGCGTGATAAACCTCATTCGGCAGACCTTCGTAGCGGCCAGGCTCGAAGTAAGCCGGGTATTCGATTACTGGCTCTGACTGCTGCTCTTCCAACGCTACGGAATCTGTCTGCGAACTAACTGCATCAGTGCTCTCGCACGGTGGTACCGAACCAAGATCTTCGTTTTTCTCTGGCTTAGCCGTTTCCATCTGCACATCGTTGGTGGTCTCCGCTGTGTTTTCCGTTTTTTCGACTTCATTTGAGGGGATATCGATGACCGGGGCGGTATTTCCACCCATCAGGCCATCGATGGAGAACACTCCACTGCCGAGATTTTCAACCTGCGGTTGTTCAACAGGGGCTTCAGTCTCAACTGCAGGAGTAGGCAACGGCAGTACCTCCACAGCAGAGTTAAACTCAGCCGTCATGGTTTTATTCACAAACTCAAGATGAGCCGCTGGCGTGTGATGAATGTTTTCTGGTGCGATGCGGATCAGATTGAAGATTGCCGCACGGTTCACCGCTAGTACGCCCGGCTGATTACGCAAGATGGCGCTCCATGATTTCCATGGTTCTTCTTTCTTAGCCACGATTTCTTTGGCACGTCGTAATACGCTCGAAGGAATTTCGAAGTGGTGGAAGTCCATAGGCAGTAGGGCACAGGCAATTTCAAGATCGAGAGTGTCCAGAGTGTGGTGCGCACCTTCGCCGCGATCCGTTACATAGCCACCGTCGGCATTAGTACCAGAATCGGTGCGCTGAACATTACTGATGCGATTACCCGCTGCCCACTCGCGAACGAGAATGCCGCGGTCAATATAATTAGTCGCCGCCCAGATTCTGGTGAAACGGAGAACCAAAGCGAGTTCGTGGCGCTTCTCCTGGCTGAACACCTTGCGAATGGCGTCGGTATAGCGCCAAAGGTCTTTGGTATCGTAACCCTTCACCTCTTCGCAGTTTTCTGCCGCCAGCAGCAGGTTCTGGACATAGCTGTTGTCAGTGTCCATCTCCAGCGCGCTGATAGCTTCGTACTCTTCGCGGGTTAAGTGGTGGCGCAGTTCATTGGCGGTGAACTGGGCGAGTAGCTGCTTCCGGAACGGCATACGCACGACTGGATAACGAGTGGTTTCGTCATCATTCTCGTCAATCTGAAGACCGTTTTCAGGTTCTGGATCCTGACCGGTTGTAACATCGATGTCGTTAGTGCTTTCTGATTCGAGAAGAGAAAGCTTTCCGCTTCTCCACTCTTCAACTAACTGATTGCGGTCGCCGGCATCTGCTCTCGCCCAGTCAGCCATGAATGCAGCGATAATTTCAGTTTCGTGCGCTTCATCTGGCGCGAATACCTGCTTAATCGCCTGAACCAGTTTCCACTCAGCGTTCAGGCTGAGTTCGGCAACTTCAGGGATGTCGCTCTTCGCCAGCAGCAGGTTCTGGAGATAGGTGTTGCGTTCATCCAGTGACATTTCGCTGGCAGCCAGCTGCTGCTCTTTAGTGATGTATGACTGGTATTTGTCGCTGGTCAGGTGGACGGCAAAACGAACCGCTGGAGTGCGGTTTTCAAGCGGGACACTCTCGACGATAGTTTCGACTTTAACGGTCGGTTCCGGTGCGGCAATGTTGTCAACGGCTTCAGTAGACTCAGCGCCAGCCTTTGGTAGCCAGGTGCGTCCATCGTCCTGGAGTTCGTAGCGTTTGCACCAGGTGTAATCCACGGTGCTTTCTTCAGGCAGATCGTTGTAAACAGGGAAATCGGTGCGAACTGGTTTGGCGTAATCCTTACCGCGTCCGGTTTCAATACCAGCATCTTCCAGCTCAACATCGAGCTGCAGGTTTGCACGGGCTTCTGATTTCGCAGTGAACCAAATCACTGCGTCTTCTTTGCCAGATTTCTGCGTAGCCTTAACTACATAGAAAAATTCCATGTGAGATCCTCTTTTTTGGATGTAAGATCCCCGGGCCAGAGATAGCGCCCATTTGGTGAACTTTGGTTTTTTAAGTAGTTTTCCGGTGTAACTTTGGTCGGGAGCACCGGACGTACGGGCCGCCTTGCGCGGCTTTTACGTTATGCCTCGTGCGCCATCTGGTCGTACGAAGCACAACGTTCAGAGCAGTATTCCTTTTCTTTGCGCGCCAGCTGTGAGCCGTTGCGATAGAGAAGGGTACTTTTGACTACTTCCTCCGGTTCAACCGGCTTGCCGCAGTACCCGCATTTTGTTGAGTCACACATCTGGATTCCCCTTTTGCGCCAGCAAGTAGCACAAGCGGCGAAGAATCACCTCGATGAAGTTCAGCTTTACTGCCTGCTGCCGTCCTGGTTTGCGTGCGAAATCAATCATTCTCACCCTCGTTTGCCTTATCGCCGGCCAGCGGAACGTTTACACCTGATGCGCGTTAATCTCTCCACCTCATCCGACTATTCGTATGCCGTCGGCGGCTACTTCGTGGGCGTCCTGCCTTGGTGGTTCGTGGTGCGTCTTGGTTAGTTAGATTAAATCACTGGTTTATGCGTGTGTCAACTAAAGGTTAATGGCAATTGTAAATCTGAGGTTTATATTGCTGGTTTTCGTGACGTGTCTGCCGAATCGCAGGCAAAAAAATCCCGACGGAAAGGTCGGGATGGAGCGTTCTGGGCGTTAGTTTGGCGGAAGAGTTGAAGGGGGAGGGTAGAAAAAAACCGGCGCAGTGGCCGGATGCATTTATTCGAATGGGAGGTCTATTTGTCTCTGTGGATTCAGCTGTTTTTTTACATGCTCAATTTCGAATGAGGTTTTTATAGTATCACCAATCATGTATTGGGTTACCTTTAGGTCAACAAGCAACATATCGCCTTTAGAAAAGTTTAGGGTGTTGTTATCAATATCACTGATAAACTTCTGGTCTTTAATCTCAGCCAAAAAGCTACTGGCTCCATCCGAAAATCTCCATCGGCTGCCTTCATTAAAAGAAATGTTCTTAATCTGAAGGGCTTTCTCTACCGTGGACTCCGAGATTATTGATTCAGCAGGAAGCTCAACTTTGAAATAATGCGCCTCTTGTTTATCGATCGTCATGAACGTCAGTCCATCATCGACAGTGGAAGCAAAACTGTCGATACCTTCCTGCTCTAGCGGCTTGCATATAACTTCTTGCAATGAAGAACGAAGTTTAATGTTTCTAAACAGTTCGATTACTTTGCTATCGAAAATTTCACTTTCGTCATCAACAAAGACTTCAATGTTGCTATCAGGCAGATTGTGTAACTTTTTAATTTCTCTTGGTCCGATCCATTTAACTAATTGGATCAGACCCTTGCAAATTTTTTCTCTGGGACCAGGGCAAAAACCAATTAAAGCAATAAGATTAGCGGCGGCTGTTACGGAATCGCCCGAAAAGAAATCAACTGCCTGTTTGAACCAAGATGTCGATGAGGCAATCAGATCTATTCCAAATGAGCCAGCTCTGAATGATGCATTAACCTTTACTGAAACAACGGTCTTGTTACCATAAACGGTTTTTCCGGCTTCCTCTAATGCATCTGACAGGGATAGGAGTGCAGGGGCAAGGTCACGCACGTTCATTTCGTGCGTCTCCAATGCTGGTCCGTCGTATACTATCCTGAACTTCATATCATTAGTTTCCGAATTGCTGCCTGCATCCATTATGGCACTCACCTGATCGCATATACAGTAAATTTACTTTTTACCCCGACACAATGCTTGATGCCGGATGGAAATCCCTACCGCTTCTCGATTGTAAGAGTCAATTGTACGTTTGCCGGTTATCAATCCTCCTGCGACCGGATCCGCCCCTTCATGTACTTCTCATACAGGTCATCCAGTTCTTTCAGGCGAATCGCGAATATGCGGAGCATGTTCTGCTGCTCTTCTTCGGGTAACTGGCGGTAGAGCTCCAGCAAGCGCTGTTCGTCTGGCTTAAGTCCGTCTTTTTCTCCAACGTCCTCACCAAGTAGCCATGCGACAGAAATGCCTACAGCGTCGGCTATGGCCAGTGCCGATTTCTTACTAATCACACCTTTTTTGAACCAGCCGTTTACGGCCTGAGGGGTGACTCCAGCTATTCGTGCCATGTCTGCTTTTGTAACGCCGCGATCAGTGATCTCAGTAAGGCGCTCTACCAGAACGAGGTTGGGTTCTTCTTTTCTCATAGGTTCATTGTAAATATTTGGTTTATACACACAATAAATCCATAGTTTGCATGATGTATAAATCTGTGGTTTACTTCTGCTATCAATAAGCAGGAGAAGCACATGTCCGCACTCGATAAAGCAATTAAAGCCGCTGGCTCAGCCAGAAAGCTCAGCATCGCGCTTGGTGTGACGAGTATGTCTGTAAGTCATTGGAAGAATCGTGACCAAGGGATCGTCCCACCAAGTTATATCTTCCCGATTTTCAAAATGACAGGCGTAACTCCCCACGAGCTGCGCCCCGACCTCTATCCAAACCCAACTGATGGTTTACCTAAACAGGAGTCTTAACAATGCAAGCTGTTTCATTTCAACAGAGTAGCAGAGCTTCCTCTAATCCAATGATATTCCCGTGTCATCAAAGCGAATCGGCAGAGCAGGATATTGATCACCGCGATATTTGTTCTGCAGTCCGGGCGTGGGCAGCGGTAGAAGGGCGCGTATCTGTTGCGCTTCAAATCCAAGACGCTGCAGAAGAACTTCAGCTTAATGGCGTGGACTTCTCAGGCCAGGCCGATGTCTGGAACGTGAAGCTGTTCCGCTGGCTGGACAACAAAGAAGACTCCGCATCTTACCGAAAGAACGTCGAACAGTTGGTGCCCGCGATCATGTCTGTATTACCGCTTCGGTACCGCGACCGCGTCGTTAAAAACGACTCCTTTGCCTACCGGATGGCCAGATTAGAAAAAGAGGTAAGTGAGGCGAAGCAAGCTCTGATGCTCGATGCACCGAAGAAGGAAAAGCTGAAGGAGTTAGGAGAGGGGATTTTTGAGATGTTCCGTGTCGATCCGGACCTTACTGCGCCGCTGCTGGCGATGGTCACAACCATGCTGGGGGCAATGTGAAGACTTCAGAAAAGGCGAAAGCCGGTCTGCGCTAACAGAACCGACTTTCAGGTGCAAAAACGGAGTGTAATTGCGGAGCTAAGTATGTCAAACACAGCTGAAATTATCAATTTCCCCCACAGAACCGAACAACCGGGAGGTCGTATGGCCGACCTGTCGAACGGGTATACCAAGGTCGCTAACGAAATCCAACAGCTCAAGCCTCGTCTGAGAATGTCAGGCCGGGAGTGGCAGTGTTTTGAGGCGGTGATCTGGCTTACCTACGGCTGGAACAAGAAACAGGACCGCGTTACGAACACGGTGATCGCTGAGCTTACAGGGCTGAGTGATTCGCATGTTTCTGATGCGCTCAAATCGCTCGCAGAACGCAAAATTATCTTCAGTCAAAAGCAGGGAGTGATGAAAACTGTCGGTATAAATACTGACCTTTCCGCCTGGGTTTTAGACAAACCGAAAACGGGAAAAGTCTTCCCGAAATCGGGAAAAGTGTTACCGAAAACGGGAAAAACCTTCCCGGAAACGGTAGACACCCAAGACTATAACAAAAACAATATTAAAATATCCTCGTCTCGGAATTCTGACGAATCCCGAAACCAGAAAACTCAAAAGTTTCTCTCTCGCCATCCTGAAGCTGCCGCCGGGATATACACCCCTGCAGGTAAATCATGGGGATCCGCTGACGACCTCAAGGCCGCTCGCTGGATTTACGAAAGGCTTCTCACCGTCAACGCTTCGCTATCCGAACCAAACTGGGCTGAATGGGCAAACACCATCAGGCTGATGCGTGTTCAGGACAATCGTACTCACTACGAAATCTGCGACCTGTTCCAGTGGGCCAACAGGGATGAATTCTGGAAAGACAATATCCTGAGCCCTTCGAGTTTGCGCAAGCAGTGGGATCAACTCACAACCAAACGGCTGCGCGCAACCGGGGCGGCAAAGTCATCGCGGGGCGGCGTTGACCTGCATAACACCGACTGGATTGACGGGGTGCTGGAATGAAAAATCTTGCCGAGAGCATTCGCAATTTTGACAGGGAACAGGCTCGCCGCGTGGCGCACAACATGCCTGAGCAGTACACCGAACGCGAACAAACGCAGCAGGTGGCTCAGATTATCAACAGGCTGTTCGTACAGCTGGCAGCCGCGTTCCCGGCAAGCTTGGTTAATCGCAGCCAGGAAGACGTGAACGAGATCCGCCGTCAGTGGGTGCTGGCCTTCAAAGAAAACGGTATCACCACTCTGGAGCAGGTTGAAGCCGGCATGCGCATGGTGCGCCGTCAGGAACGCCCATACCTGCCTTCGCCAGGCCAGTTCATCAAGTGGTGCAGGGAAGGGCGCTGCGTGCTGGGGATCACCGTCGCTGATGTGATGGCCGAATACTGGAAGTGGCGCAAGCTGGTGTTTCGGTACCCGAGCAGCGAGCAATATCCGTGGCCGAAGCCGGTTTATTACCACATCTGCCTTGAGCTGCGTCGCCGCGGAACTGATGGCCAACTGAGCAACAAAGAGCTTGAGCGTGAAGCTGGAGAAATACTGGGTATGTGGGAAAAGCGGGTGCTGGCCGGAAAGCCGATTCCGCCTATTCGTCGGGCGTTGGCTGCGCCAGTTGATCCGAAAGGGCCGACACCGGCGGAGCTTTTGAAAGCTAAATATCAGCGGATGAAAGCAGATGGCAGGGCATAGTGAGGAAATGGTCTGTTATGAGCGAGAAGCGGACTCTACCGTGGATTTTATCAACACTCAGGGATTGCTTTTAAAAATTGTTATCCAGTTTTACTGCATGAGGTATCCCATAATTGTCCTACCGTTTTACTCATTTTTTGTCTCTTTTATCTATGACATCAATGGTTAAGATTACAACGTCTGAGCAGACGTACTAATTTAAATTCTGTCATTCAGTCGTAGCGATTCTGTGAGGCATCTTTTTATTTTAAACAACTCAAAAAGGTGGAAATAACGATGAAGCGTCCAAACTGGTTTCAAGTTTCCGATAAAGGTGGCAAGGCTATAGCAGCGCTCCATCATTACGCCACTACTGGTACAGGTTTACCTGCCGAGCTGATCCATTTAATTTTTTTAAGAGTTTCCCAGATCAATGGTTGTGCACACTGCATAGATATACATACTCGCGATCTTATCAAGAGTGGCATGTCCGTCGAAAAGATTGTATTGGTGCCTGTCTGGCGAGAAGCTACCTATTTATTCTCGGATATAGAGCAAGCTGCCCTCTCATGGGCGGAAGAAGTTACCCGTGTTAGTGAAACACATGCTTCCGATGAAGCATATTCCGCAGCGCTTTCTGTATTCGGTGAAAAAGATTTGGTTGAACTTACCATTGTTATTGCCACCATGAATGCCATTAATCGTATGGGTATTAGTTTTCGAATGAAGCCGCTTGCTAAAGCTTGACAGATGTAAATAGCTCCCATAAGGGACTCTGGAGCTATATTAAAGTCTGCTTCTGGCACACAAATGACATCCCAGCCTGTGCATGACCGTAAAAACTACCTTCACTTGATAAGCCGCATCGGGTTATGACGAGGCGCTTGTGTGACATGCTGGAAAACCAATTTAGGCGTTTACTGAAAGCCTGATTACCCTGGCTAAACGACCCTTAGAAATTTCTAAGGCGAAATAGTCACATAAGTCTTCTCCACGTGTGTTATAAACGAGTTTCAAATCGCCACCACTGGCGGTTAAGAGGCATCTCATGAAACTACGTGTCACAAGAGCAATCGGCCTCAGCAAGTTCTCGCCACGTTGGGTTAAGGTTATCTGTTTACGATTGACTAAAAACGATATTGAGCGCTCCCTCAACGCACTTCTGGCCACAATTGATGAATCTGAGCTCTCTACGGAGCAAGTTAAAGCATTAAGGGAATGTGTTGACAGAATTAACATCGTAAGGGGAAAGGGGATGCAGGCTTAACTATGTAGATTAGGGATTTACAGGAGCCTGCACCGGAATGGCTGTCCGGTGAAACGAGTTCCCTGAATCTGTACCCGGGGCTGAATTCGTACATATGACAGAAGGAGAATTTTTCCTCTCTTTAATCAGTTATACGTGGATGTTTCACAAAGTTTCCTCCCGCTTATGCTGATTCATTACAACGAGGAATTTATATCTCCAGCGCCATCTGTGAAAATCTTGGCTATCCAGTCAGAAAATGCTCGGACTGTGGGAGAAAGGAAGCGCTGATGCGGGTAAAGCAAGGTAACCGGGACTGAAGCCGGCTGCCATTCAACCAGAACCTCTACCAGCGTTCCCCTCTGCAGATGTTCAGAGACAATATTCTCAGCAAGCTGCGCAAGCCCGAAACCTTCAAGACACAGTTTGATATAAAGCCCCGTTTCGTTAACGGCCGCATCACCTTTAACTGGGACGGAAAGCATCTCAGTACCGCGCCTAAAACGCAGTTCATTCTTTCGTCTTCCCGAAGCGGAAAAGTAATGGATCGCCCGATGCTTTATCAACTCATCAGGTGTTCCGGGAATCCCGTATTTACTGAGGTACTCTGGAGAGGCGCATGTTATCCAGCGAAACCTTCCAAGCGGACGGGCAACCAACGTGGAGTCGGTTAATTCGCCGGTTCTGATAACACAATCCACGCCTTCTTGTACAAGGTCAACTTGCCGGTCGCTTACGCCAATCATCAGATAGATATCCGGATAGAGCCGGTAGAAGTCTTTAAGATTTGGCATCACGATGAACTGAGCGATCCCACCTGGCATATCCACCCGTAATCGACCCTGAGGTCGCCTGATAGAATTGGTCAGGCTGGATTCCGTGTGTTCAATTAACGACAAGATCTCACGGCACTGGGCAAGGTACTGCAGGCCTTCAGGGGTGAGGCTCACTCGTCTTGTCGTCCGATTAAGCAGACGCACCTGCAGATACTTCTCAAGATTTTTAATCGTGCTGGTGACGGTGGATGAAGGTAGCGACAGTGTTTCTGCTGCGCGTACAAAGCTTCCGGCTTCAGCTACACGTAAAAAAACCTGCATCGCCTGTATCCGATCCATTGTCCTACTCCGCGCAAAGTGTGAATTTTATTGTTCGTGAATTATGAATTATGAAAACAGTTTAAGCATCTTTTTGGGTTAAATGCCATGACGTATCGTTTCCCCATCATTCAGGAATGAGGCAACGATAATGACCGATTACATCAGAAATATTGTTAAAAAACACACTATAACACCGCCAGCCACCTTGATTCGTGGTGCAACGGTGCTGAGCATGGATGAAAGCATCGGTAACATTGAACGCGGTGATATTCTTATCACGGGCTCAAACATAACCGCGGT
Source organism: Enterobacter sp. HG048 (assembly GCF_024702055.1). Classification (NCBI taxonomy): domain Bacteria; kingdom Pseudomonadati; phylum Pseudomonadota; class Gammaproteobacteria; order Enterobacterales; family Enterobacteriaceae; genus Enterobacter; species Enterobacter sp. HG048. Next base: position 433,962 of record NZ_JANLIZ010000002.1, read on the forward strand.
GGGAAAGAATCTTGACGTACAGGATGCACATATCATTGATGCCACGAACATGATTGCTATGCCGGGCATGGTGGATTCTCATCGCCACTCTTGGGAAGGACAGTTGCGCCGCATCAACCCGAATGCCACTTGTCTGGACGACTACAGCAACGCCACGCATTTTTCGTTTGCGAAATACTATCGCCCGTCTGACATTTATGTCGGTAACCTGCTGACTGCTCTCGGTGCCATTGATGCAGGTATCACCACCATCATTGATAATTCGCACAACAGCCGCACTGCTGAACACTCGGACGCCGCCGTGGAGGCCCTGCTTGATTCAGGCATTCGTGCCATTCATGCCTCAGGTGCCCCGGTATCAGGAGAATGGGACAGAGCACACTGGCCGGGTAATTGGCAAAGACTGCAGGATAAGTATTTCCGGAACAACCCTGAAAGCCTGGTGTCTCTCGCAGTCATGGCACAGCTTGAGCCGGAATTATGGTACGAAGCCCGTCGACTCGGGCTACCTATCATCACTGAATTCTTTGGTGCTGAAATGGCTTCAGAGCTTAAATCACTGCATCAGCAGGGCCTGCTGGGCTCGGACAATATATTCAACCACTGTACCGCACTGCCAGATGAGGGTTGGGAAATCCTGCGTGAAGCCGGCGTACGGGTGAACGTCTGTCCGCGCTCAGATTCGCACTATGGCATTGAAAGCGGGATGTTTGCCATTGAGGCCGCACAGCGCCATGGCATCAATCCTGGCCTGAGCGTGGATAACGAAACGTCTTACAGCACAGATATGTTTATGGAAATGCGCGTGGCGTTCTATCTGCAGCGAGTAATGGGTATGCATAAGCAGCACTGTTGTGATTCAGGGCATTCACTAGCAACGCTCCCGGCAGCGCAGTTGCTGAAGTCGGCGACCGTCGATGGTGCGACCTGTGCTGGGCTACAGGATAAAGTGGGTAGCCTGACGCCAGGCAAACAGGCCGACCTGATCCTGATTAACGTGGCTGACCTCAATCTCTATCCAAACGGGAATGCGTTTGGCACGGTGGTGCATGCTGCTGAACGCAGCAACATCGATACCGTGATGATTGGCGGGCGCATCGTCAAGCAGAACGGCAAAGTGCTGGGTGTGGACAGCGAGCGCCTTCGCGCAGCCATTGATGAATCACGCGAACACCTTTTTGCGGCGGCAGGGTATGAGCCAGACATCTTTGCGGAAAAATTCCTGCCGATTATTCAGTCAAACTGACAGAGACGAACAGCATGAGCGCGATTTATTACGTAATAGCTTTTGCAGCAGGTCTGGGTATTACCCTGCAGACGACACTGAACAGTCAGCTTGCAAAAGGGCTCGGCGGGGATCCAGTCACCGCCGCGTTGTTTTCCTTTACGGCGGGGGCGTTCAGCCTCGGAATTTACTCATTGCTGCGAGGAGGGTTATTCACCTCACTTGCCGCCATTCCTTCTCAGCCTGTATGGAGCCTGGCGGGCGGACTGATCGGTGCCTGTGCATTATTTAGTTATGTTGTACTGGCACCGAAAATCGGTTTTTCAGCCCTGCTCGGGCTGGCGATTGTCGGACAGCTACTCTCATCTCAAGTGATCGACCATTTTGGCCTACTGGGCGCGGTAAGGCGGCCAGTCTCGTTGCTAAAACTGGGAGGTATGCTGATCATGCTGGCCGGTCTCGCCATTATGCTATTTGGCGATCGACTTTCTGAACGTTTCATGAATTAAAAGAATGAAATGACTTGCTCGTTGAGGGCGTCAGCCCTGTTGCAGACGTCCTTATATATTTTTCTAAACGCAACACGTACTGTTTCCACACTGGAGAAAAAATGTTTTCAATTGCAGCTAATGTCAGGAATTCGCTAGGTGAGTGCCCCCTCTGGTGTGAAAGAACACGCAGAGTTTATTGGACCGACATCGAAGGCAGTGAACTTCTCGCCTTAGAGGAGGGATCAGGTATTGTGATGCGATGGTCTCTACCTGAACGACTAGGATCCTTTGCTTTTACCGAAAAAGATGATGTGCTATTGATGGGGCTTGCATCCCGGCTTGGCTTCTATGAACTCAGTACAGGTAGTTTCACTAAAGTTGCAGACTCTCCAGGGGATTCGGGCACTCGTATAGGTGATGGTCGGTGCGACCGTTTTGGTAATTTTATATTTGGAACCATGGATGATAGTTATCCTGTTAAAGCCGTCGGTCAATTTCACAGACTCAATTCGGTAAAAATGAGTATCGAGACACTTTCCCTACCAAGGGTGGCTATCCCCAACAGTATTTGTTTCAGCCCTGACGGCGGCACAATGTATTACAGCGACTCTATGCAGGGCCGTATATTCTGTTGCGACTACCCCTCTCTAAACAACCAGCGAGTGTTTACAGAAACAGAGGGTAAAGGGGCGCCTGATGGGTCATGTGTGGATGCAATGGGCTATTTATGGAATGCCGAATGGGGAGGAAATCGTCTTGTCCGTTACAAGCCCGATGGAACGACTGATGCTATACTGCCTTCCCCCGGAATCCAGAGCACCTGTCCCACCCTGGCAGGTGAAGAATTCACAACGCTTTATTGCACTAGCGCAAGCGTGGGCCTTCCTGAACCATCAAAACATGATGGCGCGTTGTTAAAGGCTAACTCAGCAGTATTTTCCGGTTTACCTGAGAGTCGGTTTTCAACATATGAAATGTAACAGTCTTGCCCTTCATCCGTAAACGTGCCTTAATCACAAGTACTGTCGTTAGCGTCCGCTTCTGGCATAAAGCGGACATCCCATTTTATTCAGATATTGGCTTAAGTAGATTTAGTAACTTTCATGTTATGACACGACGCTTGCGAGTCTTACTGCAAATTAAACTTCATTCTTTCTTACGCCCTCAGACCTTCAGTCCACAATTTTTAAGTCTCCTTTCCAGAAGTAGCCTGTAGTTTGTTTAGACGGTACTTAATTCCAGTTATCTACATGCGTGCTTTTAAACCGTTGCAAAATCCGTGAGATATGTTTATAAATATACTGTATATACATACAGTAATTCATTGCGGAGGGAAAAATGAAAATTGAGTTAACTATTGATCGCATGAAGAAACTTCCTGATGGAGCTATACCTGCGCTCGAGTCAGAACTGCTCAAGAGACTCAGTAAACAGTTCGATGAATGCCAGCTTACGATTAGGCGTGCCAGTAGTGATGGTTTGACTGTTTTCGGGGGCGACAAGAAAGAGGTCGAACATATCGTGCGGGAGACCTGGGAAAGCGCGGACGAGTGGTTTTATTAATCGCGTGAATTTCACTGGAGCAGTTTCAAAGAGTATCGCTGTTCGCGTTCCCCTGGCTGTTCCCGATTACTGTTTACCGCGTCAATAAGTCGCTCTGGGGGAAAATAGTGTGTAGTGCAGATGCCTTTAATGCAGATGATCAATGGTACGACGTGGTCAGAAGGGCCGATAAAGCAGTTATCTATAGCTTCCCGGCGGAAGGGAGATATCTGGTTTATCGAGTAAATGGAATAGTTTCATTACGACCGTTACTCGAAGAGGAAGAAATATTCACTCTTAACGGGTTTATGCAATTTGCAAAACGGCTTGGGTACCGAATTACACCACCGTCTGATATTATTCTTTCATAGGCCTGAACAACCTTTACCTGATGCGCCACGGAGAGAACTATGGCGCTAGAATTACAACTTATCAAACACCATTCAGGAATACTGATCCCGGCTACGCCCGAGACCAGCGATATCCTGCAATCCAAAACTCGGCTCGGCGATGTTCTTGTTGCCGAGTTCAGGCGGGTACGAAACCCGGCATTTCACCGGCGCTTTTTCGCGCTTCTCAATCTCGGTTTTGAATACTGGGAACCAACCGGCGGGGCTATCTCGAGTAACGAGCGGAAGCTGATCTGCGGCTACGCCAAGTTCCTGGCATCTTACGGCGGGAATGAGGGCGCGCTGATCGATGCTGCTGAGCAGTATCTTGAGCAGGTTGCTTCCCGGCGCGTCACGAATGGCATTAGCCTGTGCAAATCCTTCGATGCTTACCGCTCTTGGGTGATCGTCGAGGCAGGGCACTTTGATGCCATTCAGCTCCCAGACGGAACACTCAAAAAGCATCCTCGTAGCATCTCATTCGCCAACATGGACGAACTCGAGTTTCAGCAGCTCTATAAAGCTGCGCTCGATGTCCTCTGGCGGTGGGTCCTGTCCCGTTCATTCCGCAGTTGTGATGAGGCAGAAAATGTCGCCGCGCAGCTGCTTGGCTTCGTGGGGTGACGGGTATGAAATATTCTTGGTTCCATCATACCGACTGCAGCACCGAACAGGCCGACGAACTGGTTAAGCGTTACAAAGCGCGCGGGGTACGAGTTGAGCGTAGCCTTAACCCGGATTACGTGACCTGGACTGTCAGTGCATTCCTTCCAACCTCAAATACACCAGCGCGCCCTGATAGCCGCTGGCGAAACCGGATGTGGGGGTGAGCATGGCTATTTATCGCAGCAAAAAATGGCTCGCCGCCGTCGGGCAGATTGAGCGTTGTGTTCTTTGTGGAGCATGGGGAACGCAGGTGGCACACCGGAACGAAGGAAAAGGCATGGGATTAAAAACTGATGACTGTGCGACAGCTGCGCTCTGCGTTTGCTGTCATGACAGCATTGATAACGGGAATAAGCTGAACAGGGAAGAGCGCCGGCATCTTATGGACCGTGCGATTGTTCTGACAGTGATTGAAGTTGCCCGCCGCGGGCTGGTGGTGCCCGCATGAAAATTTACGAAATTACGCCGATTGGCAAGCCCCGAATGACTCAGCGTGACCGATGGCATAAACGGCCAGCAACAGCAGCGTACTGGGCATACAAAGAACAGGTCAGGCTGTTGGGCATCCGCCTGCCAGAGTCCGGATATCACGTCACGTTTGTCATCCCCATGCCAAAGAGCTGGAGCAAGACAAAGCGGGCGCAATATGTCGGCCAGCCTCATCAACAAAAGCCGGACAAAGACAACCTGGAAAAAGCTTTGCTGGATGCAGTGTTTGACGAGGATAGCCATGTCTGGGACGGACGGGTTACCAAAATCTGGGGAGAAACAGGGCAGATCATTATCGAGGAGGCCAGATGAAGCCAGAAACGCTTGAGATACTCCGGGCGCGCTGGCAGCGCCTTCGCATTTACCGCTACCGGGGATCGGTGCTGGTGGATTACCGCATTCTTCGTAATTTTGTTCGTATCTATCATTCAGCAGGAGCAGCCTAATGAACCTCGAAAACACCGTGAAATACCACTTCGCCAAGTCGACGCTTATTAGCGACTCTCCGCGCGCTACGGCGTCAGACTCATTAAGCGGAACGGATATCATGGCCGCTATGGGCATGACGCAGGAACGCGCCGCCATGGGATACAGTGCCTTCCTCGGCAAGATGGGCATCAGTTACAACGATCGGGCAAGGGCGATCGAATTGCTGGCCCAGTACGCACTGACCAAGTGCGACCGGGTTGCTGCACTGCGCAAGCTGGACGATGCGGTTAAGCCACTGGTAATGCGCCAACTGGCCGCCTTCGCTTTTGAGGATTATTCTCGCAGCGCCGCCAGCGTGAAACAGTGCGATGGCTGCAAAGGGGCAGGGTTTATTGACGCTGAGGTTTTCAGCATGAAGTCCCACACTCCGGCAAAAGAGAAGAAATTCGGGAAGATGTCGCTGAGTATGGGTGTCGAAGATATTCGACCTTCTGAGTATCAGGTTCGGAGGCAGGTCAGGGAGGTAGCGCGCGTTCTATGCCCTCAGTGTAAGGGTAAGAAGGTTGTTAGTTGCGCCTGTAAAGATTGCCATGGACGCGGGAAAGCCGTTAATCAGGCTCTTACAGAACGGCAGGGCGTTCCGGTTCTGACCGATTGTAAGCGCTGCAGCGGGCGCGGGTATGAACGAATTCCATCAACTGAGGCTTACGCCGCGATGTGCCAGATAACGGATGCAATCAGCCTCGATACCTGGAAGAAGTCTGTTAAGCCATTTTACGATCAGCTAATTACGAAGTTTGATATCGAAGAGGCGTGGGCAGAAGCACAGCTCAAGAGGATAACAAAATAGGGTGTGAATTTATCGTGAGCTATTTACTTTTCCCGAATCTGTGGTAATTTTGCTCTAACGATGGGTTATTGCCTTCGATTAAAGCCCTGCGGTTAACCCCGTGGGGCTTTTTGCTTAATAGCGATTTAAGAATTTCTAAAACCATCACTATTCATTGCCTCTTATACTTTCTATATCGGAGAGGGGAGGAATAATGAGAGAAGGCTATTACTGGATTCAGTACAATGGTAGCAGGCAGATCGCTTACTACGTGCACGAAAAAATCGACGATTTAGAGTCGGATGAAACTATTTACGGCGCATGGTATGTGACTCGTGGAGATGATCTCGCCAACAATGGAGAGGTCGAAGTGCTAAGCGAACGTATTGAAGAGCCAAAGCTGTAACAGGATAAAAATTAAGTGAAGCCTCGTTACTGTGCGAGGCTTTTAGTATCCATGGAAGAAGTAGCGAATCTTCAAGCCGATAAACTTCAACACTGGCCAGACATAATGCTGGATTAAATATAGGGCAGGCGGAACAACTAAGGTCGCACCGGTTGCGCAGGTTGCGTATACCGCCGAGTCCTTTGCGATTAATGAATAATTTAGGTTAAGCGTTTCAAGATTGATTGCATTGGCCGTACTCGAACCTACAAATCCAGAGCCAAAAACAACCAGAAACACATATAGTGATGCTGTTATGAGCTTTAAAACTAGCCGAATGTATTTCACGATGAACACCTGCTGATTGATGCCATCTTTTTACACAAATGCCATCTGTTTAGCTAGCTTAAAGGTCTCTTGCTTCTAAATAATACCCTGCTCATTGCCTTACCCTCAGATTGCCAGCCTGTCGCTGGCTTTTTGATTTCAGGCTCCGGGAACCATCATCGACAAGCCTTCTTGTTAAATCGTCCCGACTGACTGACCCTTTTCAAACACACAGCACCCGCTAACTACGCGAGGTGAGAGTATGTATCGCATGGACAAACTAACCACCGGTGCTGCTTACGGCGCTTCAGCCGGTAGCATCCTAAACGGCATGCTGAATGCCTACAGTCCCGAACAGTGGAACGCTATCGGCGTGCTGGTGGGCATCATCATCGCTGTACTGACGTATCTGACGAATCTCTATTTCAAAATCCGCGAAGACAACCGCCGCAGCAGGAGCCGAGATGAACCCGACACTCCGAAATAAGCTGGTGGGCGCCGTTGTTGGCGGAGCCAGCGCAATCACTATTGCAGCTGTGATGCTGGGCAATGCGGATGGACTTGAAGGAAGACGCTATTACGCTTATCAAGACGTCGTTGGTGTCTGGACTGTGTGCGATGGGCATACCAGCGCTGACATTCGCCGTGGTCACAGATACACCGATAAAGAATGTGATGCTTTGCTTCAATCCGACTTGCGCAAGGTAGCTGCAGCTATCGACCCGCTGATTAAAGTCCATATTCCCGAAACCACTCGTGCCGCACTTTACTCTTTCACCTACAACGTAGGAGCTGGAGCGTTTAGCAGATCGACGCTGCTGAAAAAATTAAATTCCGGCGACGTTCCGGGTACATGCAAAGAACTGCAGCGCTGGACGTATGCCGGTGGAAAGCAGTGGAAGGGGCTGATCACTCGGCGTGAGATTGAGCGTAAAGTTTGCGAGTGGGGCCAGAAATGAGTCGAATAACAGCCATCATCTGCGCTGCCGTTATCTGTCTGCTGGTTTCCATGACATGGGCGGTTAGCCACTACCGCGGCAATGCCATCGCTTATAAAAACCAGCGCGATAGGGCCACTAAACAGCTAAGTATGGCGAACGCCCTCATTAAAGATATGCAGACCCGCCAGCGCGATGTTGCTGCGCTCGATGCAAAATACACCGGAGAACTGGCTGATGCGAAAGAAACCATTGAGCGTCTGCATAGCGATGTCATTGCTGGCCGTAAGCGGTTGCAGCTCAACGCTAGATGTACCGAGAATGGAGCGACCGTCTCCCCCGGCATGGATGATGCTTCCACCGCCAGACTTACTCAGTCCGCTGAACGGGATTATTTCACCCTCAGAGAGCGAATCGAAACCAGCAGGAAAATGATTGCTGGGTTGCAGGATTACATTAAGCAGCAGTGCTTGAAGTAGGTGGATAATAAAAAATACCCTTGAAACAGCCATTCGATGCCCCCATCATTTTGTAAAATCTATGGAGGGCATATGGGATTTTATTTGGTTCAGGGTGTTAATGATTATTCGGCTGCAATTGATAACCACAGATTGGGGTTTGACCATGCATTAAAATTAGCAAAACTAGCTAATAGTAACGTTAGGGTGCTTTTCCCATCCATGCAAACAGCTAACAGTCAATTTCTCAGTGAAGCTTTGGGCAATGACCTTGCGGATAGATTGTGTGATAGCAAAGCTAAAATAATAAAACTTGAAGGCATCGAGTTTTCGGCTAGCTGGATTGGGAGTGTTAAATCACATAGAACTTTCCCGGAAAAAGTATTTTTGGTCATTATTCCTCAACTAGTAGAGATTGAAACCTTAACTAAAACCCTCGGGGAGGGTATTGATATGCTCGTGATTGAGCATCATGCTGAACCTGGTGAACTAAAGAGGTGGGCATCAGAAGTGAAAGCAAAGAAGCTGAAGGGGTGAATCAAATATCAAGGGGCTCCTTTGGCTTGAAGCTAGTAGCCCATGATTTCAACTACTTGGCATTACAGCAGGCATTCACTGAGTGCCTGTGATAATGCACAATAACTCCTCCTGATATGGAGGGGTTATGAAAGAGAAAGAGCAATGGTTTTTTTCATGGAATGCTTACGATGCAACCACATGGGATCACTTACCGGCGTATTCGTATGGTGAAGTCTACAGTTGCGATGGCGGACTATCCTCATCTGAAATATTCGAGTCCTTAATGGCTGAAAAATAGGGTTTGAGAGAAAACCTCTGGATACAGTGCGTAGCATTCAACAAAGTTTAACCGCCTCAGGGCGTTTTTTTATTCCCACATGAATCGTGTAGTTTGTGGGGTGAAAGTTATGGTGGCTTGGCTCCAGTTTTTTCCAGCAAGAATTTTCTCTATGCAGTGTGTGGCGTAAAGATTATCGGGTGGAGAGAAAGAAGTGTATTCGCTTTCGATAGTCAACTTGACGTCATGTATTGAAGCGATTGCGGTGCGTCCTTCATTGTCAATATTACGGAAACAGGAAATCCTTGCCTCGTAAAACTGGTCTGGCAAACCTTCTAACATGCACCCAGTAGCCCACTGAAGAAGCTGTACATCTGAATACTCTTGCTCGACGGTCAGCGCCGTCTGCTGCTTGCTTATGAGCCGTTTGAATGTGTTGAGAAAGGAAAACATACCACCTCCTTGGTTTTGCCAAGGATAACATATTATTGCCATCACCATGTGCTGTCTCATCGTAATGGCGATATCCCCACCTGCGGAGAAAGAAGCTCTCAATGTCCGACATCTACCAAATCACCCTCACTACCCAAACAGGCGAAACCTACACCGGAAAGATGACCAGGAGTCAGACTGAGCTTGTTAATGGCTTTGTTCCGCTGGCGACAGAGACGGGCGAGTGGCTGTATTTTGCTCCAGCCGATGTGAAGCGCGTGCAGTTACCGTCTACCACTACCGGTGTGCCAGCCGAGAAATAATGGGTTGAATGAAGTTGTTTAGTTATGTGCGGGACCATAGGGAAATATGGGTTTAGTGTGATCTTTAATAGGCGCTAATGAAAGCGCCTGCTGAAGTAAAACAGTTATTAAGAATTATGATAGTTGCTGCAAGCGCAATGTTGGGCAGTTTCAATCATGAAAAAATTATGGTTTTTCCCAACCATGGAGCAGCGTCATATCTACATAATCCTTGGCTGCATCTTCGCTGTGGCATTCAATAGCAGGTAGTGTAACGTAGTAATAATGCTCATCAAAATTACATGTTACCGAGATGATTTTGACAGGATTGTTGAAAGTTGAGTCTTCATACTCCATGCCAGTCACTGGAATCAGGGGAGTATCAATCTCCTTATGCAAAATAGTATGAACTCCATTTCCATGCACTACTACCAACATATTTGCAATCACTTTCATTGATATCTCCTTTTTTGGATAAAATATGTCACTTACCGACAAACAAGAATGTTCTGTCGCGAGTACCTCATCGATTTAATCGCCACGTAAGCGGCAATTCGGGCGGGGCACAGCGCAAAGACAGCAACTTTATGGCCTCCGACAACTGCCGAACCTAGCACCTTGTTAAGGATTAATAATTACAAAGCTTAATGCAATGAGTTAGTGAGAAGAATGAAAAAAACATGAGGTAAGTCATACGCATGGACAAAATTTGATTATTTTTAATCCTGAAGTGCGCATGGCTTCATTGCAAGCTTCCTCAAGACTTAGTGCGCAGATTTTCTGATACCGCCCAGTAGTAAATCCTGTTGTATCCTCTTTACGCTTATGAGGATTAATGCTTTTACAGGTCACCCTGTGTATTCGCGTAAACCGAGCATCAGTGCGAGTGCCGAGCCCTTTCGAGTGTTTGAGCGTGTTGACTACGAACCCATTAGGATTATCGTTCAGCCAATGCCGGTAGGCAGACTCGCTTTCTTGTTGAAGTTCGCTGTTGAAAGTAAATGTTGACATGGCTTACACCCATATATTTGTATCTAATCATTTTTATCTTAGTCTTCTGAGCGTTACAATGCCCCTATGAACATTATTGCATAGGTCTAAGGTATGATCTGGGTCATATACGTCTCTGATAAACCACATTCGAAGAAGAACTTTAGAATTGGGCTAGATCAGAAGGTCTGGGGTGTTAAGGAAACAAAGAAAGAAACAATCGAAAAGGTATCCGAAGGCGATCTGGTTGCATTCGTTTACTCCATTTCTTGGTTAAAGGCAGAAGGACCACCGCCCAAGGGTTTTTCGCGTGTCAGCAAAAATGACCTTGAAAAATTTCGAGGTGCGGTCCAAAGCATCACCCTGGCTAAAGTTAGTAAATCCTATTACACCTCTCAACAAAAGGTGTGGCCAGATGATGATTATCCACACCGCTTTGACTTCGATAATGTAACCACGTACGGCACGGATGTTTTTTTTGGAACCGAATTTTTTAATCCTGATTTTGTTGAGGCTGTACGATATTCAGCATGTAGGCAGGGTTCAGTCACACAAGCATCGAGCATAGAAACCATCTCGGACCTTTCTTTGGTCAAGGTTGAAGATACGGAAGAAGAACTGCCAGTAACCGGTAGTGAGGGGCGGCCTATCCTCCGGCTTCATCTTTCCCGAGAACGAGATCCTTCTTTAGTAAAGAAAAAGAAACAGTCGGTGTTCGAAAAGACTGGAAAGCTGGCATGTGAAATATGTTCAGTTGACTTCAAAAATACCTATGGCGAACTAGGCCAAGGATTTGCCGAGTGCCACCACAAGAGTCCCTTGAGTTTGCGTGACGACAACCAAGAAACAAAGCTTGAAGACCTGGCTATAGTTTGTGCAAACTGTCACAGGATGCTTCATCGCCGCCGGCCATGGTTAACGATTGATGGACTCAAGAAAATTTATGAAGAGCAACGAGCTGACCAAGCTTCAACATAATCTCGCAGAATTTGCTTCTGAACGAGACTGGGACAAGTTTCATTCTCCCAAAAACTTATCGATGGCTATGTCTGTAGAGGCCGGAGAGTTAGTTGAAATTTTTCAGTGGCTAACTGAGGAAGAGAGTCGATCTTTAACTCAAAAGCAGCAGTTAAGAGCTGAAGAGGTGAATCGCCACGGGTTTAACAGACACTTCGGAGTCATTTAAGATGACTTAAAGAGAGGTGCCCATGAGCGGTAAACGTTATCCCGAAGAGTTTAAAATTGAAGCAGTCAAACAGGTTATTGATCGCG